>JBCDBM010000021.1:0-23586 GCA_039183665.1 Pseudomonadota bacterium | reverse complement strand
TGCCCCCCTTTGCAACGCGCCTAAACTTGCCCTCTATGAATTCGCCCCGTCCTAGTCTGTCCCAAAACTCCTTATATTCTTGGCTGTCCGCGAATTCAGGCGCCACAAACATGCGATGATGCCGACCTTTGATTTCCTCTGAGCGGTAGCCCATCGTTTCGAGGAAGTTTTGATTCGCATGGAGGATGTCGCCCTTGGTCGAGAATTCGATCATCGCTTGCGACCGATCCAGCGCTGAGAGCACGCCCGCGTTCAGCCGCGCATCCGTTACGTCGTCCCATTCTAGAATATTGCCGACATAGTCGCCCTTTTCGTCCAACACGGCGCTGACGTTCAGCGCGAATTTAAAATCCCCGACCGTAATGTCGGTCCGGTAGGGCAAGTGATTGGGGTCCGACAACATCTGCCTTTGATGGCCCGGGTTTTTATGGAACATGTCGATACAACTGCCGATAATTCGTGATGCATCAAAGCTTGGCCATAGCTCTTTGAAGACCGGCGCGCTGCGGTCCAGCAATTCTTGCGTCGACTTGTTGATGTAGGTCACGCGAAAATCTCGATCGACCATCATCATCGCAACCGACGACCCATCAAAGGCGGCGCCTTTAAACAAGGCCGTGTTTTGCGCTTTTTTCTGCTCGGTTATGTCAGTGGCGAATTTAATGACCTTGGTCGGCTTGCCGTCCGGATCCATAATAGGATTATAGCAAGCTTGTATCCAAACCTCGCATTGATCTTTGCCCCAGCGCTTGAATTCCCCGGCGCGAAATTGGCCGAGGCGGAGCGAACTCCAAAAGTCACGATACTCTTGGCTTTCCCCATATTCAGGATCGACAAATATGCGGTGATGTTTGCCGACGATGTCTTCCAGCCGATAATTCATGGCGCTGAGAAAATTCTCATTCGCGTCCAAAATTATACCGTCAAGATCAAACTCAATAACCGCTTGCGCTTTTCTTATGGCGGCCGCTTGTGCGTTAAGCGCCGCCAACTCTGACGACACTTTGCTCGCGCTATCTTCAAGCGCCTCGCGTGCAGCCGAGATAATTCGTGCGTCCGCGTCTTGGTTAGAGTCGTGCGCGGTATCGGTCGGTAAAGGCAGCGACCGGATTTGATCGGACAGCTGCTTAGCGCGCCTAACAACTGGGTTCAGAAAAAACCATGTCGCCCAAGCGCTGATCAAGCCGAGCGATAAGACGGCGACCGTCGGCGCTACAAACCCCGTTACGCCAAATACAGCGGTATACGAGCCAAGGCCGACCGCAAAGACAAAGGGCATTGCCGCGGCCAGTATAATCTGACGATGAATATTCACGTTAATGCCTCCGATGAGCCGTCGTCATTGCCCTGCACTGTCCGCTCCCCGCGCGACGCAAAATACCCAAAGACTGCAGTCATGACACAACCAAAACGGGAACATGGCGGCGCCCCTTATCAGCGCTCGCGCCATATCTGCAGGACCCAGAAACGCCATTTAATTGAACACTTATAGGGTGATAATCCTCGTTGCACATTCGTCTCGCATTCTCCGAATCGCAATCGTGATGATCCACGAGACGAGGCCAATTTCTCTTTGTTCCCGTAATAGTTGCAATTGATTCGGAACGGAATTAAAGCGTCTTTTCAGCGACTTCGGGCTTGCGCACCTACCGATCCCGGGGTCCGCGCGCCGCGCATAGCGCAATTGGGCGGTCTATCGCGTCATCGCAAAAAACGGTCAGTGAAATTGATGGATGAGATCCAAACAACTTTTTTCCAGGAGTGCGAAGACCTTCTCGAGGAGCTGGAGAGCGGCCTTGTTCAGATGGAAAAGGGGGACCGCGACTCAGAAACAGTGAACAGCGTTTTTCGCGCGGTTCACTCAATAAAAGGCGGCGCCGGGGCCTTCGGTATGGAAAGTCTCGTAAACTTTGCGCATATCTTCGAGACGACGTTGGATCTCATCCGCTCCAACAATTTGGATACCACGTCCGATATACTGACCCTCCTGTTGCGCTCAGCCGATGCGTTGTCCGATCTCATCGCGGCTGCGCGGGATGAGACGGAATGCAATCAAGATTTCATTGCGGCGGTCGCCAGCGAGCTGACAAGTCTGTCCGCGCGGTCTCACAAAGCTATTGACAAAGACGGCGGCGAGCTTGGTCTCGATTTTGTGCCGGTCCCCGTTGATCTGGGTGCAGATCTTGATGTTCACAGCGATGCCCTGAACGGGGACGGCCTTTCGGCAACGACCTTTATCATCACCTTTCAACCCGAAAAGGCGCTCTACGATTCCGCCAACGAGCCGCTCCTTTTGCTGCGGCGTCTTAGCGAATTGGGCGAGGCGACGATAACATGTGATGCATCTGCCCTTCCTGATCTTGAAGCGATTGATCCCGAAGAGGCCTATCTTCGGTGGACCATCCATCTGAGGACCGACAAAGAGGAAGAAGACATTCGCGAAGTCTTCGAGTTTGTGGACGGGTTATGCCACTTGGAGATCACCCGCGAAGCTGACCCGGACGTGACGATCGGCGACGATCCGCTTGGTGAAGATTCGGCCGTGAGCGATCTCGACAAACTACTTGGCGCGCGTGCGCCGTCATTGGCAGATCACAAAGGCCCGAAGGGCATCGCTAACCCCGCCGCGTCATCAACCCAGGGAGCCAATCAGCCAAACAAAAAACTTGGCGCGATCGGCGCTGGCGCGTCCGAGGCGACGATCCGCGTCAAACTTGAGCGTATAGACCGGTTAGTAAACCTGGTTGGCGAGTTAGTGATTAATCAGGCGATGGTGACCCAAGGCGCCGTGAACGCCGGGATTGGGCGCGATGAAGGTTTCGAGCAAGAGCTTGATGGGCTGAAGCAGCTCACGCGTGAAATCCAAGAAAGCGTCATGGCGATTCGAGCGCAGCCGATCAAATCGCTTTTCCAACGCATGTCGCGGATCGTACGCGAAGTTCAGGCGACGACAGACAAGAAAGTCAAACTTGCGACTGAAGGGGAGGCCACCGAGATCGACAAAACGGTGATCGAACGCCTCGCAGATCCGCTTACGCATATGATTCGAAACGCCATCGACCATGGGCTTGAGACCCCAGAGATACGGCGCGGCGCGGGAAAGTCAGAGGAGGGCGTCGTAAGCTTAACTGCAGCCCATCGGTCCGGCCGCGTTCTCATAACGGTTGCCGATGATGGGGCGGGCATCAATCGCCCGCGCGTCTTCGAAAAAGCGGTTGAAAAGGGGTTGATTGCAAAGGACGCGCAATTGACGGACTCCGAAATCGACAACCTCATATTCTCACCCGGGTTTTCGACCGCAAAAGAAGTTTCAGACCTATCGGGGCGCGGCGTCGGCATGGATGTCGTTAAGAGCGCCATTCAATCCGTTGGCGGAAAGGTTTCGATATCGTCGCGTCCAGGCGCGGGATCGGTCTTTTCCATTAGCTTGCCCCTAACTCTGGCGGTTCTGGACGGCATGGTCACCGATATCGTTGGCCAGACTTTAGTCGTTCCGCTAACGGCGATTGTGGAAACGCTGCGTCCAAGCCAGGCGCAAATCCACAAAATCGGCGTTGGGGGCATGACGATCGCGGTGCGCGGCGAGCACATTCCCCTGATTGATGTGGGGCAGTTGATGGGCTTCCGGCGTCAACCGGCTGACTTAGAATCGTCAGTTGTGGTGTTGATTGAGTCCGATGATCACGCGCGCGTGGCGTTAGTGCTCGACAACATTCAGGACCAGCGGCAAGTGGTGATCAAAAGTCTCGAGGAGAACTACGGTCAGGTCGCGGGTGTCGCCGCGGCGACGATTCTGGGGGATGGTCGAATTGCCCTTATTCTCGACGTCGACGATGTGATCCGGCGCGCGGTCGCGGCTAGCAGCGACAGTCCGCCATTGGCATTGACAGGGTGACCCCATGACCGACCACCGCACGCATAAAAAGGCTGACGATGCGCTCGAGTTGGTTGCCTTTTGTTTGAGCGCTCAGGAGTTTTGCGTGAATATCACGTCGGTTCGAGAAATTAGAGGATGGACGCAAGAGACGCGCTTGCCACTGGCGCCCGACTATGTTCGCGGCGTCATAAATCTGCGCGGCACGGTTGTCCCTATCATCGATTTGAGTGCGCGCTTAGGGTTGCCGCCTGTCGAACCGACCGCGCGTCACGTCATCATCATTTTTCAAATTCGACAGCAAGTGGTTGGCTATGTCGTCGATGCTGTCTCGGATATTCTTACTGCCGCCGCCAATGACATTCAGCCTACGCCCGATGTAGGGAGCCAAATCGCAAAAGACTTTGTACAAGGGGTCGTAACGGTCGAAGAGCGAACCATGAATCTAATCGGACTGGAGAAAATTCTTCCTGGCGACAACTCGGCGAGAGCAGCGTCATAGTAGTCGTCATCGCAACATCAATCGACAAGATCCCAATAGGGTCGCGCCGCAAAGCGCTCGTGAAAAAACTCGACAAACAGTTTGATTCGCGATGAGAGGCGTCGGTTTGGGGGGTACAATAAGCAGATCTCTAAGGGCGCCGGTTCATAGCCGGGCAAGAGCGAAACCAGCCGTCCAGATTGAAGATCTGCGCCGACGATGAATGTTGGCAGCTCGGTGACGCCAAGCCCCCTTAAGGCTGCATCCCGCAACACCTCTCCATTGTTGGACGACATCACGCTTTTGATTTTCACCGTATGCGTTTTGCCGTCCAGCACTAAACGCCAGGTTTGCGTCGCGTCTGCTGCGCCATAATACAGGGCCGGCAGCGATTTTAAGTCGTCAATCGTACTGGGCGTTCCGTGGGCAGATAAAAACTCAGGCGCGGCGCAGATAACGCGTCGCGCGACGACGATGCGGTGGTCGATGAGCGCCAGGGTTTCGATCGGTTCGCCGATACGAATCGTCATGTCGAAACCGTCGGCCACGGGATCCACCTGGCGATCATTCAAGATCAGCTCGACGCGAATTTTCGGATGACGCGCCATAAAGTCGGCGATCGCGCTGGATAAATGCAGCGTGCCAAAGCTCATGGGCGCGTTGATGCGAAAGTCTCCTTGAGGGTCGTCTTGCTCCTCGTGGAAAGCCGATTCCGCTTCCGCCCAATCGTCCAAAATGGACCGCGCCCGATCATACAGCGCGAGCCCGGCTGAGGTCGGCGAAACTTTTCGGGTCGTTCGATTGAGCAATTGAGCGCCCAGATGATCCTCCAGGCCGATCACGAGTTTATTTACCTGGGAGCGCGACAGGCCCAAGGATCGCGCAGCCGCCGCAAAGCCGTTTTCCTCAACAACGCGCACAAAGGCGCTCAAGCTGGCGAATCTATCCATCGGCCCATTCAGATTGTCGCTATATAGGAGACATAATGCGTCATATAATACAGATACTATAATTAATGGGCGACATTAAATTGAGGGTCAAGCGAAACATATGATGGAGGTTGACCATGATCGCGATACGTCAATCAGGTGACCGAGGCGTCGCTAACTTTGGCTGGCTTGATTCTAAGCACAGTTTTTCCTTCGGGCACTATCACGATCCGAATTACATGGGTTTCGGCCCGCTTCGGGTCATCAATGAAGACCGCGTAAAACCCTCCGCTGGCTTTGACACCCACGGCCATCGGGACATGGAGATTATCTCTTACGTCGTCAGCGGTGCGTTGGCGCATAAAGACTCCATCGGAACCGGCTCGGTCATTCGTCCTGGCGACGTACAGCGTATGTCTGCAGGGTCCGGAATCCGGCACTCGGAGTTCAATCATTCGTCCGACGATCCGGTTCACTTTTTACAGATATGGATCATGCCCGATGAAGACGGTTTGGCGCCGAGCTACGAGCAAAAAGCGTTTTCAGACGATGAAAAACGCGGACAGCTGCGCCTGGTTGGGTCTCGCGACGGCCGCAATGGGTCAATCACAATCCACCAAGATGTCGACTTGTATGCGGGATTGTTTGACGGCGACGAACACGCGACGCTGACGGTGGCGCCAGGCCGGTTGGTTTGGGTGCAGGTCGTCAAAGGCGGCATCACTGTCGCTGGTGAAAATATGACGGCGGGAGACGGGGTCGCCATCAAAGACGTTGGCGCGCTTTTATTTGAACGCGGCGCTGACGCTGAGGTGCTCGTATTTGATATGACGCCTTAAATGAGCGCCGAATACCGGAACGGCGCGAGAAATCGGTTTGTCATGGTTGCTAAGGGGCGCGTGGCGGAAGGTTCGATAAGCGCTGTTCCGGGCCTATGGCGACGTCGCGAACGCCTTAAGCAGTTGTCTTGATCGGGATCGCCATCCCCATCTTAACCCGGTCCAACATCACCATCGTCTTAAAGTCTTTAACGATCTCGTTATCTTGAAAGAATGCGCACTTAAACGTTTCGTACTGATCCATGCTTTCGATACTGATGATCAGTAGATAATCGGCGTCGCCGGTTACGCCATAGGCCTGCATCACCTCTGGCGCAGCGCGCACAGCCTCTTTAAAGACCTCGAAATTCTCATTCTTGTCGCGGTTCAGCGTCACAAGCACGGAGGCCATGAGGTCTTGCCCGACGGCGCGTGGCGATATGATCGCCACCTCAGATAGAATGACCTCGTCTTCCCGTAATTTCTTGACGCGCTTTAATGCTGCGGTCGGCGAAAGACCGCTGATCTGGCCTAATTGCTCGGCCGTCAGGCGCGCATCTTGTTGTAGAGCCTGCAATATTGCGCGATCTACATCGTCGATTTTGCGCATTTTATTGTTCCATCTTCTACGCGCTTATTTGTATCGACTATATAGCAGCCCATTCGTTGCATTGCGAGATATGGTTATGGCCGTTGCGGCCGCAAGACGCAGCGTTAAAAACGAGAACGAGAGTTTAGCGGCCGTCCAAGGCGTTTCAGCCGTTGGCGGCAAGGAATTTTTCAACCTCTAGAGCGGCCATGCAGCCCATGCCGGCCGCGGTCACTGCTTGCCGATAGATATCGTCAGTAACGTCGCCGGCGGCGTAAACGCCCGGCACCTTCGTCGCCGTCGAATCGGGGGCGGTGTCGATATATCCTGAGCCGTTCATTTCAAGCGCGCCGGCGAACAGCTCTGTCGAGGGTTGATGGCCAATCGCGATAAAAACGCCATCTGTCTCGAGCTTTCGCGTGTCGCCTGAGCTGACATGCTTCAACTGCACGCTCGTTACGCCAAGCGGCGCTTCATCGCCCAGGATTTCATCGATTTCGTGGTCCCAGACGATGTCCACATTCTCCAAACCGAATAGACGTTCTTGCAAGATTTTCTCGGCGCGCAGCGAATCCCGTCGGTGGACCAGCGTGACGTGTTTCGCCAGTCCTGCAAGATAAAGCGCCTCCTCCACGGCCGTATTGCCGCCGCCGACAACCACAACGTTCTTGCCTCGATAGAAGAAGCCGTCGCAGGTGGCGCAAGCGGACACCCCAAAGCCTTGGAACTTATCTTCTGAAGGGAGCCCCAACCATTTCGCTTGCGCGCCCGTGGCAATGATCAGCGTTTCGGCTTCGTATGTTTCGCCGCTGTCGCCTTTCAGGCTAAAGGGACGACCGTCCAGGTTTACGTCGGTGATAAGGTCTTCGACAAATTCGGTACCGACGTGCTCTGCTTGCCGCTGCATTTGCTCCATAAGCCAAGGGCCCTGAATGACATCGGCGAAGCCAGGGTAGTTTTCCACATCTGTGGTGATGGTCATCTGACCGCCCGGTTGAAGCCCATGGATCAGCGTGGGTTTCAGGCCAGCGCGCGCGGCATAAATCGCGGCGGTTAATCCAGCGGGGCCCGACCCCAAAATCAGCCAACGCGTCTTTTTCATGTTTTTCGTAGCTCCACCGACGGCAAGACCGGACAAATGGCGCTATGAGCGCTTGAGCGCAAGAGGCTTTTTGGACGATCGCGATCGCGTGATCCTCTAAGCGCCTCCTTAGCAGCCCGTTTCCCAGGCGGGCGCGATCATATTTCCCTTGGCGCGCCGGCTCGAAATTGGCTAATCAACGCCCATGAAGTGCGTTGCGTTGATGTTTGGGGGTATCATTGCGATTGCCGGCGCTCACAGCGCCGTCGCGGAACCCGGCATTGTCGTAACGGCGGAGCGTCGCGCGCAGCCCCTTGACGAGACAGCGCCAGGTATTGCCGTCCTAGATCGGGAGACCTTGCGGTTCTCGTCCGCCGATCACGTTGCTGAAGCTTTGGCTCGCGCCCCGGGTGTCGGGCTGCATCGTGGCTCAGGCGCTGAGCACTTGACCGCTATTCGATCCCCTGTGCTCACTGGCGGCGCCGGCGCAGGGTCGTTCTTGTTCTTAGAAAATGGCGTCCCAATGCGTTCGCCGGGGTTCGCCAATATCAACGGCTTGTTCGACGCCCATTACGAAGTCGCCAACGCCATTGAAATTGTCCGCGGCCCGTCCGGCGCAGCTTATGGCGCGAACGCGATCCACGGTGTGGTCAACGTTTTATCGCCGGCCCCGGAAGAGACGTTTTCGGCATTTTCCGAGATCTTTGGCGACACGGAAGACCGATATAAGTGGCGCGCAACGGCGTCCGGCGGACAGGGCGATCACGCGCTTTTATTGGGCGCGTCGGTGGTGTCCGAGGCCGGCTATCGGGATGATGCGGGCCTTGACCAGCAGAAAGCGACACTGCGCCATGTTTATGACGGCGACGGCCTCGAGATCGATACGGTCCTTTCCTTTCACAATTTAGAGCAAGAAACGGCCGGCTTCATCTTCGGCGAGGACACGCTGCTTGATCGCGATGCGCGGCGTACGAATGATTTTCCGTTCGCCTATCGAGACGCCAAGTCTTTCCGCGCCCAATCAACGATTACGGCGCCAGTGGGCGAGGGGCTTGAACTGCGCATCACGCCTTACGCTCGTTGGAACAAGATGGAGTTTCCGCAGCACTTTCTTCCCTCCAATGCGTTGGAGAACAACAGCCATTGGAGCCTTGGCGTTCAAAGCGCGGTTTATCGAGATCGCGGCCCCTTATCCATAATCGCGGGTATTGATGCGGAGTATACCGAGGGCACGCTCCGGGAATTTCAAGAACGCGAAGACATCTTCTCCTTTACGCAAGGCCTGCACTACGATTATGGCGTCCGCGCGCTCAACGCGTCTGGCTTCGTCCAAAGCGAATATGAATTGAGCGAAAAAACGTCATTGAGCTTCGGCTTGCGCGTCGACGGAACGATTTACGACTACGACAATCGCACTGACGCAGACATTGTTGGGCGCTTTCTAAGACTACCTGACCAAGTCGACCGTTTCGTAACGGCAAGCCCGAAAGTCTCTGTCCGCCATGAGGTGAGCGAGAATGCGAGCCTTTATGCGAGCTATGCGCGCGGCGCGCGTCCGCCGCAGACCACAGATTTGTACCGCCTACAAATCAATCAAACGGGCGATCAAGCGAGGCCAGAGAAAATCGATGCAGTTGAGCTTGGCGTGCGGGCGCGGCTTACTGATGTCGTGCTTATCGATCTTGCCGCCTATTGGATGGACAAGCGCAATTTCTTCTTTCGCGATGCTGACGGGTTTAATGTCGCGAATGGCCGCACCCGCCATGTCGGCGTTGAAGCCAATGTAGTGCTGGAATTGCACCCAACCGTGACGTTGTCATCCGCAGCGACATACGCCGCGCATACCTATCGTTTTGACCGCAACCCTGCCGCCGATCCTGGCGTCACGGTTCGTGAAAATATAGCCAGCGGCGACGATGTAGACTCTGCCCCGCGCGTTATCGCTAATACGCGCCTTTCTTGGCGGCCCAAAGAGCCGCTGACAATCGAGGCTGAATGGGTTTCAATGGGCGCCTATTATACCGATGCAGCGAATAACAATCGGTATGATGGGCATAACCTGCTACATTTGCGGGCTGAGGCGGCGGCGACCAAGCGGCTTTCCGGATTCATCACGGTACGGAACGTCACCAACGCGCTATATGCCGAGCGCGCAGATTTCGCTTTCGGTAATGATCGCTACTTCCCTGGCGAAGAGCGCACATTTGGATTCGGTCTTCGCTACGAGCGATAACGCAGGGGACGACAGCGTATGAACGCTAACGCGGCTAAGCTCGCCATTTGCGTCGCGCTTGACGTGGCGGACTTTACGATCGGACGCGTACCTGGCCTTGAGGTTCTCGTTGACCTCGTCCTTGGCGCAGCGGCGGTGATGATGTGGGGATGGCCGGGTCTTTTCGCGTTTTGGGAGGTTTTTGATCCCACAGGCCAAGTCGACGCTTTCGTGCCGACCATGACCTTGCTCGCGATTAGCCAGATGGGTCGCGGAAAAAGCGACCGCGACGCGGACTAAATGAAAAAACTAGTATCTGTAATTCCTGTCGCCATAGCGTCGGAATGATCCGTTTTCCCAGTAGCTGTCGCCATACTCCGGGTCCACATAATAGTAGCGTCCGGCATTGCGATCGTAATAGCGACGACCTTTATCTCGCGCTCTGCCAAAGCACGTGCCTGCGCGCGAACACCCTTCATATGCGCCAACGGCGGCTCCGATGAGCGCGCCATAGGCGGCGCCGCGTCCCGGACGACCGGCAAAAATCTCGCCAGCAATTGCGCCGCCGGCGGCGCCCACTGCCGCGCCGGTCAGCGCGCCTTCGCCTGTTGACTGACAGCCGGTAACAGCCAGCAACGCGGCGCTCGAGGCTATAATCAATGCTTTCATTATCTTGTCTCCCGTCTAACAGCCTGTACCCTGGTTTTTGGTCTGCCGATCAAACGCGAAACACTCAGCAGCCGCTCTTGGCGCAAAAGATCTGCGCAATCCAAGGCGAGAATGAGGCGGTCTTTCGGCGGAAATGGGCCATGCGCATCACGGGGCCGCGATCGACAAGTCGGAAAACGCGATAGCGCTCGGCGACGGAGGAGCGAATAGAATGTCAGATCAAACAACGCGGGCGGTTTTTTTAACGGCGTATCCCGAGGGCGCGCCGGATTTGTCGAATTTTGCCGTTCGGGAATTGCCGATGCCCGCGGCAGGCGCCGGAGAAATGCTTTGCCGAACGGTTTGGATGTCGGTGGACCCCTATATGCGTGGGCGCATGATGCCGAATGTAAAGAGCTATATTCCGCCCTTTAAGCTCGATGCGCCCATGGAGGGCGGCGCAGTTTCGCAAGTGGTCGCCTCGCACATCGACGGCTTTTCACCGGGCGATTACGTCGTGGACTTCACCGGCGGCTGGAAAGAGCATTATGTGTCGACCGGCGAGGGCGCGCAAAAAGTCTCCCCTGAGATGGCGCCGCTCTCGGCTTTTCTTGGCGTGCTCGGCATGCCTGGGCTCACCGCTTGGGGCGGCATGACGAAAATCCTAGATCCGCAAGCCGGGGAAACGGTGTTCGTCTCTGGCGCCGCGGGCGCCGTCGGCTCTCTCGCGTGTCAGCTTGCAAAGCTCCGCGGCTGCCGCGTCATCGCCTCTGCCGGCTCGCCAGAAAAATGCGCTTGGCTTGAGGAGGAAGCCGGCGTTGATGTGGCGATCAACTATAAGGACCATGGCGACGCATCGGCGCTGACCGAGGCGTTGACGGAAGCGGCGCCAGAGGGCGTCACTTGCTATTTCGAAAATGTCGGCGGCATGCATTTAGAAGCAGCGCTCAATTGCCTTGAAACGGGCGGGCGCATCGCGATTTGCGGAATGATCGCGCGATACAACGATCAAGGCCCCCAGCCCGGCCCCAGCAATCTTATCAATTTGGTGTCGCGCCGCATAAACCTTCGCGGGTTCTTAGTCTCCGAGTTCTTCGACAAAGGCATGGAATTCGCCGCGGACGTGGCGCCGCTGCTTGCCGCCGGGAAAATCAAGTTCCGCGAAGCAACCTATGAAGGCCTAGAGGCTGCGCCAGAAGCGTTTCTCGGGCTTTTCAAAGGGGAGAATTTTGGCAAAGCCGTGGTCCGTGTCAGCCACGATTAGAACGCCGCGACGGTGGTCGATCCCGCGCCCCTGGTGCTGGCGCGCGCCGGGTTCGGGTTGCGGCGCCCGACCATGCGATTATCCTTGACGCCTCAGGCCCTCTGGCATACACCGCGCCCCTCTGACCGCGTGACCGTTCAGGTCTTTTGCGGGTGTAGCTCAGTTGGTTAGAGCGCCGGCCTGTCACGCCGGAGGTCGCGGGTTCGAGTCCCGTCACTCGCGCCATTTCTTAAAAGAAATCAGGCAATTAGTTGGAGCGGTGAGACGCCGTGATCGCGCCTTTATCTCCCCGCCGTTCGCCGCCGCAGATCAACCCCGGCAGCCGCAAGGACGCGTAACCAATCGACTACCGCGCCGCGTCGCGCACAAAGAGGCAGATCCGAGACACAAGCTTCAGGAATACTCTGTCGTCTTTGAGTTTCTCCCCATGGCGATCTCTCAACAACTCAACCGCGCCGGCGCCAATAAATAACGCGGCCGCTTCGGACTCGCGATTTGTCGCCTTGAGCAACCCGTTACGCCGATCCGCGCTTATATCTCTGACAATGCCGCGATGAACTTTTCGCGCCGTTTCTCCATGGTTCACGTATAGCTCGGATAGGACCCGAGCGACGGTCGGGTTGCGGCGACGCAATTGAAGAACGAATTTAAGGCGGGTCAGTAGAAGAGACGTTTCATTTTCTGGCGGGTGCTCAGCCGATGACGTATGCCGGCCGATGCCATCGAGTATCTTGATAGAGAGTTCGTCAATCAGTTCATCGAGATCCTTGAAGTGCGTGTAGTACGAACTCCGTCGAAGACCTGCGTCCTCTGCAAGGGACGCAATTGTTAGAGCCTCATAGCCCTCGTCACGCAAAATGCGGATCGCGGCTTCAGCCATGGCGTCGCGCGTTCGCTCGCCTTTGGTTCGTCGTTTCGAAACGTCGGCATTCTGATAGTCAAAATAGGTGGACCTTTCCAACATTGCGCCCCGCCCTCCAGTCTAAAAAGCCGTTTATGAATTTCGCCGTTTCTACACTCAGACGGCGCGTCGTTTATCTTAAATCGCTAGTAGAATTGTTGGTAGCGCGAAAGTCAGCAAGCGTTTGGCCGGTCCAGCTTTTAAGCCCGCGGCGTAGTGCTCGACTATCCGAAAATCCGGCTAGCCTTGATAGGTCTTCAGCGCTTGTTTTGGGGTTTTTCGACAATTGCTCGCGCAACAAGCGCAAGCGCGCCTCATCCATGAGTTTACCGAGCGAAGAGCCATGCCGCTGCGCAATACGCTGCGCTGTGCGCTCTCCTATCCCTGCTTTTTCCGCGATTGCGGTAATTTTAAAGACTCCGTCGTCTGCGCAAAGTGTCGAGGCGTTCACAAGTTCCGAGTAATCTGCCGCCGGCGAACCTGCGCGCCGCAGCGCAGCAGCCTTTTGCAAGCGACTCAGCGCAAAATGGAAAACGCCCGGATCGTAGCCATGCTGCGGCCGCATCATCTCCCCTTTTTTGAAGACAACGCCGAAGCTCTGGTCTTCCGAATAGAATGTGATGGGTGATTGAAAAAAACTTTCGTATGCAGACTTAACGCCGTTTCGTTGGAACCGAACCTGCACCTCATGCGGTTGACCCCGTTCATCGAAAATAGACCGCATTAGCCGCACAAGAACGCCGAGCACGACTTCATTGGAGCCGCCGTTGTCTCGCTCGTCGCCGATATACCTAAATGAAAAGTGCGTATACGTTTTGGTTTCTTCGAAATTCGGAACCAGTCTGTCGTGGAAAACAGCAAAATTGGCGGCCAATGCTTGCAACGCGTCGCGTCCCGTCGGTGCGAGGATAACGGCGCGTTCTAGCCCGCCGAGGAAACTGAATGGCGCGTTTTGTGCGATCTCTATGGCCGGCGCCTGACCGAGGCCGCTTTCGAAGATCTGGGCAATTAGCGCCGGCCCGACCACAGCGGGGAGTGTTACGCCGCGCGCTATGGAATTCAACGGTGCGCCGATGATATTTTCGACGCGGTCGCGTGGCATCCCGTTGTCGATTGCGTATTGGGCGACCGCGAGCATTGGATCGGGACCGATGGTGCCAACCCGTTCGACAGAATTGGATGAATCCGGACAATCAGGCAATTCGGTCACCAAAACTTGGTATAAATGATGGGCAACGCCAAAAATCACTCGTAATTCTGATTTCTGGATAGATTTACGACGCTGCGTCGGTTTTTCAATGGTCTACCGCGCCCAAAAATCATTGTTTTTCGTTTAGGCCCGTTGAAGAGCTGACCAAGAGCCTGCGGTCCTCGGTTCGGCGACGGTAAAAACCGGCGGGTTCATGTACCGCGATGCGCCGGGCGCTGAGCATTGCGTTCAATTTCTCGAAAGCACGTCGCTTTTTGTCACCTAATAACGTCTAGTCTTGTCAGGATATGTCCTACCCTTTTCTTGCGTAACCGCGATAACGATAGCGCTAGTAGTGATAGAACGCTTGAATATAGACCGTCGTTCATCGCAATAAGTGGCCAGCGAACAACAGGATTTCGGTCCTGGCTAATGGTTCGGTACACGTTGTTGAACCATGTTGGCTGACGACAAAACCCAATCGAAGGCGGGGGAGGTCATCGTCCCCATGGACAATACCGTCGACTCACGCGCGACATCCGCGGTTGTTCGCTATGCTTTAGCAAATGGATTCTCTGAGAAATGCATCATCGACGCGACTGGGTATAGCGCAGCTGAATTGTCCGACAATAACAAGCGGATTCATGCGATCGTTGGACCCAAGCTCCTCTTGGCTATTGTCGAATCGGGCTGCGGCGTCGCCCCCCCGCTTGAGCTCGGGGCGTCCGCGCCGTTCAACTTTTTGGGTGGATTGGAGAATCTATTGCTTCTTTCCGGCTCGCCAAAACGCGGTTTACAAAAACTCACGGACTACTTCGGTGTTTTCCATGGAGGAATGAAAGTTGAATTCTCCGAAACGCCAAAATATTTAAGCTTCGCCTATAAGTATACGGATGATGAATTTGACAATGGGTGCGCCAACGAGGTCGTCTTATCTGTGCTGTACAGACTCATGATTGGCGCCTTTGGCGAGAATGGCCGAGCATGTGAATTGCAATCAGGCTTTGACGCAAATGGCGTGAAATCGGCTTATCGAAAAGCGTTCGCTACCCCCGTCCGTTTTAATTCTGCCGACAACGCGTTCAGACTTACCTTCAAGCGCGCGGATATAGAAGCGGGCGGGCGACTATTTGATCAGGAGCTTATGGAATTGGTCGAAAGCCGTTTGCGCGACCGATTGAAACTGCTTCAGCAGTCTACCCAATCAGTTGAGTTTCGCGATTTGTTGAATGCGGTCGAGGTTTGCGTCCGATTTGGTATGTTTCGGACCGAAGATGTGGCGCGCCACGCTGAGATCAGCGTACGATCTGCGCAGCGATTGGCGAGTGAAAACAAAACGTCGATCGGCCAGATGATAAATGACGCACGATTGGCGCTGCTCAACGAACGGCTAGCGACAGACCCTAACTGTCCTGCAATCGTTCTTGCCGAGCTATTGGGGTATTCCGATGAGAGAGCTTTGCGACGCGGTTTAGTCGCCTGGACAGGAATGTCGTTGTCTAATTATCGTAAACGTAAACCGACATCAGAGGAAACCACGTTCCGCACACTTTCTTGATTGATCGGCATCCGTACCATATGCTATTATTTTGGTTGGGCGCTGATGAACATTACTCTGCCACCCGCCATAGCATAACAGGTTTTCAAAACAAAACGTAGACAGATTATAATCGGAAAATCCTATCGCGCGAGGTGCGCTGCTCTCGAAACTCGCAAATGAATTGAAAAAGTTCCGACCTTAAAGCGAAGATTGAGTTCATCTGATTGGTCCGGAACTCCCTGCAAAACCCACTACATATTTCTGAGCGCCTTACCGGCGCGATTTGTCCTTAATTCGTATAGAAATTGACGCGGGCTGTCCTTCAGTCGTCGGCGCGCGAGGCATAGCCTGCTGCTTGTAGCCCTACATCAAGAGGGACTGGTGGCGGAATTTTCATTGCAAGGTAAGAAGGCTCTCATTGTCGGTGTCGCCAATGACCGATCCATCGCTTGGGGGTGCGCAAAATCGCTTCGCGTCGCGGGCGCCGATCTCGCGCTCACCTTCTTGAACGAAAAGGCGGAAGAGTTTGTCCGACCACTTGCGGATAGTGTCGATGCTGAGATTGTTCATCCCCTAAATGTCGAGGCGGCTGGTCAAGACGCGGCGCTTTTTGAAGAAATTGTGACGACGTGGGGACGTCTTGATATTCTGCTCCACTCGATTGCTTTCTGTTCGAAGGAAGATCTTCACGGGCGCGTGATTGATTGCTCGCCTGAAGGTTTCGCGAGAGCAATGGACGTCTCCGTTCATTCGTTCCTCCGACTGCTTCGACTCGCTGAGCCGCTGATGGCTCCGGGGTCCACGGCGCTCACGGTGACATTTTATGGGTCCGAAAGGGTCGTCGAAGACTACAATGTCATGGGCCCGGTGAAAGCCTGTCTTGAGGCTGTCACCCGATATGCGGCGGCGGAGCTCGGCGAAAAAGGAATATCGGTACACGCACTGTCGCCAGGGCCATTAGAAACGCGCGCTGCAAGTGGGATTGCGCATTTTGACGACATGCTAACGCGAGCAGCGGCGAGGGCCCCGACGCGCACCCTAGCGACCATTGACGACGTTGGGGCGTACGCAACGTTTCTTGCCAGCGACGCCGCTCGAAATGTGACGGGATGCGTACACCCGATAGATGGCGGCTACAGCCTGATGGGCTGATCGCGCATCTACAGTCGAAGGAATTGAGGCAATGGATCGAGAGCAGATAGAAATAGCGCGCCGCGCGTCTAACGACGCAGGGCTTCAAGCGCGCTTTCTCCAGACGGTCGCAGGAAAGCAGCTTCAAGAAATACAACATCAGATGGGCGCACTCGCGTCGGACGCAAGCGCGCATTGGACCAAGT
Organism: Pseudomonadota bacterium; assembly: GCA_039183665.1. Classification (GTDB taxonomy): domain Bacteria; phylum Pseudomonadota; class Alphaproteobacteria; order Caulobacterales; family Parvularculaceae; genus Hyphococcus. The sequence goes on along the minus strand of JBCDBM010000021.1, from coordinate 6,723 downwards.
CAACTACTGCAGACTCAGATATTCAAACGCCGCTCGGGCTTGTCGATGCATGGGTGCAGTATCTTCGTGATGCGAGCCAACGCGCTGCGTTGACACTGGATGTGCTTCGCCAAACGAGCGACGTTCATGCGGCCCACACGCAGGCTGGGAGCCCGCCGGTTCTCGCCTATGATTACGAACTTGTCCTTGATGGCGCTAACGCGCCGAGGCCTTGCAACTACATCTTGCTCAAAATCAAGCCGCCCGAGGGGGTGACGATAGACGACGCGAAACGTCCTTACGTGATCATTGACCCTCGGGCCGGCCATGGTGCTGGCATAGGAGGGTTCAAGCCGGAAAGCCAAATTGGCGTCGCGTTGGCGAAAGGTCATCCCGTCTACTTTGTCGGGTTCCGAGCCCACCCCGAACCCGATCAAACGTTAGCCGATGTTTGCGACACCGAGGCCGCCTTCGTCGCAGAGGTCGAACGGCGCCATCCGAAAAGCAAAAAACCGGTGACAATTGGGAATTGCCAAGCGGGCTGGGCCACGGCGGTCATGGCGGCGACGCATCCGGAGGTCACGGGACCAATTGTCCTCAACGGCGCGCCGATGTCTTACTGGGCGGGAAATATCGGGCGCTATCCCATGCGGTATTCGGCGGGCGTCTTTGGCGGGCTGCCGTTGACGCTCATGTCGTCCGATTTGGGCGCCGGTATTTTTGACGGGGCAAGTCTCGTCTTGAATTTCGAACAATTAAACCCGAGCCGGAACTGGTTCGGGAAGTATTACGATCTTTATCGAGATATCGACAAGGAAGGCGTCGCGAAGCGCTTTATCGATTTTGAACGTTGGTGGGGCGCTTACTACATGATGACGGACGCTGAGATCCGTTGGATCGTGGAGCAGCTGTTCGTCGGCAATTACCTCGGTAAAAATCAAGCGCAGCTCGACCCTGGCGTGCCGATCGACCTAAAGCAAATCCGCAGTCCAATAATCTGTTTTGCCTCGGAAGGGGACAACATTACGCCCCCGGCGCAGGCGTTCAATTGGATTTTGGATACGTATCGTGACGAGCACGATATCGTCGCGCATCGTCAGCGTATCTTCTACATGATCCATGACCGGGTCGGGCATCTCGGTATCTTTGTTTCGTCTTCCATTGCGAAGAAAGAACATAAAGGGATGGCCTCAGTCCTTGAGACAATCGAGACGGTGCCGCCCGGACTTTACGAAATCTGTATTGAAAGCGAAGAGCCGCATGGAACCGATCCTGATGGCGACGCTTTTGTTATCAGAATTGCGCCGAGGACCTTCGAGGATCTGTCCAACGTAACGGGCGATCGCAGAGATGAGGCTGTGTTTGCGGGCGTCGCGCGGGCATCGGAGGCGGGTGCTGAGATGTACGAAAGCACACTGCGGCCATTCGTAAAGGCCGCAATGCCTGAGCTTGTCGCAAAGGCGATTTCCGATGCGAGTCCAATGCGTCTCAAAAAACAGGCGTTCGCTACAGATACGCCGATGGGTCAGTTGGCGAAGACAATCGCCCCGAGCGCAGCGGAGACGCGTGAGCCGGTCGATGAGCGCAATGTTTTTCTGCAAACGGAGAGAATGTGGGCTGATTACGTCGTCCGCTGCATGGATATGGCGCGAGACCTCAAAGAAGCGGCGACGGAGATGGCGTTCTTTTCGTTGTGGGCGACGCCCTGGGCGCTCGCCTATGGTCATTCCAAAGCTGGCGCTCGACACCACCGTGAGCGTGGACGCCTAGAGGATATGCCCGAGGTGCGCGATGCGCTCAGTCGGCAAAAGGAGGGCGGTCTGGCGGCTGGTATCGCGCGGCTGGGACTTGCTTTCGTTCAGAACCGCGGCAGCCTTCAACTTGCGCAGATTGAACGCATCGCCACAGCGATCCGCACGATGGCGCCGTATAAGAACTTCAATGACGATGAGCGGCGGGCGATCATGGACCGGCAACGGCTTATCGTTCAATTCGCGCCTGACAAAGGACTAGGGTCGCTTCCCGCGCTCATCAAATCCGAGGCCGATCGCAAGCAAGCTGAGACAGTTTTAAAATTTATTTTCGAGGCTGATGAAAAAGACGTTCCGCTCGAAGTTCGGACGGCTTGCGACAGTGTTCTTGAGCACCTCGAAAAAGTCTCCAAGAGCGGCGGCGGGCGCACCGCGAAAACGTCGGTGGCAGCCGAGTGAACATGGCGATTCAAAACGTGCCCTATGACCAACTCGAGGTCGGCATGACGGCGAGTGAGACCCGACTTTGCCGCGCCGATGACCTTTACATCTTTGCGAATGCGTCCGGGGACTTGAACCCGCTTCATATGCCGGATGCCGCAGAGGAAAGAGGGTCGGTCGCAACAGCCCCTGGCATGTGGGTCGCGTCTCTCATCTCAGCAGTGCTGGGCAATAAACTGCCCGGTCCTGATACGCTTTATCACTCACAGAATTTACGTTTTCTGACGCGCGCAATCGCTGGAGAAACGCTGACAGCAAATGTCAGGTTGACCGAGAAAGGGCGCAATAGAATTGTGCGTTTCGATACCTGGGTGGAAACCGCGGACGGTGTCAGGGTTCTCGAGGGAGAGGCCGAAGTCGTGGCCCCGCAAGAGCTTCGTTCTTATTCCTTACACGATGTTCCAGGATTGACGGTTCGTCGTCATCGACACTTCGATGAACTGCTTGACGCCGCTCGACAGTTTCCGCCCCTACGAACCGCCGTGGTGGCTCCAGAAGAGCGCGATGCGTTGCTGGGGCCGATACTCGCCGCGGCTGAGTCGTTGATTGAGCCCGTCCTTATCGGCGATGAGGACAAGATTCGGGCTGAGGCCGACGCGCATAAGCTTGATATCTCCGCATACGAAATTATTCATGAGCCAACCCATCGGTCGGCGGCAGCGCGCGCCGTATCCCTTGTTCACGAAGGCTCTGTCGGCAGTATTATGAAGGGACATCTGCATACGGATGTCCTGCTCAGTGAGATCGTCCGCAAAGACTCGGGTCTTCGCGCAGATCGTCGGTTGAGCCATGCCTTTATCATGGATATTCCCGGTCTCGATCACCCGCTAATGATCACCGACGCGGCAATTAACATTGCCCCGGATTTACGCGCGAAGGCGGATATTGTTCAAAACGCGATCGACTTTGCGCGTGCGCTTCGTGTCGAAAACCCGCGCGTCGGCGTTCTCGCCGCTGTCGAGACCGTAAACCCCTCTATCCCGTCAACACTCGATGCGGCGCTATTATCCAAGATGGCTGAGCGCGGCCAAATTCGAGGGGGGGTCGTCGACGGGCCGCTCGCGATGGACAACGCCGTAAATTTGCAAGCCGCCCAGACGAAAGGGATCAATTCGAGCGTCGCAGGGCAATCCCAAATCTTAGTGGCGCCGAATCTAGACGCCGGCAATATGATCGCAAAACAGCTCACATTTATCGCGTATGCGGAGGCCGCAGGTCTGGTTTTGGGCTGTAAGTGTCCGATCATTCTGACTAGCCGTGCAGACGGAACAAAAGCGCGTCTCGTCTCGTGTGCGCTGGCTGTTCTTTCGAAAGAAGGGGCTGTCGGATGAGCATCATTCTTACACTGAATGCCGGTAGTTCTTCGACCAAGTTTTCGGCGTTTAGTCTCAATGGCGATCTTGCTCTGCAAGCGCATGGGAAAGTCGCCGATATCGGCAATGATCCCCAAATCTCAATCCACTGGAGTACGGGGCTAGAAAGTCGGCCCGCAAAAGCGTCGGATTACGGCGAAGCGCTCACGTCGATTTTGGACGCGCTCGCGCCGGTGCTTCATGGGCGCGCCGTCATCGGCGTTGGCCATCGAATAGTCCATGGCGGCGACGCCTTCTCAAAACCTGCCATTTTAACGGATACCGTCCTGGCGCAATTGGCTGGGTTGGAGTCGCTTGCCCCGTTGCACCAGCCACAAAATCTTAGAGGTGTCGAGGCGGCGCGACGACTATTTCCAAATGCGCTGCAAGTCGGGTGTTTCGATACGGCTTTCCATCGCGGTCATGCGTGGGTCAACGATACGTTCGCGCTGCCGCGCCGCCTCTATGAAGACGGCGTTAAGCGCTACGGATTTCACGGTCTGTCCTACCAGTACATTGCAGACAAACTCCGGCAGGAGGAACCGGCGTTGGCGGCCGGGCGCGTTGTCGTCGCCCATCTGGGGAACGGATCATCGCTGTGCGCGATGCGCGACGGCGTCAGCGTGGCGTCGACGATGGGTTTTTCCGCTCTCGACGGCTTACCGATGGGAACGCGATGCGGCCAGCTCGACCCTGGCGTCATTCTCTATCTACTTCAAAAAGGCATGACCCATGAATCGCTCACACGTTTGCTCTATGAGGAGAGCGGGCTCAAAGGTCTTTCCGGCATCAGTCACGACATGCGGACGTTGCTGAGCAGCGATGCAGCGGAAGCGTCGCAAGCCGTCGACTACTTTACCTTCTGTGTCCGTCGTGAAATCGGCTCTATGGTCGCAATTCTTGGCGGATTGGATGCACTTGTTTTTTGCGGCGGCATTGGCGAGAGCGCACCCGACGTGCGTCTCCGCGCCCTCGATGGGCTCGCCTATCTCGGCCTTTCCGTCTCGGAGCCCGCAAACGATCAGAATGCGCCAGTGATCAGTGATGGAGCGGTTCCCGTCTTGGTCGTTCCGACCAATGAAGAACGCGTCATCGCTGATGCGACCTCAACGTTGATTTCTGAAGATCGCGGTCGCGCGTCCTCGCCCATCGAGCTCTCTGTACCTGCTGTTGCGACGGAGGTCCGGACATGAAGAATGCGCTGAGCCCAAAAGCTGCGGCGGCGCTTGTGCAACATGGCGACACGTTACTCATTGGCGGGTTCATGGGCGTCGGGTCGCCACATCGTATCATCGACGCCCTTGTGGAGCGCAAAGTCGATGATCTCACTGTGATCGCGAATGATACAGCGCGGCCCGGCTTCGGCGTCGGTAAACTCATAACGGCGCGTTTAATCGCGCGGCTAATCACGTCCCATATCGGCCTTAATCCAGAGACGCAGCAGCAGATGATCCGTGGCGAGACGGCCGTCGAACTTTCGCCCCAAGGAACGCTGGTCGAACGGATCCGCGCCGGCGGAACCGGGCTTGGCGGCGTGCTTACGCGAACCGGACTGGGCACGCCCGTTGAGGACGATAAAACTGTCCTAGAGATAGACGGGGTCGATTATCTTTTTGAGAAACCGCTCCGCGGCGACTTAGCAATAATTTCCGCTAATGAAGCGGACTATGTCGGCAATCTCAACTATTCGCTCACGGCGCATAACTTTAACTCAATCATGGCGTTGGCTGCGGACGTCGTTGTGGCGGAGGCCCAGACCATCGTACCCGTCGGCGTGATACCGCCCGACGCCGTCAAGACGCCGGGCGTACTCGTCAATCATATCTTAGAGCGCGCGGCCTGATCTATGTTGGATGACCCAAAAACACTCGAGATCCCCCACGCTTTTGATCCGAAAGACGTTATAGCGGCGCGCGTCGCGCAAGAAGTCAAACCGGGCATGCTTGTGAATCTGGGCATCGGTTTGCCCAGCCGCGTGGCAGACTTTTTAACCGACGTCGAGGATGTCTTTTTTCAAGCTGAAAACGGCGTGATCGGTTTAGGGGCACGACCCCCAGAAGGGATGGAAGACCCTTACCTCACCGATGCTGGGGGCGGGTTTGTTTCGGCCGTGCCGGGCGCCGCTTCAATCGACAGCGCCATGAGCTTCGGCCTCATCCGAGGCGGCCATCTTGATATGACCATTTTGGGAGGCCTTGAGGTTGACGCCCGCGGTTTCCTGGCGAACTGGACAGTACCCGGAAAAATGGTGCCCGGGATGGGGGGCGCCATGGACCTGGTCGCGGGCGCGCGTCGGGTCGTCGTTGCGATGACGCATACGGCCCGGGGCAAGTCGAAAGTCAAAACAATCTGCGATCTGCCGCTCACAGCCTTACGGCGCGTCGACCTTATCGTGACAGAATTGGCGGTGATCGAGCCGACCGATGACGGCCTGTGCCTACGCGAGCTCGGACCCGGCGTATCCCTGGACGCAGTGTGTAGGGCGACCGACGCTGATCTCATTGTCGATGGCGAATTGCATGAAATGACTCTCGATCTGCGAACGCTCAGAGAGCGCTTACCGGAGTCCGCGACGTGATTGATGGGATCATGCGCTATTCGCGCGTTACAGAAATCGTCGGCGATATCTTGCGTGTGCATGTCCCTCGCGCGGCTGCGGGTAAAGACCCCGTAGCCCGACTTGGCGACCTAGCGGTGATTGAAAACGGAAACAGCAGCTCGCCGGGGCAGGTCATCGCGATCAACCGAGACACTGTTTCGCTACAGATTTTCGCGGGGACGAAAGGAATATCGACCACGGCGTCCGTGACTTTTTTGGGTCGCCCAATGCAGGTCGCTTATTCGGACAATATTTTAGGTCGCGTTCTCAACGGCGCTGGGGAGACAGTCGACGGCGGTCCGGATCTATCCTCTGAACGACAAGTAACGATCAGCGGTCCATCGGTGAACCCGGTCGAGCGCGTGGTGCCGAAGAAAATAATCCGTACGGACGTCCCCATGATTGACCTTTTCAATTGCCTTGTGGAAAGCCAGAAAATCCCAATCTTCTCCGTATCCGGAGAACCTTATAATCCGTTTCTTGCGCGTATCGGCATTCAGGCAGACGCGGATATCGTCGTCTTTGGCGGCATGGGGCTGAT
>JBCDBM010000020.1:0-24011 GCA_039183665.1 Pseudomonadota bacterium | reverse complement strand
GCGCAAGGATTGGCCGAGCGGCGTCCCGTATTTTTCTGACTGAACGAGCGCTGTCACCACGGCCTTCACGGCTTCCAACCCAGTACGCTCGGCGAGGTTGACGAAGGCCTGCTTACGGTCTTGCAAATAGGACAACTCCGCATTGGTAAGACCAAGCTCTTCCGCCAACTCTGGGCAATTGGGGCCCACCTCGTCGGCAACTTTCTGAAACGCCGCTTCGATTGACATCCCGGACTCAACGCAGATGAGCAGCAGATCGAGCGCGTCGGGCCAGGCCACCTGGACCTTTTGCTGACGTTTTTTCACCGCGTTGTTCACGTAAAGGTTCGGCACGTAAAAGCCGCTCAAAAACGCGGCGATCGTCGCCAAGAGCTTGCCGAAATTATCAAGCCCAAAGCCATTTAAAGCATAAACATATATGCCGATAAAAAGCGCCAACACGAACGGCAACCCCAAGCGCGCCGCCATGAAGGTGAAGACTGGGCCTTGGCCGCGATACCCGGCCATCATAAGTTTTTTGCGCGCTGCGTCGGAGTCAAAGACCTCGAGCAGCTTCAAGTTTTCCACCAGCTCTTTAATAACGCCTTCGGGCGAAGAGTTTCGGAGCCGGGCCGTCGCGCCTTTGCGGGCCAGCGCTTCGCGTTGTTGCGAGCGCAAGGCGTCGCGGTGCGTCGCCACCGAGCGCATGCGCTCTTTCAGCTTGTCTTTAACCAGGAACGGTTCGAGCACCGTATAGGCGGTCGCGATCGCCGCCATCGACACCAAAACGGCGACTTGGAACGAGCGGTCCGTAACAGCGTTGACGATGGCTTCAAACATGACGTCCTACACCTTGATTTGTATCATTTTGCGCATGACCAAAACGCCGGTGAGCATCCACAGCCCTGCGCCAATCAAAATGAAATTACCGACCCGCTGGTTAAATAACGGATCAAGATATTCGGGCGAGGCGACTTTCACCGCCCCCATCACAAGAAATGGCAGCGACCCGATGATATAGGCTGACGCTTTTGCTTCGGCGGAAAGCGCTTTGATTTTGCCTTCCATCAACTTCCTTGAGCGCAACACGCCAGCCAAATTACCGAGCGCTTCGGCAAGGTTACCGCCAGTCTTTTGCTGAATGAGCAACACAATGCTGAAAAAATTGACTTCTTGCAGCGGCATCCGTTCATGCATGCGATCTAGCGCTTGCTCCATGGAAAGGCCAATGCGAATGCCTTCGGTCAACATATGGAATTCGTCGCAAACTGGACTCGGCGCCTCGCGCGCAATGATTTTCAAGCATTCATTGACCGGGAGGCCGGACTTAACACCGCGCACAATCACGTCGATCGCGTTGGAGAACTCAGCAATGAACTTTTTCTGACGGCGTTTGCGAAGAAAATTGATAACCCAACGGGGAAATCCGAAACCGCCAATCAGAATAAGCAGCGCGATCACCCAATTTTGTTGGCCGGAAATCAAGCCGACAAATCCGAAAAACGCGCCCATCACGAATGAGGCGATATAGAACTGCTTTGCAGTGATCGCGATGCCCGTTTGCTCGAGCGACTGCTCTAACGTCAGGCGTTTTTTCTTCTTGAGATTCTTTTGTTGGTCGTCCAGCTGCGCCAGGGATTCGGCGAGTTTCTTCCGACGCTCCCGGCTCTGGGCTTCATTTTGCGCGGCGCCCGCCGTACGTCGTCCCGCAGCGCCCGATGCTTGCAACGCCGCAACGCGTTTATTTTGCTTGTCCGATTGCGTCGGGGACAACAGCACAAAGGCCAGCGCCCCAAGACACACCAACCCTAGAATTACGGGAAGAAGAATATCGAGATCCACCGGCCTTACTCCGACGCCGCATCGAGCGCTTCAGCAAGCTCGGCTTCGCGGCCATAGTACCGCGCGCGATCCCAGAAGGCCGGACGCGCAATGCCGGTAGAGCGATGAACGCCGATAATGCCGCCATTATCATCTTCGCCAGACATGTCATACACGAATAGATCCTGCGTGATGATCGTTTCGCCCTCAGTGCCGAGCACCTCGGTGATATGCGTGATACGACGCGAACCATCGCGTAGGCGTGCGGCCTGGATGATGACGTCAATTGAACCGACGATCATTTCCCGAATTGTTTTAGACGGTAGATTGTAGCCGCCCATGGTGATCATGGACTCAATCCGCTGCAAAGCTTCACGCGGGCTGTTGGCGTGAAGCGTGCCCATGGAGCCGTCGTGACCGGTGTTCATGGCCTGAAGCAAGTCAAACGCTTCGGGGCCACGCACCTCGCCCACGATAATCCGTTCAGGGCGCATCCGCAGACAGTTCTTTACGAGATCGCGCATGGTGACCTCGCCCTGCCCTTCCAGATTGGGCGGGCGTGTCTCAAGACGCACAACGTGGGGCTGCTGCAACTGAAGCTCGGCCGCGTCCTCGCAGGTGATGATCCGCTCATCATGCTCGATGAAGCCGGTCATACAGTTTAGAAGCGTTGTTTTACCAGAACCCGTACCGCCGGAGATCAAGGTATTGATGCGGCTGGCGCCGACAATTTCCAAAACCTTCGCGCCTTCGGGCGAAATGGACCCGAAGTCGATCAGGTCCGTCATCTTGAGCTTATCTTTTTTAAACTTCCGAATGGTGAGCGCAGAACCGTCAATCGCCAGCGGCGGCGCGATCACGTTCACCCGAGATCCGTCCGGCAAGCGAGCGTCGCAGATGGGGCTGGCTTCATCAACGCGGCGGCCGACCTGGCTCACAATGCGCTGACAGATGTTCATCAGCTGTGCGTTGTCGCGGAAGCGCACATTGGTAAGCTGAATTTTACCGCCGACTTCGATGAAGACCCGGCTGGCGCCATTGACCATGATGTCCGCGATATCATCGCGGGCGAGCAGCGGCTCGAGCGGTCCGTAGCCCAATACATCATTACAGATGTCTTGCAGCAACGCCTCTTGTTCGGCGATCGACATCTGAACACTCTTGATAGAGATGATCTCGTTCACGATGTCGCGAATTTCTTCGGCGGCGCTTTCTGTATCCAGCTGCGCGAGCTGCGACAAATCGATCGTATCGATCAGCGCGTTGAAGATCAGCGTCTTTGTTTGGAAGTACTCATCGGAACGCCCGCCAATCTCGACCGTCTCAATCGGTTTCGTCGGCTTCTTTTCAGGCTTCGCTGAGCGCGGCGGCGGTGGCGGCGCAGATTTTTGCGCAGTCTTTTTGGGTTGTGGTTCCGGGGCGGGCGGCGCGACGGCAGGTTTATTCGATTGCGCAGCCGGCGCCGGCGCTTTGGGCGCAGCGGGCGATTGGACGGGGGCTGTTCTTCGACCAAACATTTTTTATGCGATCATTTGCTCTTGAATAAACCGAGAAGCGAGAATTTGGGCTTGGCGATATTGGCGTTGGTTTGACCGATCAGTTGAGCCGCCAAATCCCGGAATCCGTTCGCCGCTTTCGATTTCGGACCCACTTCACAAATCGGCGCAGCGTTCGTTGCAGCGGCGCCAAAGAGCTGGGGTTCATAAAGGAAAACCTGTTCCGGCTTGATGCCCACATGCTCTGCGAATTGCTCCGGGCGCACCGCCGAGACTTTGGGATCAAACATGTTGACGATGAGCTTCGGCGAGGCGTCGTTCGGGCGCGACGCGCTCAGCAAATCGATGAAGTTCTTCGTGTTGCGGAACGCCGCCAAATCTGGCGTCGCCGTCACAACAATCTCATCAGCGGTTGTGAGCACGCGCTTAGACCAGTTGGTCCAAAGATGCGGCACGTCGACGACAACAGTCGGCGCCGCATTGCGCACGATATCGAGCACGGTTTCGAACGCTTGATCGTCCAGATCATAGTCGCGATCCAAGACGCTCGGCGCCGTAAACAGGCTCAGATGATCCGTGTATTTCTGCAGCAAGCGATCGAGCAGAACGTCGTCGAGGCGTTCAGGCGAGCTCAATGCTTCAACCAAACCGGCTGACGCCTCTTGATCGAAATTGAGGCTTGTCGTGCCGAACGGCAAATCCAGATCGAGAATGACCGTATCGCTTTTATAGTCTTCTGCGGCACACCAACCAACATTGTGCGCGATTGTAGATGACCCAACGCCGCCGCGGGCCCCGACAAACGCGACGGTTCGGCCAATCGGGGGTGCTGACGGGTCTACATAAAGATCAGCGATCGTTTTGATGATCTGCAAGGGCGATTGCGGGCGGACGATATACTCGCTGACGCCTTGACGAATAAGCTCTCTATACAGAATAATATCGTTGATTTGACCGACGATCACGACCTTTGTCGACGGGTCGCAAACCTCAGCAAGCTCGCCCAACTGAGCGAAAATCTCTGCGCCCTCCGCAACGGTTTCCAGAATGATCAGATTGGGCGTCGCTGCGCTGTTGAATTGATCAATCGCTTTGGAGATGCCGCCCATGTGGATGGTCAGATGCGCCTTGGCGAGACGGCGATCTACGGCCGCTTTTTCCATTAACGCCGTCGTCGCCGGCGTTTCGCAAAATGCGTGGATCGAAATGCGCGGTACGGGGCTGTGATCGACATTTTCGGTGTCAATGCCGAGCGAGGCCGGATCATAGGCCGGCGCGTTGGGCGCAATATCGCGCGCGGCGACAAGCGCGCCGGCTTCGTGAGCGTGCTCGCTCGCCTCGGCGCTGTCCGTTTGCGGTACTGCCTTATTGACAGGCGCTGGCGTTTCATCAACTTCAAACTCGGGTTCGGCCCCCTCGTCTTCATCGTCAAAGTCTGACGAGGCGAAATCGGTAGACGATGGCGCCGATGAACCCGCTAAGTCTTCTGACCCTTCAACACCGTCAAAGGCGCGCGTTACTTGATCGAAAATACCTGCTGCGTCCGACGCGCCAGCTTCCGGATCATCGGAAAACGCGTCGGTCGAAAACGCGTCATTATCAAACGGGTCTTCGCTAGACGCGCCCTCGGCGAAGTCGTGGTCGGAAGGCGCTGGCTCGTACTCAGCGACAGAACTATAGCTGATCTCGGTTTCTGAAGAAGACGACCCTGCGCCAGCGGGCTCTTCCGCTTCAGCAACAGGGCTATCGGTTTCAAGCCCGCCCTCGCCGTCAAGATCAAACCCAGCGGCCGCGAGTTCTTCGTCGCTAAAATCAATGTCGCTGAAGTCTTCGTCAGCAAGCGCTGCGAGTTCTTCGTCAGAGAGTTCCTCGTCAAGCCAAGCGTCTAGATCGTCAAGGTCGTCTTCAAATTCCGCCTCAAGATCATCTGAAGCATCACCCAAGGTGTCTAAGGCGCCCGCAGCCGCCGGACCGCCGTCCGGGCCTAAGCTCGCAGCCCCCTCGGCAACGCCCTCTTCGTCGTCATGGTCTTCATGCGAGAACGCCGATTCCAAAGCATTTTTCATCATATTCTCCCTCAGCAACGCGCGGCCGGCGCCGGCCCTCCTGAAGTTCCCCTAGTCTGATACTTGTGTTTCGATTGTTTGATCTGTTTGCGAAATCGTGACCTCGCCCGCGCGATACGCCTCGAATGCGCGCACTGTCGTCGCCGCGTCGCGCGCCCCGAAGGCCGCCGGCGCGATGAGATCGTGCGGATCCGCGATCATCGCCGCGAGATTGTTTTGTGTGGCGCACCCCATATTCGGGGAGCGCAAATTCCGGTCGTCTCGCTCTTTCATGCCCTGCCAAACGCCGCACTCGCTCGCGGTCGCCACATAGCGCGTGTAAGAAACAACGAGCTCCTGACGATCGCCGGTCCGGTAGGTGGCCCCGGCGATACGATCCCAAGGCACGCCCATTGAATTTAGGGCGCCGCGAATATCGGCCGCCATCTCTTGCCCATCAACATCGGCGCCCGTGCCTGACGGCGCGGTGACGGCGATCGGTCCGTGGCCATTGCGCATATACGCGTCCGCAAAGGCTCGAAGGCGGGCTTTGTCCGTCGTCGAAAGGTCTGTTGTCGTTGGGTCCGCATCGATTGTTAGCGTCACCGTTTGGCTATCGACGGAAATCGGATGCGCCTCAGCGTAAGTCTGTGCGTGCTCGGCGCCGTTAAAGCGCGTGACGCAAGCCGGCAATAGGAGAACCCCGGATATCAGCGCGACTTTTACATATGCTTTGATCATTGAGTGTCTCCGCCTAATCCAAAATGAAGCCCATGGGGCCGTGGAGCGATGCTTCGCGCACGCCCGCACCCGCCAGACCGTAGGTCGCAACCAGCTTTCCAAAGAGAATCGACTGCGCATCGCTTGCCGGGACCATGTCTTGAGCTGGATCGTTCAGCTCTGATTCGTGGGTCGGTTTGACGAGATACGGCGTTGCGATGATCACGAGCTCGGTCTCGCTGTTCGCATAATCGCGGCTCCGGAATAGTTGTCCCAAGATCGGCACGTCCTTAACCGCTGGCACGCCTTCAATCGTCGAGCGCATGTCTTCTTGTAGAAGTCCCGCCAACACCAAGCTGCCGCCGGACGGCAATTCTACAGTCGTCGAAGCGCGACGCACCGAAAGCCCGGGGATAGACAGGCCGGCGGTTGTCACGGTTGCGCCTGTATCGGGATCAACCGTCGTCAAGCTCGGTACAAAGAACGCATTCTCGGACGTTATCTCGCTAACCTCTGTTGAGACTTTGAGATTGATGCGGCCTTTGCTCAACACCAGCGGGGTGAAGCCCAAGCCGACGCCGAACTCTTTAAACTCGATCGAGATGACGCCTTCGTCCTGGCCGACAGGAACGGGAAACTCGCCGCCCGCGAGGAACTTGGCTGAGTCGCCGGAGACGGCTGTCAAATTCGGCTCCGCTAAGACGCGGACAAGACCAACGGACTCGAAGGCTTGAAACGCTGCATCCAACGTGTTGGAGCCGCCCAAATCAATCCCGACGCTGTCGATGTTTAATCCGGTGCCTGGCGTGATCGCGCTAATCGAAGACGCGGTTAGCGTTGATCCGCTAATCGTAAAGTTGCTGCGCGAAGAAACGCCAAGCTGTTTTAAAAGCTGACGTTGCATTTCAACAATGCGCACTTTCAGCATGACTTGAGACGGCTCGCGCACGGTGACGAAGTTCACGACCTTTTCCGCCTCCAAGACGAAGCGCTCTGCAAGCAGCGACGCATTCGCGACTTCAGCGGCCGTTTGCACAGAACCGCGCAGGACGATCGTGTCGTTCACCGCATCAACCTCAATCCGGCTGTCCGGCATTACCCGACGCATCAGCGAGGACAACGCATCAACATCGCGCTCAACCTGAATTTCAAGATTGAGAATTTGACGTCCCTGAGAGTCGAAAAAGAAAGCGTTGGTTTGACCAACGGCTTGACCCAAAAGATAGACGCGACGGGGCGAGCGCACGACGGCGTCCACAATCGCGGGCGATGAGACAAGCACGTCAGCAGACGGGCGCGGCAATTCAACGATCGCCGCTTTATTCAGTGGCAAGACAATCGACTTTGAAACAGCGCTCTCGCCGCCCATGTCGATCTTGACGGGATAAGCGCCCACTTGCGCAGCGGCCGGCGAGATGATCAATGCAGCGGCCGCGGCGGCAAAGGCGGTAAAAAGACCAAATCGCGGCCAATTGCGCCGCCGGCCTTTGAAGTTTGTGATAGACATCGTCATGATCAAACCCCTGATCGTTTATCTCTTTAAGACCGGCCGTAGCGGATAACAGTGACGTCCGAGGAGCGTCGATCCGTGGTCACATCGTTTGTTGGCGTAAAGATACTGCGCAGAACGAGATCCAAGTTCCCGTTCCCGCGCGCGGTGACGAATGACTGCGCATCGCGCGGCGTCATTTCCAACGTCACATTCACGCCATCGATATGAGGCGTTTCGGTGTGCTCTGAATAAACCGTGTTGACCGCGAGCACGCGCACTTTCTCGAACATGAGCGTGGTGCGCTCTTCCAGCGTGAAAAGAATGTCGACCATGTCGCCGGGCAAAATGAAGCCGCCTGAAGATGTTTCAGGAGAAACGCGCAAGGTGACAGCGCGCATTCCCGGAGAGATGATTGCGGCCATCAATCCTGATTGTCCGGCGCGGACGATTTTGGCGTTCACGATGGGCTCGCCTTTAACAACAAGGCTGCGCGCAACCGAGCCCACAAGCGCGTCGCGCTGGGCCGCATCTTCATCAGTGATGAACGTTTCTTGAACGGCTTTTTTAGGCCAAGAAATCCAGTTTGAATCTTCTTCTGTGAACCGCTCGCCGCGGCCGATATCGCGTGTTGCGACCAAAACGCGGACGGTTTCTTCTTTCAGAGGCTCGATGATTTGGACCGCAGGACTGTTTTCTGTGTCGCCCAACATGAGAAAAAACGCAGCCGCCCCAGCGACCAACGCAATGCCGAATACTGCAAGCCGGCCAACATTCATGTTCATCGTACCTCACAATCGCTGCACACCTTAATAATGCGCAGCCTTTGTTGATCTTCCGCCAAACTGGTCAAAACACCGTTAACCGAGTTTTCAACCGCCCAAGACGAGCAAGAAGAACGGTGTTTCAGCAAATGTTAATAATCCGCCCGCGGCGATGGCGACGCCGTAAGGCAAATCCTTTTTGCGCGCGTGAAGCTCCATCAACCACGGCGCATGTGCGTAAACAGGAAGAACAGGCAATCGGCGAAAGGCCATCATGCCGATGGCGAGAACTAGGCCGGAAATCGCCATGTTGATAAGAAACAGTCCGAAAGCGGATACGCCAATCCAAGGCGCAATCGATGCGATGAGCTTAGCGTCGCCCCCGCCGATGACGCGTCCCGCAAAGAGCGCGAAGCCAAACGCCAAAGCGCCCGCGCCAAGCAATGCGCCTTCGACCATCGTATCTAAGGGCGCGCCAGCGGCCATACCGGCCGTGGGGAACGCCGAAATCAGAACGATGCAAATCCAATTGGGGATTTTAAACTCGTATACGTCGTTGGCCGCTGCAATGATCAGCGCTGCGGGAAAGACGGCTAAGGCGAGATAGGCGATCACAAGCGAGCCCTCATCTGGCGCGTAAAGAGAAGATTACCGGCACACGCTAGGCTCATGCCCTTAACGACGAGTTAGACATAAAAGAAAAAGGAGACCAATCTGGTCTCCTTTTCCAAATAAATTCGAACTCTAAAATCCGCGTTACCGCGGATTTTTGTTACGGCGCTGTGGCGCTGTCGAGTTCCGAGCTCACATTCGTGAACGTCGAGCTGAGCGAACCCGCAACAGCTTGAAGAGCAGCAATGATCGCAACAGCGATCAAAGCGGCGATCAAGCCATATTCAATAGCGGTTGCGCCGTCTTCGTCTTTGATAAAGCGCTTCATAAGAGCTTGCATTTGTCGACTCCTGATTACTCTGCAATTGCACCGCCGAAAGAGTTTTCTTCTTTCCGCAAGCGTGGACAATGCCGCGTTCGGATTAATAACCGATGAAACTGTTACTTCGAATTGCGCTCAAGTCGAATTTATTATCAATTTTGTGTTTCTTTAATTGGCCAGCTTGTCCAGACGCGTCATGTCATTGATGATGAGCCCAGGGTAGTCGCGCTCCGCCACGCCGTCTTGTATAAGCGTCGCGACAGCCGAGGCGGCCTCAGTTTCTTCAACATTCGCAAGCTCAGCCAATTCGCGATGGCGCGGCATGCGGGGAACACGCCACAAGCCATTCATATCGTCGCGCGTTACAAATTTCAGCAAAGCGGCGTAAACACGCTGCTCCGGCGCCGTTTCCGGCGCTGCGATCGCAAGCCGTAAACGACACAGTCCGTTCGCAAAGTATAAAGCGAGGTTTCGCATCAGCGACGGCTTTTGCGCGGCGATATCGCGCAGGGCCTCGGCTTCTAGCAAAATGACGCTTAAAGGTTCAGGCGCAACCACCGCCATTTGCTCAAACGTAGATGGATCCCACGCGGATATGGCGAATTCCAAGCCGAATATCTCATTCGGCGAAAATTCTTCGATCGTTATTGATTGCGTGGCTGGCGCAGTGATAGAAACCTGCATGCGCCCGTCAGCGACAATAATAACGTCGCCGCCATCGAACTGGCCAATTGAGTAAACTGTCTGTCCGGCGTCATATTGGCGCTCAACCGCGGTCTTACACAAGGCCTCGAGCGCACCTTTAGATAGATCGGCAAAGGGCGCGATTTTTTCTAAACGCGACGATATTTGATTGGGTTTTGACGACGCGTCAGTGGCGTCGGGGGCGGACGCCGCGATCGAAGTCTGAGACATGAAGTTCTCCGCTGGACGCACAGTCCCTTGCCACCGGTGATAACAAGCGCCGCTTAAGGCCCCGTAAACTCCGCGTATTAAATGTTCCTCAACGGATCAAAAGCTGGACGCGTCGTTAATCAATCATTGACCGAAGATGCATAGCATCGCGCCCAAGTTGATAACAGGAAGACCCCATGCGAACGGTTATTTCAGCAGCGGCTTTTATTTGTGCGATCGCGGCCAACGCCCAGGCTGGCCAGGTTCTTTTGACGATGGATCAAGTACGACCCATGTCGTTAGAGCGCCCCGCTGAGAGCATCGTCGTTGGCAACCCTGCGATCGCAGACGTCACTGTTCAGGACAATCAAAAACTGTTGTTGTTCGGAAAGGCGCCGGGTCTTACAAATATTTATATCTTTGACGACACGGGCGCTGTGCTCGACAATCTTATTGTTCGTGTGCGGTCTACGAACAGCGAAATGCTCACATTTCATCGTGGCGCAGCGCGCACCACATACAATTGCGCGCCGAACTGCGAAGCCACGGTCACAGTCGGCGACGACAACGCAACATTCACCGGTGTTGCCGGCCAGGTTGCGGCCAAATATGAGCAGGCTGCAGGCGCTGCAGGCGGCGCTGAGTAATCAGTCCTCGCCCTCGGCGTCGTCGAGCGGCGCGGCGATATTGCTGAGACTGGCTTCAAATCGATAAATACGCGGCCGCTCTTCTTGTCGAAGTTTCGAGCGACAATACAGGTCGATTTCCCGGGCGATGCGGTCTGTTGGGCGTTTGCCCTTTTTCAAGACGATGTGCGCGATTAACCGCCGCACGCCGTCGCCGCGCCGTCCCACGCGTACAGTACACTGATCTATCGTTTTATGATCGCGCATGGTGGCGGCGACCGCTTCGGGAAACACATTAACGCCGCGAATTTGAACGGCCCCGTCGCGACGCCCAAGCAAACAAAAGCCTCGGTCTCCGCGCCATTCCAGACGATCCATGGGCGGGACGCAGCGCTCATCTCCGTTCGGCGCAATCCGCGTGAATTCTTCGCCCGACTTTCGCCAGTGATCGAACATCACAAAGGGTTCTTCGGGCGCATCGCGCCAGCCCACAAGGCCGCTTTCGGTAGAGCCGTAAATCTCGCGCATAACGCCAAACCCCGCGCGCCGCATCGACGCGGCCAAGTCGCGCGTCATCGGTTCGCCAAAAGACACCGCCATGGTGTTGTCCGGCGCGCGCAACTCTTCGCGCATGACATAACGCCATAATGTTGGTGTTGCGACCAAGACGTCGCCGAATGACATGGTTTCCGACAACTGTTCTGGCGTTGCGCCCCGCACATCCACCGATTCAATGCGCTGCAAATTCGGCGTCAACACCGTTAAGGCGAACCCCAACAGACTATGCGGCGCCACCAACGACAAAAGTCGCCGGCGTCCATATAGCAGGTTCGCCGCGGCAGCCGCAGCTTGATAGACTTCGTCCGCATCATGACGATGGGTCGCTGTCGCCTCATCGCGCGCCGCCGCTTTGAACGTAAACGTCGTCAATTGCTCGCTGACGGCATCCGCCATTTCGCGAACCCAATCGGCGATCGTCAGATCTTTCTGCCGCGTCAGCGTGTCGTTGGGGACGCCAAAAAAGCTTGCCGCCCGCTCGGCGCACGCGTCTACCTCTGCCGACTTGAGACCCAAGCCGCCGTCGCCCAACGGCGTCTCCTCAGACCAAGATGCGATCGTGAGAAAGTCATAGTGACGATCGAAGCGGCGTGCGACCTCATCGGCGCAGGCGGCGCCAATCGTGCGCGCTAATTGTTCGGACGATAGCGTGAAAGCGTTCATGATGACGGCGTATTCCAGCGGGCGACTTCGGCGGCGACAAGCGCGTCATACCATGCGCGCAGTCGGTCAATGGTTTCAACCGCCTTCGCATCCATCGCCGCACGCGCGCTCATAAGCGTCGCCGGCGCGACGCCGAGCAAGCTGTTGGTCAAAAAGCATGCAGACCTGCCGAGTTGCTCGGGCGTGATCGCTGTTTCTGCGATGGCCAAGTCTTCGGAAATCGCCGCCTCTTCCAATAATTTTCGGCGCACAACGCCCGGCAATGCGCCATCGCTCACTTTGGGTGTTGAGATGCGATCGCCGGAGACGACAAAAAGATTGGACGCCGCAGCGCAGGCGGCCATGCCGCGAGTGTTGAGCAATATCGCCTCATCGGCGCCGCCCTCGCGGGCTTCAGCGCGCGCCAGGATGTTGTCCGTATAGTTGAGGGTTTTACAGCGCGCCGTGATGCTATGTTCGGAACGGCGATAGCTGGAGATTTGCAAGTTCAGAATTTTATCTGAAGACGGCGGCGCCGGCGCCAGGGTTACAAGAACAGTCGGCGGCGTCGCATCAGCGGCCGCCATATCGAGACCGCGTCCGGCGGCGCCGCGCGTTACGGTTATGCGCATGACGGCGCGCTCCGGTCCAAGAGAATTCGCACGGCTCAATCTGTCCAGAACACCGCGCCAATCTTCGGGCAGTTTCGCCATGGCGAGCTCAAGCGCATCGAGACCCGCATGCAGGCGCTCCAGATGCGCGTCCAGAAAGATCGGCGCGCCCTTTTCAACCAGGATGGTCTCGAACACGCCGTCGCCAATGAGGAACCCGCGATCGGCCACATCGATCGCCGCGGACGCATCATCGAAAACGCCGTTTAGCCAGTAGAGCATGAGGAATCCCGCATCGTCTCAAAGCGAAGAAAGTTTTGAATCACTTTACGGCCATCTGGCGTCAAGAGCGACTCAGGATGAAATTGAACGCCGAACCAAGGACGCTCGCGATGGGCGACGGCCATGAGATCACCTTCATCGCTCCAAGCGGTTTCTTCAAGCGGCCCGCCTTCCGCGACAACCGAAGCGAGTGAATGATACCGACCGACCGGCAGCGGCGATGAAAGCCCCTCAAACACCCCCGCCCCCGAATGACGAATAGCGCTCGCCTCCCCGTGCAGCGGTTCGAGCGCCTTGACAGTGCGCCCGCCAAACGCTTCCACCAAACACTGATGGCCGAGGCAAACCCCCAATACAGGCATCGAAGCCGGCAAGCCGTGCAACAGATCGAGGCAGATGCCCGCATCGGTTGGTTTTTTGGGCCCGGGCGAGAGGACTACAGCGCGGGGCCCAAGCGCTAAACAATCATCAACGCTCATCTCATCATTGCGGATGATCGTTGTCTCGCCGCCAGCTTCGCGGATATATCGAGAAAGATTGTGTACGAATGAATCGTAATTATCGACAACCAGGATCACGCAAGCGCCTCCAAATCGAGATCGAATGCGCGCGCAGCTGCGGTCGCTTTAGCGAGCGTTTCGGCGTATTCCGCACGCGGATCCGACCGCAGCGTAACGCCGCCGCCCACAGGCACAGTCATGACGCGTCGGTCTTTTGAGAGCATCATGGTGCGAATCGCGACGCTGAAAGACGCACCGCCGCGATCGTCAAAATAGCCGATAGCGCCGCAATACGGTCCACGACCGACGCGCTCAAGCGCCGCAATCGTCTTCATGGCTTCGATTTTGGGAGCGCCCGTAATCGAGCCGCTAGGAAACAGCGCGCGGATGATGTCGCTTGCTGAGGCGTCGGATTTTAGGTCGCCAGAAATGCGCGACACCAAATGGTGCACATGGGCGAGGCTCACCAACTCGCATATGGCGTCTTCGCGAATGGAGCCGTCCTCGCAGATTTTCGACAGATCATTGCGCATCAAATCCGCAATCATGATGTTCTCTGCGCGATCCTTTGGGTCGGCTGCCAAGTCTTTCATATGCGCGGCATCAAGATGCGGGTCACGCGCGCGTGGGCGCGTACCCTTTATGGGCTCAACCAGTATTCTTTTATTTTCGCCATGTTGTTGGACGGCAAAAAACAATTCAGGCGAATTCGAAAGTACGGCGCCGGAAGGGAGATTGAGCATGGCGCCAAAAGGCGCATCGCTTTGCGCCGCGAGTATTCGAAACGCGTTAAAAGCGGAGACCTCCCCGTCAAAAGCCGCTGACAGGCACTGTGACAGGTTCGCCTGGAAAAAATCACCCTCGCGAATTTGTCTGATCACGGTCGAAACCGCGTCTACATACTCAGTACGGGAAAAATTTGACGAAAGCGTCGCGCGTGGGAGGCCGCCCGGCGGCGTTACCGGTTTTCGACCGAGCGCATCACGCAGCCGCTCGCAAGCGGTCTCGTCAATCCCGAGAATGCAGGCTCGGCGTTCTAACCGATCGAAAACCGCGGCGGCTTCATACTCCCCGAAGGTGGCGACGGGCAAGGCATAGGGCGATGCCGGCAGCGCCAGGCTGGGTTCCACCCATTGCGCCGCTTCATAACCGATATAACCGACGAGGCCGGAGACGAACGGCGCCGCCGCTTCGGCCCCATGAGGATTGCGCGATCGAGCCTCAAATAGGCGCGCTAGATCCTTACCATCACGCACCTCATGCGTCGCTGACGGGAACGCCACAATGGTCGACCAACGCGATTGACCGCGTTCGCCGCCATGAAGCCAAAAGGCGAAAGGCTCGCTAGCGAGCGGCGCAAAGGCGTCCGCGGCCGCGCGCCACTCTATGTCAAACCGAACCATCCCCGGCTAGATAAGCGCTTCTTCGCGCGGCGCCTAGCGGCGTCTCGCCATCTGCGGCGAACCAGCCTAGAAACAAAAGCGAAAAAGCTGACTGGGACTCGCTATGGCCGACGCTAATCGGAATGCAGGGGTTGCGCGAACATTTTATCTTGTCGCGCTCGCCGTTCTCATAGGGGTCATCGCCCATGTGGGCCGTGATGTATTGATCCCCTTCGTCATTGCAGTTTTTTTGTGTTTTCTGATCTTTACGCTGAAAGAAAATATCCGCCGCGCGCCTTATGTTGGAAAATATTTGCCGAATTGGTTGGCCTATTTGTTGGCGTTCGCGGCGATCGGCGGGGCGATTATGGCCTTCGTCGAGATCATCAAAACAAATGTGGAAATTCTTCTTGAAGCGTGGCCTGCATATGAGGAGCGGTTGCGCGGGGTTGTCGATGCAAGCATTGCGTATTTGCAAGGGCGCGGGGTCATACCGGGCGAGGTTGTCGGCAGCGTCGAGGAACTTCAAGGCGCGGCGTTGTCGGTGGTAAGGCCGCTGCTCACTCAAGCCGCCGGCAGCCTCACGGGGATTACCTCAAACTTCCTCACCTTCATTACGATCTTCTTATATCTCGTCTTTATGCTGATTGAGCGCGGGCGGATCTTCTCGAAGATAAAGCGCATCGGCGAGAATGGCCGGGACGGCGAAGTCGTCAATGAGACGATTACCGATATCGGGGCGCTGGTGCGCCAATATATTACGATCAAAACTATCAGCAATTTGATCACCGCCACGATCAGCTTCGCGATCATGAAGCTGATCGGCGTGCAATTTGCGGGCTTTTGGGCGTTGTTGATTTTTGTATTTAATTACATTCCCATATTCGGCGCTGCGTCAGCCATCACCCTGCCCGCACTACTGGCGCTGGTGCAGCCCGAAGGCGGCGGCGTCCAGATGGCGCTTATCACCCTGGCTAGTCTCATTGGCGCAGAACAGATTATGAGCAACGGCATCGAGCCGCGCCTTGTGGGCAGAACGCTCAATTTGAGCCCGCTCGTCGTCTTGTTTGCCCTAAGCGTCTGGGGATCCCTTTGGGGGTTCGCCGGGCTGTTGCTCAGCGTGCCCATTACCGTCTCAGTGATGCTCATCCTGACGCAATTTCGCTCCACGCGATCGATTGCGATCCTGCTGTCAGACGATGGCGAAATCGCGCCGTTGAAGCACGCGCCCTTGGGCGGGGCTACGTAAAAAACAACTCCGCCGTAATGCGCGCCAAGGCCCGCGCCTCATCGCGGCGGCCCGAGCCTTTACGCCACGCAATGCCAATTTTGCGGCCCGGCTTTGGATCTTGAAACGGGATCGCGGTCAGCCCCGCATTTTTGGCGAGGCCGTCATTGACGGCGAGCTCCGGCATGAGCGTCGCGCCGAGGCCCGATCGCGCCATTTGCGAGAGCGTGAAAAGGCTCGTCCCCCCAAAGGACGACGCGTCCGCACGATCATCAATATCGCATGCTTCGAGCGCGTGGTCGCGCAAGCAATGACCGTCTTCGAGCAAAAGCAAATGCACGCCATCGAGATCGCTGTTTTTGAGGGATTTGCGTTTGGCGAAGGCGTGTCCGTGATCGCAGGCAAACCAAAACGGATCAAACCCAACTTCAGCCACTTCCATCCCGGGAAGATCATAGGGGAACGCCAAGAGCGCCGCGTCCAATTGACCAGACGCCAAATGCCCGGCAAGCGCCGCCGTCAGATCCTCGCGTAAATAGAGTTTGAGACGCGGATAGTCCTTTTCCAGGCGCATCGTCATGCGCGGCAGAACGAAAGGCGCGATGGTTGGAATGACCCCAAGCTTGAACGGGCCCTCCAATGGTTTGGCGTCGCGCGCGGCGCGCACTAGGTCCTCCGCCGAGGCCAAAATCGCGGAAGCCCGTTCCGCCACGTCCTCGCCCGCAGGCGTCAGCGCGAACCGGCGACTGGACCGGTCCACCAAAACCTGATTGAGCAGCCCCTCCATTTCCTTGATGGCGGACGATAGGGTCGATTGCGACACCAAACAGTCATCCGCCGCTTTAGAGAAGGATTGACGGCGCGCAAGGGCAACGAAGAACTGCATTTGGCGCAAGGTGGGTAAGGCAATCATAAGCGGATCCGCGGGGCTCAAAACTCAATCGATAAATTCGATCTCATCTTATGATATAATCTATTTGATTAATTTTCCAGCCCGCGTAAACAGAACCTGCGCTCGCTTGAGGGCGTGGTGGAGTTTCAACAAACAACCTGAAGGAGAACTAGAATGTTAGGCGTCGGCGATACGCTTCCCGATTTTTCCGTTGTTGGTGTCAAACCCGGCTTCAACGCCCATGAAGAGAACGGCGAGTCCGCTTTCGAAGATATCACGCAAGAGAGCTTTCCCGGAAAATGGAAAGTCATTTATTTCTATCCAAAGGATTTCACATTCGTCTGCCCGACGGAGATTGCTGAATTTGGCCGTCTCGCCAAAGAGTTCGAAGATCGCGATGCGGTCGTTCTTGGCGGCAGCTCGGACAACGAATTTGTAAAGCTGGCTTGGCGCCGGGATCACCCAGATCTCGACAAACACCCAGCGTGGCAGTTCGGCGACACAACCGGTTCGCTCATCGATGGGCTCGGTATTCGGTCGCCCGATGGCGTTGCTTACCGTGCGACCTACATTGTCGATCCGCATAACGTCATTCAGCACGTCTATGTGAACAACCTCAATGTTGGCCGGAACCCGCAAGATACCGTACGTGTTCTTGACGGGCTGCAAACAGACGAGCTTTGCCCGTGTAACCGACCTGTTGGCGGCGACACGCTCTAAGATCAGCGAATTGTGTGCGGACGGCCTATCCCGTCCGCACCTTCCCTCTCAAACACAACCCAAATCGAAGGAGCGTTCGCCATGAGCCTCGACGCGTTGCGCGATTCAATACCCGATTACGCTAAAGACATTCGCTTGAACCTTGGAACGCTCGCCTCCGAAACAAGCTTATCGGACCAGCAAAAATACGGCGCCTATTTGGCTAGCGCCCTCGCGAGCGGGAACGCGACGGTTATCCGCGCCATCAGCGCGTGGACTGAAGACAAGCTCTCCCCTGAAGCCGCGACCGCCGCAAAGGCTGCGGCCGCCATCATGGGAATGAACAATATCTATTACCGTGCGACCCATATCATCTCCAACGACGAATACGGGAAATTGCCCGCAAAGCTGCGCATGAACGTCATCGGCAATCCGGGCGTCGATAAGGTCGATTTTGAACTGTGGTCGCTCGCGGTCTCCGCGATCAATGGCTGCGGCATGTGTCTTGACGCTCATGAACAAGTTTTGCGCAAGGCGGGCCTTGCGGCGGATCAAGTGCAAACCGCGCTGCGAATCGCGTCGGTTGTCCACGCCGCGGCGGCTGTATTAACCGGCGAAGAAGCGCTAACCTAGGCGCGATGCCAAACGACGACGCCCAATTCGACATCATCGAGACGCCCCTCGACGACGCCGTCGTGATGCGGTCGCGCCACTATCTGGGTGGCGCGAAAACACCGGTGTTGTGTTTGCCCGGCCTCACGCGGAATGCGGCGGATTTTGAAGACATCGCGCCGAAAATCGCGGCGGGCGGCCGCGATGTCTATGCGGTGTCGTTCCGAGGTCGCGGCGCATCTGATCGCGACGCGAATTACTTAAATTATCAGCCTTTGGTTTACCGCGACGATGTTTTGAGCCTGATCGATCAAATCGGCGTTCGGGACGTCATTCTTGTGGGCACTTCGCTTGGCGGGATTGTCACGATGCTGACAAATGAACATCCGCCTGATCGCGTCAAAGCTGCGGTCTTAAACGATGTCGGCCCTGAAATTGGGATCGAAGGCGTAACGCGCATTGCGAGCTATGCGGGCAGAGACACGGCGCCCGCTGCGAATTTAGAAGAGGCGGCGCTGCGCATTCGCGAATTGAATGAAGTTGCATTTCCCGATGAAGACGACGCCTATTGGCGCGCTTTCGCCAAAAGAACCTTTCGGCCGCTCCCTGACGGTCGATGGGCGTATGATTATGACCCCAATATTGGACGCGCATTGGTTGAGCTGGGCCCGGCGCCAGATCTTTGGCCGGCTTTTAGAAGTTTATCTGCGACGCCCACGCTCGTCATCCGCGGCGCAACCAGCGATCTTTTGACCGCAGAAATTTTGGAAAAAATGAAGAGCGTCCTGCCGGCGATCGAAATCTGCGAAGTGCCGAAAGTCGGTCATGCGCCAATGCTGAGCGAACCGATTGCTGAGGCCGCGCTTTTAGCGTTCATCGCAAAAGTTGATTAGGCGCGGAAGGGGCATTGGCCGCCCGCGCCTAACCATTCCGGTGTTTTGTCATGCGCCGGCAATCAACACGCTGGCGTTTAAGAAGCAGAGCGCCGCGATTGCGCCGCCAAAGGTCCGCAAGTGGTTCCAACGCGTCCACACGACGTGGTACCGACCCCAATACGCTGCGCGTTGCGGATTGCCGATCTCCAAGCGCTCGAGCCGCTCATTCATCGGCACATTGCCAACCACCGTCACGCCGAGAACAAAAACGCAATAGATGACAGTTCCAACGAGCACGAGCGCTCCCGGTATCGGACTAAGATGCGCCTGCGCAAAAACAGCATAGGCGATGGTTAGAGGCCCGAGGCCCAATGCAGTCGTCAAAAACACAGAGCGAAAAACAGTGCGATTGAGCATCCGCATGCCTTCCGCGCCGCCATCGCCGGCGAGCGCCAGTCCCTTCATGACAAAGTCTGAAAAGGACTGAAAAACGCCGCCAACCAAAGCGCTTGCGAAGCCGAGCCCCAATGCGCCGTAGATAAGAAATTCCGTAGACATCGTGATCTCCTTTAAAAGAATTGGGGGTTAAGCCGCCGCGCGCGCGCCAAGGTTCTCCGCGCGCGTCATCCAGCGCGCGATTTTCTTTGCGCTCGCCATTTTCACAGAACCAAATTGAATGATCGACTTGGCCTTCACGCCGCAGAAATCGAACACTTGGTTCTTCAAAACCCGGCGCGCTGGTTTTTGATAGACAAATGTGTCCAGCAATGGCGGGGTGTCCGACGTGACAAACCCATCCGCTGTTTTGCCTTCCAGCAGTTTGTCCCAAGCAACGCCCTTTTTGTGATATTTAAAGGCAAAGCCTGGCGTTAGCGCGCGATCAAGCACCGCCTTGGCGGACGACGGCATCGCGCCCCACCAATAAGGGTGGATGATCATGATGTGGTCGGCCCAATTGACCGCCTCTTGCCAGGCAATGAGATCGGGCTCCAGCTCGGGCGCATCGCGATAGCCTGAAAATGCAGGCTCAAAGCGCATCTCTGAGAGATTGATCCGGCGGGTTTCGGCCCCAGCTTTTTCCGCCCCTTCCTGATAACGATCGGCGATCGCCTCGCACAGCGAGCCGGCTTTTGGATGGGCGACCCAGATGAAAATTTTATTCGTCATGTTGAAGTCTCCTGTTTTTTAAGTCCAACTTTACACCGTGTAAACTTGACACGGCGTCAACTACGGCTACATTGACACCATGTCAAGCAAAAATTCCGAAACCCGAGAAAAAATTTTGATCGCCGCCTGGCGTCTCCTAGAAGAAGACCATGCTAGCGGCGTGCGCATGGCGGATATCGCCAAAGAAGCCGGCGTCAGCCGGCAGGCGGTGTATCTGCATTATCCAACCCGCGGCGCGCTCTTAGTGGCGACCGCGCGATACTTGGATGTCATCAACAAGGTGGATGATCGGCTTGTAAAAAGCCGGGCGGCGAGCTCAGGGCTCGAGCGGCTCGACGCGTATATCGACGCCCTTGCGGGCTATTTCCCCAAAATCTATGGGGTCGCGCGCGCCTTCATCGCCATGAAAGACACAGACGAAGAAGCCGCCGCCGCATGGGCGGACCGGATGCACGCCATTCGCCATGGCTGCGCAGCGGCGGTCAGCGCGCTCAAAAAAGACGGTGATCTAAAGCCCGGGCTCACCGCTGCCCAGGCCACCGATACCTTATGGATGCTCTTGTCTGTGCCCAATTGGGAGCTGCTCACCAAAGAGTGCGGCTGGTCGCAAAAGCGGTTCGAGACGACGATCAAGTCCCTCGCTTTTCAGGCGTTGACGGGCAAGGAGCCCTAGCCACTAGGGATTTTCGGCAATGGAAAGCGTCGCAAACAATGGCCGATGGTCCGAGCCAATGTTTGGGCCTACGCGATAGTCGTGTAGCGAGAGATCGCTTCCGAGCATGATATGATCGATCGGCAATCCGAATATTGGCGCGCCAGAGAGCCAAGTGGATTCACCCCTTGGATCACCGGCGCGCTTTCCCGGTAAGTCGCCAAACGCGCCGGCCCATGGCGTCGTGTTGAAATCGCCCATAACGATGAATGACGTTTCGTTGCCAACGATGGCTTTTACCGTTTCGATGGTGATATCTCGCGCGCGCAGAAAGCTTGGGGTCACAGGCGGCATCGGGTGGGTCGCCACCAATAAAAGATCATCGCCCCCGAGGCGAAATTGCGCCTCGATAATGGCGCGATGATAGGCGCCCGTGGGATAGTGGACTTGCCATCGCGCGGGCTCTGTTTTCGACACAAGCGCTATGGTGCGCGATAGAGGCGCGCCGTCGGGATATTCAGCAACAAGACGACAGAACGCAAATGTCGGCGCTTTATTGAGGATTTCCTTACAGGAGGTTTGCGGCGCTTCGTTGAGCGCGAGAACATCGACGTCAGCCTGCTCAGCCAGGAGCAACACTGATGAAAGCGCCTCGCGGCTCATCCAGATGTTAGCGGTCGCAACAGTAAAGGAGCCTTGGTCAGCGGCACTCGATAGTGCAGCGACGCGTGAATACCCGATGACATCCCAATATCCGATAATGGACACGAATAGGATCGCCGCCAGCGCGCGCCACCGTTTCTGCAACACCAAGGCGAATGCAAGCGCGATAGCGCCAACCATGATGTGGATCGAAAACTGCGCGATGAGATCGAGGACCCAGACGCCCGCGCCGACCGACGTTCGGTTCGTCAACCGCAAAACCGATAAAGCCGCGAATCCAAACAGCGCAATGGTGACAACGCGCCGAACCATAATCGTCGCCCTCGAGTGACCTCGCGCATCGATCTAGCATGACATGATGAAGAGAGTTGGACTATTCCGCGGCGGTCTCGAGCCGAGGTCTTAGCCGCTGTGAATGCCGCACTCGGTTTTCGCCGAACCCCGCCAGCGACCCGCACGCACATCATCGTCCTCGTTTGCAACCGGGTGCGTACACGGCCAGCAGCCAATAGACGGATAGCCCTCGCTGCTCAACGGATGAGACGGCAAGTCGTGCTCTTCCATATAGGCGTCGAGCTCTTCTTTCGTCCATCGCACCAGCGGATTGACTTTGATATGCGTGTCATTGGCCTCAAAGGCGGGCAAATTCACGCGCGAGCCGCCATGAAATTGCTTGCGGCCTGTAATCCACGCATCAAACTCACTCAACGCATCGCCCAGCGGCTCGACCTTGCGCAAGGTGCAGCACGCATCCGGATCGCGGCGCCATAAATCGCCCTGGGGGTCGCGCTCTTCGACAGCGTCTTTCGTCGGCTTGATATCGCGGACATTGGTGAGCTTTAATTGCTCAGCCAATTTCTTCCGATAGCTGAGGGTCTGCGCAAAGTGCTTGCCAGTCTCTAAGAAAACGATCGGCGTATCGGGATCAATTTGCGAGACCATATGCAACAGAATGGCGGACTCTGCGCCGAAGGAAGACACAAGCGCGATCTGCCCGGCGAATTCTTCCTTCAGCGCATAGCGCAAGATTTCTTGCGGCTCAGACGCCGAAAACCGCATCGCGAGCCGGCGCGCATGCGTTTCAAGATCTTCGCCTTCGCTCTCGCGATTCAAAGGAACGACATTCGCGCTCATGACAGCAACCTTTACGCGGCTTCAGCGCGGTCGCGCCGTCGGCTCCAGACAGGACGCTCGCTGTCCGCCGCCGCTTGATAAGCGTGCGAGAACTCAGCCAACGCCTCTTCAGCGCTTTCTACATCAGCGCGCGCAAGCTCAAGCGCGTCAAATCCGCACCGCACCATAAACAGTACTTGGTCGCGCAGCACTTCGCCTTGCGCGCGGATTTCCCCTTGAAAGCCATACCGTTCGCGCAACAAGCGCGCTTGGCTATAAGCGCGCCCATCGCCGAATTTTGGAAAATCAAGGACGATCACATCAAACGCATCAAGGTCGCCCTCGATGCCCTCTATCGCGATGCTGTTGGGAATATAAAGCGCATCGGCATTAGTTGCACCGTCGCCATCGCGCCACGCTTCATAGTCAATCGGCTCCAACGCCGGCTCAGTTACGGCTTTAAAACCGTCTTTTGTCAGTTTAACCAGCATCATAAAGAGCCTCCTTAAAGGGGTCGGCGCCAAGACGCCGATAGGTATCTAAAAATCGTTCTGTTGGCTGACGTTGCGTCTTATAATAGGCCACCAATTTTTCAACGGCGTCTACCGCTTCTTCAGAGGCCAGGCCGCGCCCGACAATTTCGCCAATAGAGGCGTCATCCGCCGCCGAGCCGCCAAGGGTGATCTGATAAAACTCTTCACCCTTCTTATCGACGCCCAAAATGCCGATATGGCCCACATGGTGATGCCCGCAAGCATTGATGCAGCCGGAAATTTTAATCTTCAGCTCGCCAAGGTCTTCTTGTTCGTCATCGTCATCGAAACGCTCCGCGATGCGCTGGGCGATCGGGATCGACCGAGCATTGGCAAGACTGCAATAGTCGAGCCCCGGACACGCAATAATATCACTCGCCAAACCGATATTGGCTTCCGCTAATCCTTGCGCCTTCAATGCCTCATAAACCGTATACAAATCGTCTTTTTTCACGTGCGCGAGAACGAGATTTTGTTCATGGGTCGCGCGCACTTCATCAAAAGAGTAACGCTCAGCCAAATCCGCCACAGCTTCCATTTGGACATCGGTAATGTCGCCAGGCACACCGCCAATAGGCTTGAGTGAAATATTGACGATCGCATAGCCCGGTGTCTTGTGCGCGACCGTATTCACGCGCACCCACCGGTCAAAGCCGCCGTCGTCAGCACGTTTCTCATCAAGGGCGGCGCTTTGTTCAGGCAACGGCTCAAAAGCCGGCGGCGCAAAATAGGCTTCAATGCGCGCCATCTCATCCATGGGCAAATCGATTTTCTTCTTGTCCATCGCCGCCCACTCCTGCTCAACCAGCTCAGTGAACTTTTCAGCGCCCGTCT
>JBCDBM010000019.1:0-24263 GCA_039183665.1 Pseudomonadota bacterium | reverse complement strand
GAAAGCATCGAATACCCCGAAGACCGGAGAATAAGCTCGAGCTGTTGACGCCGGTTCGGCTCGACGATGATGCGGGCGGCGCATCCATTAGCTGGCTGCCGGGGGCTGAGGTTTGGGCGCAAATCCAACAACTCACCTCAACCCGTGATTACTTCGGCGATCGGACCCATCGCTTGCGGCGCATTGCGGCCACCATCCGTCACCGTACGGATATTGTTTTGGGTTGGCGCGTGCGATTCGAAGACGCGGATTACGAAGTTGTCTCCATCGAAAATGACCGAGACGATCGCGCGCGGCTGACGCTGGTTTGCGAGGAGGCTGTTATATGACCCAGGCGATGTTCGAGCTTCAACGCGCCGTCTACCAACACTTAGCGAGCGACGCGCTGCTTCAAGCGGAAGTCGGCGCCCCGGCGCGCATTTATGACGACCCGCCTGATGGCGCAATCTTCCCCTATATCACTTTGGGTGAAGCACGGGCGTCTGCTTGGGCGGGGGTCAGCGGCGGCTTCGAACATGATCTGAAGCTTTATGCGTTCTCGCGCTATGCGGGCCGCAAAGAAGTCAAACGCATTCTAAGCGCTGTTTACGACGCGCTGCACGATGCGGCGTTTTCTGTCACCGGCCACAGCCTGGTCAATATCCGCTTTGTTTTTGGCGATGCGTTTCGCCGTCAAAATGGAACCACCTATCAGGGCGTTGCGCGTTTTCGCGCCGTCACGCAGCCATTGTAAGGAGCTTGGACTATGTCCGCCCAAAGAGGAAAAGATCTACTGTTGAAAATTGGCGATGGCGGGGCGCCGGAAAGCTTCAGCAGCGTCGCCGGCCTTCGCACCAAAACGCTCTCTCTAAACGCGCGGATCGTTGATGCGACCCACGCCGAGTCTGAGGACGGCTGGCGCGAGCTCGTTGCGGGCGCCGGCGTCAAACAGGCGTCTGTTGCGGGCTCTGGCGTATTTTTAAGCGGGGCTAGCGCGGAGACCGTGCGGGCCGCGTTTTTCGCCGGGACGGCGCAAAATTGGCAAATCGTTATTCCAGGCTTTGGCGATCTCACAGGCGCGTTTTCGATCTCCAATCTCGATTACGCCGGCGACCATGACGGCGAAGCGTCGATGTCTCTGGCGCTTGAGTCTGCGGGGGCGCTTACCTTCACAGCGGAGGGCGCATGATGGCGTCAAACGCTCAGCCCGTCAGCATCAAGATCAATGGCGAGCAACACGTCTTGCGGTTGACGCTGGGCGCGCTGGCGCAAATCGAAGACGCCCTGGGCGGGGATGTGAGCGAGCTGAAAACCCGGTTGGCGCGGCCCCGCGTGCGAGATCTTCTTATCATCTTACACGCATTGCTGGCCGGGGGCGGCGCGGGGCTCACCCTTGCCGCATTAGAGGCGAGCGACATCAATTTGACGGACGCGGCCGAAGCCATCGCAAAAGCGTTTCAATCCCTTGGTGAGGAGACCGCGCCGGGAAAGGCGATGACGGGGGCGGCGCCAACAGTGGAGAAGTCGTCGGCGACGGCGGACTAGACAAATGGCGCCATTGGTTTGTCTTCGCGGTTTTGCATCTCGGTCTGTCGCCAGAGGTATTTTGGAGCCTCTCGATCGAAGAGTGGCGATGGCTGCTTTTAGCTGCGTCAAACGGAACCGACGCCGCCATGACGAAGACAGCGTTGCAAGCGCTGGTCGATCTTTATCCGGATAAAAAACTATGACCGAACGAAACTCTATCCATACCAACCCGTCGGGCGTCTCTCAGGCGATGGCCGAGGCCGGAAACGAAATGGAGCGCATCGCGCGCGAACAAATTGTGCCCGCCGCCGCGATCATCGAAGACGCTTTTGAGCGAGCGGGTTCTTCCATTCAATCGAATTTGGAACGCGCCGCCGCCCGCGGCGAGCTGTCGTTAAAAAAACTGAGCCGCGCTTTGGTGCAAGATTTGCGCGGCTTCGCCATTGAAAATTTCGTCCGGCAACCAATCGAGACGTTGTTGACCGGGTTATTCTCGGCGCCTTTTGGCGGCGCGCGTGCGGGCGGCGGGTTTGTGGCGCCTGGCCAGTCTTATCTTGTCGGCGAGCGAGGCCCTGAACTGTTTACGCCCGGCGTTTCCGGGGCCGTTCAGCCGCCTGGGGGCGGCGTCAATGTCACCATCGCCTTGCCGGGGGTTACCGAGCCTGAGCGTTTCAAGCGCTCTGAAACGCAAATCGCCGCGGCGCTAGCGCGCGCGCTCAGCCGTGGTCAGCGCAATCTTTAAGCCCGTGCATGAATTGGGTAGCTTATGTCCTTTCACGAAGTTCAGTTCCCGCTTGATGTGGCGTTTAACTCCGAAGGCGGACCCGCGCGCCGAACGGATATCGTCGCCCTTGCATCAGGTCATGAAGAACGCAACAGCCCCTGGGCGGGTTCCCGTCGCAGCTTTAACGCGGGCTATGGCGTGAAGTCCATCAGCGATATTGAAGACGTTATCGCCTTTTTTGAAGCGCGCCATGGCCGGCTTTATGGATTTCGATTTCGCGATCCGTTTGATCACAAGAGTTGCCGCATCGTTGAGACGCCAAGCGATAACGATCAACTCTTAGGAACCGGCGACGAAACACTGACCGCGTTCCAATTGGTGAAAGACTATCAATCGGGCGCGCAAACCTATCAACGGACCATCACCAAACCGGTCGTCGGGTCTGTTCTGGTGGCGGTGGATGGCGCGCCGCAGACACAGGGCGCGGACTTCACGCTCGATGCGGCGACCGGTGTTGTCACCTTCGCGACCGCCCCGGCGGCAGGTCTCGCGGTGACGGCCGGATTCGAATTCGACACCCCTGTTCGTTTTGATACGGATGAGTTTCGCGTCAATCTCGCCGCATTTAAGGCGGGCGAAATCCCGTCCATTCCCCTTATTGAGGTGCTTGTCTAATGCGCAGCTTCGATCCCGACTTCGCCAATCACATCGCAGGCGGCGCGACGACGCTCGCCACCTGTTGGCGGTTGTCGCGACGCGATGGCGCGACGCTGGGCTTTACCGATCACGATCGCGTCTTGTCTTTTGATGGCACGGTGTTCTCGCCCGATAGCGGCGCCACGGGGTCTGCGATGTCTGCAAGCGCCGACTTGGCGGTGGATAACGCTGAGTTAGAAGGCGCGCTCGCGAGCGACGCGCTTTCCCGCGAAGACCTGATTGCAGGGCGCTATGACGGCGCGGGGATTGAGATCTGGCGCGTTAATTGGGCCGCGCCCGAACAACGAGCGTTGCTCAAACAAGGCGTCATCGGCGAGATCGCCGCCATTGGCGATGCTTTCCGTGCGGAGTTTCGCGGCGCCGCTTATGCGCTGAACCAACCCACGGGACGCGTTTATCAGAGGCTCTGCGATGTGGATTTGGGCGATGCCCGCTGCGGCGTCAATCTGACGGACCCGCAATATACGACGAGCGGCGCTGTCACAGGCCTGCAAGACTCTGAGCGGTTCATCGCCAGTGGCTTTGACGGCGTTGAGGACGGTTGGTTCGCTCTTGGCGTTCTCACCTGGACGTCCGGCGCCAATGAGGGCGCGCGCATTCATATCAAAACGCAAACCGGCGCCGGCGCCATCGCGCTTTGGCGACCGCCCGGCGCCGCAATCGCGATCGGCGATCAGTTTACCGCCACCGCCGGCTGTGACAAAGCGTTTGAGACGTGTAAGGATAAATTTTCAAATGCCGTGAATTTTCGCGGGTTCCACTTAATGCCGGGCAATGACTTCGTCTTGTCTTATCCAAGCGCCGGCGCCGCCCATGACGGAGGCGCGCTCAAATGAGCACTTTGAAACACGGCGCCCTTTCGCGACGCGCAATCACCGCCGCGGCGCGCGATTGGATTGGCACGCCCTATGTGCATCAAGCCAGCGCGAAGGGCGCGGGGTGTGATTGTTTGGGTCTGGTGCGCGGGTTATGGCGGGAGCTCTACGGCGAGGAACCTGAAACGCCCCCGCCTTATACGCCGGACTGGAATGAACGCCATTGGAAAAACGGGCATGGGGGCGAGCCGCTCCTTGACGCCGCCAACCGCCATCTCGCGCCGGTCAGCAACGGTGATATTCAGTCGGGCGATTTGCTCATCTTTCGTGTCGCCAAAGACGGACCGGCCAAGCATTGCGGCGTCGCTTTGGCGCCGAGCCGGTTCGTCCATGCCTATGCAGGGCGCGCTGTCCTGGAGAGCTGGATGACGCGATGGTGGCGTGCGCGGCTCGCGGGCGTTTTTACGTTTCCCGGAGTTGAGTAAATGGCCCAGCTTTTTGTCACCGCCGCTTCCGCCGTCGGCGCAGGGATCGCCAAAGGCGGGATCGGCGCGTTCCTCGCGCGCACCGCTGCGCAAACCGCAGCCGCTTACGCTGCCGGTTATGTAGACCGTGCGTTGTTTGGGCCGCAAAAGCGATCTGTTGAGCGCCCGCGCCTAGATGCGCTGACGGTTCAAGCAAGCCAAGAGGGCGCGCCGGTGTTGCGGGCTTTCGGCCGCGCGCGGGTCGCGGGGCAACTCATATGGGCGGCGAATTTTAAAGAAACGATTTCCTCCGAGACGGAATCATCGGGCGGCAAGGGAAGCGCGCCCGCGGTGGAAACAACCATCACGGAATATCTATACTCCGTTTCTTTTGCGGTGGGTCTGTGCGAGGGACCGATAGATCGCATCGGCCGGGTATGGGCCGACGGCAAGCCGCTTGATTTGTCCGAATACACCGTAAGGCTCTATACAGGTGACGAAATCCAGTTGCCGGACTCCGCCATTGAAGCCGTACAAGGAGCAGGCGCCGCGCCGGCCTTTCGCGGGCTGGCTTATATCGTGTTCGAGGATTTGCCGCTTAAATCGTTCGGCAACCGCATTCCCCAACTGGCCTTTGAGGTTGAAAAGAGCCTTAAAGATCAAGACCCCGACGCGCTTGAAAACCGCCTGGCTGCGGTCACCATGATCCCCGCCTCGGGCGAGTTCGTTTACGGCACGACCAATGTGGCGCGCGAAGCGAGCGAGGGCGTCACGCGTTCCGAGAATACCCACCAGGCCCGCGGCGGCACAGACTTTTCTGCATCGCTCGACACCTTGACGGAAAGCGCGAGCGCGCTCGGCCATGTCTCGCTCATCGTTGCGTGGTTTGGCGACCAGCTCGATGCGGCCTCTTGCCAATTGCGTCCCGGCGTTGATGCAGCCGTCAAGAACACAACGCCTTATTCTTGGACCGCCGGCGGCGTCAACCGCGCCGGCGCGCATCTTATTTCCTCTGTTGACGGATCGGCCGCCTATGGCGGCACGCCCGCTGACAACGCGGTGATCGAAGGGATTTTAGCGCTTAAAGCCAAAGGGCTTGAGGTGATGTTTCACCCCTTCATTTTGATGGACGCACCGGGGTTTCCCTGGCGCGGGCGCATTGATGTGGGCGCGAATGACAAAACAGCGGCGGCCTCGGGCGATATCGCAAGTTTTTTTGGAACGGCTACGGCGGGCGATTTTTCAATCGCCGCCGGTTCTGTTGTTTATTCAGGGCCGAACGAATGGTCGTTCCGACGGATGATTCTGCACTACGCGCATCTATGCGTGCTCGCGGGAGGCGTTGACGCCTTTCTTTTGGGCTCTGAACTGCGCGGGCTCACCACCGTGCGCGACAACACAAACGCGTATCCGGCCGTCGACGCATTAAAGGTGTTGGCCGCGGAGGTGCGGAGTGTCTTGGGAAGCGGGACAGAGATTTCTTACGGCGCCGATTGGTCGGAATATTTCGGCCACCAGCCTGGCGATGGTTCGGGCGATGTTTATTTTCATCTTGATGATCTGTGGTCAGACGGAAATATCGATTTTATCGGCATTGACAATTATATGCCGCTTGCTGATTGGCGTGACGGCTATGGCCATGCCGATGCTGTCGCAGGAGAACGCGGCCCTTATGATCGCGACTATCTCATGGGGAATATTCAAGGCGGCGAGGGGTATGATTGGTATTACGCCAGTGCTGCGGATCGTGATGCACAAATCCGTACGCCAATTACGGATGGCGCCGGCAAACCTTGGGTATTTCGGTATAAAGACCTGTGGAGCTGGTGGTCGAATAATCACTACAATCGGTCCGGCGGCGTCGAACTAGGGAGCCCGACGGCGTGGGTTCCTGAATCAAAACCGTTTCGGTTCACGGAGATAGGCTGCGCGGCGATCGACAAAGCGGCGAACCAGCCAAACGTCTTTGTGGACGCCAAGAGCACCGAGAGCCAAACGCCTTATTATTCGACCGGTTTGCGCGATGACATGGCGCAACGGCGTTTCAATGAGGCGCACGCGAAGTTCTGGCGCGACGCCGCCAACAATCCCACGTCATCGGTGTATAGCGGGACCATGGTGGATGCGGCGCGGCAGTATTTTTACGCCTGGGATGCGCGCCCCTATCCGGAGTTTCCGGCGCGATCGGACGTTTGGGGCGACGCGGAAAACTGGACGAAGGGCCATTGGCTCAATGGTCGCTTGGGCCGCGCGCCCTTAAGCGAACTCACCGGCGCTTTGGCGGCGACGTCAGGGTTCGCAAATTTAGAGTCGTCAGGTCTTGATTCCATCATCACCGGTTATCTCGTCGACCGCCCTCTTTCCGCGCGGGAGATGATTGATCCGCTCGCTGATATCTTTCAGTTCGATATTGTGGAGACAAGCGCCGCGTTGCGATTCCAAACGCGCGATGGCGATCCGGTCATAACGCTCAAGATTGACGACTTGGCCGAACGCGATGACGGCGCTTTTCAGGTTACGCTCGCCGAAGAGAGCGCGCTGCCCTCGGCGGTGCGCGTCGGCTTTTTGGATGAGGGGGATGACTATGCGGCCGCCGCCGTCGAAGCGCGCGATCCGGCCGCGCAAATCCGGCGCGACATTGGCGTCGAACTGCCGGCCGCCATTCCATCGTCTGAAGCTCAAGCGCGCGCGCAATCCGTCCTGGCTGATGCGTGGGTGATGCGCGAAACCCTATCCCTGTCTTTGCCGCCCTCGCAGCTCGCGCTGGAGCCAGGCGATATCATCGCGCTGGAAGCCCTGGGCGCCGATCGCCA
Source organism: Pseudomonadota bacterium (assembly GCA_039183665.1). Taxonomy (GTDB): domain Bacteria; phylum Pseudomonadota; class Alphaproteobacteria; order Caulobacterales; family Parvularculaceae; genus Hyphococcus. Next base: position 17,224 of record JBCDBM010000019.1, on the reverse strand, counting down.
GTATCGCATCACGGATATTCGCGACGCGGCAGCGCGCGAGCTGGATCTTGTGCGTGTTTCACGCGGCGTCTATGACGCGCCTGCGGGCGCGCCCAGCTTCACCATCCCGCCCACGGCGCCGGTTTATGGTGCGCCCGCTTGGGCGTTGTTTGAGCTGCCGCTTCTCACGGATGCGGATGATCCAGCCGCCCCTTGGTTCACAAGTTTCGCTGATCCGTGGCCGGGCGGCGTGGCGCTTTATCGCCAAGACGGCGCAGCCGCGCCGGTCCTGGTTGGCAGTTCAGCGGCGCGCGCCACCATGGGCCGGTTGGCGACGGCGTTGCCCTCAGCCCCGTCGGGGCGTTGGGATAGGCGCAGTGTTGATGTGGATTTGTCCTACGGGACGCTCAGCGCCCGCGACGCGCTCGACGTTCTCTCAGGCGCAAATGCGTTTGCGGTCCAAAGCGACAATGGCGCTTGGGAGGCGTGTCAATTTCAGTCCGCAGAATTGCAGCCCGGCGGTGTGTGGCGGCTCTCCAATCTCCTGCGCGGTCAAGCGGGGAGTGAGCCGGAGGCTTTTGCGGGCGCGAGCATTGGCGCACGGTTCGTTTTGCTGAATGCGGTCGCGACGCAACCGACTTTCTCTGCTAATTTACGCGATCTTGATTTTACCTGGTCGGCGGGCCCTGACGGTGCTCTACCGGGTACGGAGAATTTCTCTTCACGGACGCTGAGTTTCGCGTCGCGCGGATTAAAACCCCTCTCGCCCGTCTTTTTGCGCGCCGCCTGGGAGGGCGCGGATTTGCGCCTCACTTGGATCCGACGGACCCGGCGCGGCGGCGACAGTTGGGCGGACGAGGTTCCGCTGGCCGAAGCGTTTGAGCGTTATCGGGTGCGCATCTTCGACGGCGCGACTGTAGTGCGCACCATTGAAACCGATACGCCGTCTTACGTTTACGCCGCTGCCGATATCGCCGCCGATTTCCCGGGCGGCCTTAGCGGGGCGATCACCTTCGCCGTCGTGCAGCTATCTGACGCCGTGGGCGAGGGGGTATCGGCGAGCGCCACCGCGCAAGTTTAAGGATTTGTCATGGGAAAGCGCGTTTGTTGGTTCTTTTCCGAGACAAAACGCGCCCCAAAATTAACCCTAAACTCTTCATTTTTGGGGAAAATCACCTAACTTTAAGGGTGTCCGAATGCGCGCAACGCGTATCCGGAGCGGGAATTATTGTTTAGGTTCAAAGGCGTAACAGGTTTTGGCGCGAAATCCGTATAGTGTTTTGGGATTGGCCCCGACGGCGAGCGATTCTGAGATTCGCAGCGCATTCCGCACGCTGGCCAAAAAATACCACCCCGATCGCAATCCTGGCGACAAGAAAGCGGAAGACAAATTCAAAGAAATCTCCGCCGCTTTTGACATTCTGGGCGACAGCGAACGGCGCAAGAAATTCGATAGCGGCGAAATCGACGAGGCGGGCCGCGAGCGCGCGCCCAATTACGGCGCATGGTCCGGTCGCCGTGGCGGCGGTACGGGCGCAGGCGCAGGCGGGTTCGATACCGCCGGCGGCCCGGGGGCCAATGCGTCGTTCGAAGATTTGAGCGATATCTTTTCTGATCTGTTCAGCACGCGCCGCCAGGGCGCCCGCGCGCCCCGCGGGCGGGATTTGCGCTATCGGCTCGAGGTTGATTTTCTGGATGCGGCCCTTGGGGCGAAAAAGCGCGTGACGATGCCTGACGGCCGCGTCCTCGATATCGCGATCCCGGCAGGGCTTGAAGACGGCCAGGCGCTGCGGCTGCGGGGCCAGGGCGAGAAAGCATCAGGCGGCGCGGGCGATGTCTATGTGGACATCAAAGTGCGCCCCCACGGGGCGTTCGAACGCAAAGGCGACGACATTCATGTTGAAGCGCCCATCTCGTTGCGTGACGCGGTTCTCGGCGGAAAGATCACGGCGCCGACGATAAGCGGCGACGTATCCGTTACGGCGCCGAAGAACTCCAGTTCTGGCACGGTGTTGCGGCTGCGCGGGCGCGGGATTAAACGCGCCAATGGCGAGGCGGGCGACGCCTATGTGAAGCTGAAAATCGTTTTGCCTGAAGGCGGCGATCGAGAGCTCGAAGAGTTCGTAAAAAACTGGGGCATTGAAGATACCGAAGAGCGCCGCTCGTTTGCGGCTGGCGCTTAGTTGCGGCTTCGCGTAATATCCATCGGACCGAAAATAGAGCATCCATCGGAAACGCCAACGTGCATTTATCGCAGCGAAAACGCGAGCAACTGACGGCGTTTTTGGGCAGCCTGCCCACGGCCGCGGCCCTGAAACTCTTTGCAGCGCTCGAGGCGGATCGTATCGCCGGTGGCGGCAAGCTTCCCCATGATGCGCTACTGGATGATTTGCGGCGGCAACTCTTAGAGCGCGGCGCGATTTTGCCGGCCAGGGCGCGCAACGCCAAACGCTTGTTCTTTACGCCGTTCGAAGATTTGTTCATTGGCAAGCGCGTCAATAAGAAACGCAGCGGTCGCATTGCGCGCACCTCGTTAGACCCGATTTGGCGGGTCATGATGACGGCGCCCGAGACCGCGGAAGTGGCGCTTGCGGCGGCGAGCCTTGACGATGCGATCAAATCCGAGAGTGAGACGCGCCCATTGGAAGCGTCCCTTTTTAAGGCCGCAGAAGACGGCGTCTCAAATTTCTTCGCTGCCATTGAAAAAGATGGCGTGCGCAAAAGCGAATTGGCCGTCGCGCTGAATGGCTTAAGCGGCGTTGAGGACTTCAAAGAGATTGACGCGCTGCTTTCGGGGGTCGAGTTTTTTCAGCGGCTCCAAGCCTTTGTGCCGTCGGCCGCGCCGTCTTTGTCGGAAGAACAATTGGACGAGTTGCAAGAACTCTTTTTGTCCGCATACGACTATTCTCCCCAGATTGGGACATTCTTGCTGCTCGCCATCAAAGGTCGGTTGGAGCGCCCGTGGCGAGCCTTGAGTGTGTATCACCACCTTGCGCGATCTGCGGACGAGCGCGTGCGCGATGCGTCCGATGCCGTCGCCGCGCTTTTAGAGGGCATGATTGAAGATCTTGAGACCGTCGCCCTCGGTCTTGAAAGCGACTGCGCAAGACCGCTGGACCCAAAAACCGCTGCGATGCGGGTTGTTTATTTCGCCGATTATGCGGACGGCATGACGCGTCGCGCCAATCGCGTTGGCGATGCGGCGGTTGTCAACCGCGTCGACGCCTGCCGGGAAATTGCCGCCGAAGCCTTGAATCGTTTCGCAGAGCAAGCCGTCTCCGCCATCAGGCGCACAACGCCGGTGCGAAAATCTGCGGGCTCCGCCAAACTTGGCAGCCCGCGTCCTGATATCGCCGCCGCGCTCAACGCCGATATTCTCGAAGACGGCAAAGGCGCGGGAAAGCTTTTGGCGCGGGCGCCGGCGCTTGCCGACCGCTTGGGCGCTGATTTGAGCTACGCCCATGATGCGCTTGAAGACGGCCGCGACTGGATGAAGACCTTCGCCAATGATCTGGTGTTCGAAATTCGCGCCGCGGATGGCGCGGAACGCAGCGCGGCCCGGCGCTTGCTCGATACCGTGCTTGATGTGGCCGAGCCCTTGCTGGAAAGTGATGAGATCGGTCTCATTCGTGATCGGGGCGCGGCTGCGGCGGTCGCCGTCTAGAGATAATCTATATTCACGAGCGGGACGATTGCGCAGGACATTTTGCGCCGCGGCGCTAGCGCCGACGACACTTCATCATGAAAGGACCCTTGAGCGATGGCTGGGGCGACCACGAAAACAGAATTTACGTCTGCAGACGGACAAAAACTCGCGGCCGCGTTGGAAATGCCGGATGGCGCCCCGCGCGCCTATGCGCTGTTCGCGCATTGTTTTACCTGTACCAAAGACATCAAATCCGCACGAGAAATTTCGAGAGGTCTGCGCGAAGCCGGCATCGCGGTGTTGCGTTTTGACTTTACGGGGCTCGGTTCTTCGGAAGGCGATTTCGCGAATACGAATTTCTCTTCCAATGTTGACGACCTTATTCACGCCGCCGACTTCATGCGCGATAGCTTTGAAGCGCCAAAGCTCATCATCGGTCATTCTTTGGGCGGCGCCGCGGTCATAACGGCGGCGAACCGCATTCCGGAACTAAAAGGCGTCGCAGTGATCGGCGCGCCGGCGCATGCGGACCATGTAACGATGCAGCTTGGCGATAAACGCGACGAGATAGAAAAGTCGGGTGAGGCGGAAGTGTTGCTGGCCGGCCGGCCGTTTAAGGTCAAAAAACAATTCCTCGATGATCTCTCCTCCCAAACCGTTTTGGAATGCGCTGAGACCTTGGGCAAACCGCTGCTTATTTTGCACGCGCCGCTTGATAACACGGTGGGCATTGAAAACGCGGGCATGATTTTTGGCGCCGCCAAGCACCCCAAAAGCTTTATCAGTTTGGATACGGCCGATCATCTCCTGTCGAACACAAAAGATGCGCATTACGCCGCGGGTGTGTTGAGCGCCTGGGCGCAGCGCTATATTGGCGCCGTCGACCCGAGCGCAGAAAAGCATCCCTCGGCCGCGCCAACCATGAAAGGCGGCGCGGCAGCTGTTGCTGTTGCGAGCGAGCCGTTAGCCACCGCGGTTTCCATTGACGGCTATCCTCTGACGCTGGACGCCGCCAGTGCTGAAGGGGGCTCCGATCTCGGGCCGAACCCCACCCGCACCGTGGAGGCGGCGCTTGCAGCCTGCGGGGTTATGACGGTCCGCATGTACGCCAGGCGAAAAAACTGGGCGATCGACGCAATCGAAATTCGCGTGAAACGCGCGGCGGCAGAAGACGAGCACGCGCCGCACACGCTTGAGAAAGAAGTCCGGATTTCGGGCGATCTTGATCATGACCAAATTGCAAGACTTCTTGAGATTTCGGACAAATGTCCGGTCCACCGCATGCTCACTGGAGAAATTGCGATTCGCTCCAGAGTTGGTTGATATTTTTAACAAATTTTAATAGCGCCGGCCCTGTTTCCGCCGCGCATGGCAAGTCTTATTTGAGATAAAGTGTCGATAGTGGCTGGGGAGGCGGTGCGCGCAATTGCGTGTGCGCCGCGTTCAACGATTAAAGGCGAAAAAAATGGAATTGAAGTCAAAAACAATGAGATTGGCGCTGGCCGGCGCCGCCCTTGGCGCGTTTGCGATCGGGTCGATGAATACCGGGGACGCCGTTGCGCAGGCCCCGCGATTAATGGCGCCGCCCTTGGCCGCCGATGGAACCCTTTCCTTCGCAGATCTCGTTGAACGCGTGAGCCCTGCGGTGGTCAGCGTTCATGTGGAGCGCGAGGTGGAAACGCCGCCCGTGCCCAGCGTTTTTGATGAGTTCTTTAATTTTCGCTTCGGCACGCCTGACCAGCGCGAACCTTTTGATGATGGCGGCCAGCGGCGCCAAAGCGCGGAAGGCTCCGGATTCTTCATTGATCGAGAAGGCCACGTGGTGACGAACAACCACGTGATTGAAGGCGCGGATCTTGTGAAAGTGCGCCTGACCGGCGGCGAGGAAGTTGTCGCCGAAGTCATCGGCGCTGATCCGTTAACGGATCTTGCCGTGCTCAAAGTTGATGTGCGTTCGTCGCAGCCATTTGTTCAGTTTGCTGATGATGTGGGCCTGCGCGTAGGTGACTGGGTGGTCGCTGTGGGCAACCCCTTTGGTTTGGGCGGCACGGTGACCAGCGGCATTGTTTCGGCGATTGGCGGTCAAAACCGGGAAAACCAATATCTCGATTTCATTCAAATCGACGCGCCCATCAACCGGGGTAACTCGGGCGGGCCGACATTTGATCTTAAGGGCCGCGTTGTCGGTGTGAACACGGCGATTTATTCGCCCAATGGCGGCAGCGTCGGCATCGGCTTTGCGATCCCCGCAAAAGTCGCCAAGGAAACGGTCGCGCAACTGATCGCTAATGGCTCGGTGACGCGCGGTTGGCTCGGCATTCAGCTCGATGAAGTGACGACCGAGCTTGCGGCCGCCCTTGAGCTCAAAGCGAAAGTCGGCGTTTTGGTGAATGATGTCATTGACGGCACGCCAGCCGCCGCGGCGGGGTTAGCGGCAGGCGACGTTATCGTCGAAATTGGCGGCGCTAAAGTCGACAGCCCGAACGATTTGTCACGCCGCGTGGCGTCTTTGCCCCCGGGTCGCCGCGTTGATTTGGAAGTGTTGCGCGACGGCAAAACCAAGAACATCGCGGTTACGCTGGGCAAGCGCGAAGCGGATGAACAAGTCGCGGTGAACGACAATGAGGCGGAAGAAGAAGACTCTTTGGCCGCTGACGTCGGCTTGCGGGTCTCTGAGCTGAACCCGACATTGCGCCAGCAATTCCGCGTGCCCGACGAGGTCGACGGCGTTGTCGTAACGGCCGTGCAACCGGGCAGCCCCGCCCAAGCCGCCGGCATTCAACGCGGGGTCGTTATTCTCCAAATCGACGGCCAGGACGTCAAAACGGCCAATGATCTGCGCGATAAGATTGCGGGCGCGAAAAAAGAAGGCAAAGACGCGGTGTTGGTGCGCTTGCAACTGGGCGAAAATCGTCAATTCAGCGCGCTCTCGCTTGATCAAGGCTAAAAAACCGGCTCCAAATGGGCGATACAATAACCGGTGGGGGAAAGGCGCTCAGCCAATCCCCATCTCGCCTTGGCGCGAGGTCCATGCGTAGCGAATCACAACGCCGACGATTACAACAGCTTTAGATCTCTTAAGGTGACGATATGAGAATCCTTCTGGTCGAAGACGACGCCGAAGCGGCTGCATTCGTATCCAAGGGGTTGCGCCAAGCCGGCCATGTGGTTGAACACGCCCTCGACGGCGAGAGCGGGCTCAACATGGCCACGTCTGGCGAATATGACGCCTATATCGTCGACCGCATGTTGCCCAAACTCGATGGGCTTTCGCTCCTCACGAAGCGCCGGGATGAAGGCGACGAAACACCGGCGTTGTTTCTCTCAGCCCTTGGCGAAGTTGATGATCGTGTTTCAGGCCTTCAGGCCGGCGGCGACGATTATCTAGTGAAGCCTTATGAGTTCTCAGAACTCATCGCCCGGGTTGAAGCCCTTGGGCGTCGCCGCGCGGCGCCCGCTTCGGTCACAACCCGCTACCAAGTGGGCGACCTGGAGCTTGATCTTCTCACGCGCACCGTGCGTCGCGCGGGCCGGAAGATAGACCTCCAGCCGCGAGAGTTTCGCTTGCTCGAATATCTCATGCGCCACGCCCGCCAAGTGGTGACGCGCACCATGCTTCTGGAGAACGTCTGGGAGTATCACTTTGATCCGCAGACGAACGTTATCGATGTGCATATTTCGCGTCTGCGTTCTAAAATCGATAAGGACTTTTCGACCCCGCTTTTGCGCACTGTGCGCGGTGCTGGCTACACCTTGTCGGACGCTGACTAAACGATGCTGCGGCTGCTCCGCACGACGTCGTTTCGCTTCACTGTCATTTATGTGCTGCTTTTTACGACCGCCGTTGGCGTCCTAGGGGCTGTGCTCTACGGGGCGACCTTTGGCGCCGCCGCGCGGCAAACAGAACAAACCATCAATACTGAAATTACGGTGCTCGCTGATTTATTTGCAACGAGCGGGCCGGGCATGCTGACCCGCGTCATCCGGCAGCGCACCGCTTGGCGTGACGATGGGATTTACATGTTGATCGGCGCGCCGTCCGGCGCCGTGTTAGCGGGAAATTTAACGGCGTTGCCCCCTGAGACGCTGACCGCGGAAGGCAACTTTTTCGACTTCGAGTTTGAACGGCCGCGGCTTGATGCAGCGGGACGCGAGCAGGGTATCGAACAACGAAAAGGGCGCGGCAAGGTCGTCCGCTTTCGCGCGTCGCCAGAGGCCGCCCAGTCCTATCTCTTGATCGTGGCGCGCGATATTGCAGCCCAAGAGTTTTTGCGCGATCGCGTAGCGAAGGTCATTATGCGGATTTTATACGCTACCGTCGCGCTTGGCGTCGTAATCGGCCTGCTGTTTTCGCGCTCCTTGCTGCGCCGCGTGGAGGTGGTGAACAAAACCGCGCGCGCTATCCGCGCTGGCGATCTATCAAAACGGATTCCGCAAAGCGGCGCTGGCGATGAGCTCGATCATCTCAGCACAAATCTAAATTCTATGCTCGACCAAATCGAACGCTTGATGGCAGGCATGCGCGAGGTGAGCGACAACATCGCGCATGATCTGCGCTCACCCATCACGCGCATCAAGAACCGGTTGATTGACGCGCAAAAGGGCGATGCGACCGCCAAAGAGGACGCGCTAAACGCCACGCTGATCGACACGGAAAACATGCTCGATACGTTCAACGCATTGCTGTCGATTGCGCGCATTCAATCAGGCGAACGCGGCGGCGCGATGAAGCCCATCGATTTGGTTGCGATTGCAGAAGAAATGGCGGAGCTATATGAACCTGCCGCCCAAGACGCCGGCTTCAATCTGGTGATGATCACGTCGCCAACGCCGCCCGTAAAGGGGTCGCGCGAACTTGTATCTCAAGCCATCGCCAACTTTCTCGACAATGCGCTGAAATACGCGCGCGGCGGCGATCGCATCGAGCTCAAAGTCGAACCGACGGAAATTGGCGGCGCGGTGCTGAGCGTATCGGATGACGGACCTGGCGTTGCTGAGGGTGATCGCGACCGCATTCGCGAGCGATTTGTGCGTCTCGACGAGGGCCGCTCCACGCCAGGCTCTGGTCTGGGGCTTAGTCTTGTGGCCGCCATTGCGCGCGGGCACCATGCGGATTTGCGTTTTGAAGACGGGCTGCCCCATGAGCGTGGCGAGGACGGCGGCCGAGGCCTGCGCGTTGTCATGGCGTTTCCGCCTTTTGACGGGTCTTAAATCAGCGCGATTTCCCGGGAATGAAGCAAAAAACTGGGTTTGCGACGAGCGCACCCCTTGCGGCTGAGGGGAAATCAGTTCTTGTTTTCTGACCATATAAGAACGGGGCGGGCCGTTTCGTTCTTTGGAGTCGATAAAAAAAGGAAGCGATCATGAGCAAAGCGGAATTCATCGCGAGCATCGCCGATAAGGGCGATATGAGCAATGCAGAAGCAAAACGTCTCGTCGAGTTGGTCTTTGGCGAAATCGAAAGTGGCCTGAAAAGCGCAAAAAAATCGGGCAAATATACGATCGGCACATTTGGGACTTTCACAATCTCGAAACGCCCGGCGCGCAAAGGACGCAATCCGCGCACAGGCGAAGAGATTAAAATTAAAGCCTCGAAAAGCTTGCGCTTCCGTCCGTCTTCAAGCTTGAAAACTGCCGCCGGCTGCTAACGCCGCACGGGCCTTATGCAACGAACAAAAAACCGCCATGGCGCCATCGCGCTGTGGCGGTTTTTGCGTTTTGACCGCTATGGTCAAGCGCCGCTCAACATGATCAACTCGACTTAATGACCTCGCCGCGCGCGCTTAGCGAAACCATTAAAACCGCGCCTGTTCCTTATGATCTGGACGCGGCGGCGCAAATGCGTGATGCGTTTGGCGCTGAGTTCTTCGCGCTACCGACGAACGCGCAAGCCTTGCTAAACGGCGTTGCCGGCTCAGCTCCCTATTTGCGACGGCTCATTTCTCGGGCGCCCGCGCGCGTCAGTGAGATGTTAAACCAACCGCTCGACACCACGCTTCACGCGCTATGCACCTCGGCGCAAAACGCCGGCGCGACGCTCCAAGACGACGCGCAGCTCAGCGCGTTGCGCCAGGTGAAGAACGAGGCCGCCCTTGCAATTGCGCTTGGCGACATCGGCGGAGCGATCGACGTTGTGGAGGCGGCCGCGGCGCTGTCTGAAATCGCAGACGCATTGATCGCATCGGCGCTCGCCGGCGCCGCGCGCAATCTCGACCTAGCGCCATCGGCGCCAGGTCTGGTGGTTCTCGCAATGGGAAAGCTCGGCGCCCATGAGCTCAACTATTCGAGCGACATTGATCTGATCGTACTTTATGAGCCTGCCGCGCTTGCAGCGGGCGATCCTGACAAGGCGCGCAAACTCGCTATCGCTTTAACCCGCGACTTGGTCGACCGCCTTCAGCGACAAACCGCAGATGGGTATGTTTATAGAACGGATTTGCGTTTGCGTCCGGACCCCGGGTTTTCCGCTATTGCGCTCACCATCGACGCCGCTGAAAGTTACTATGAAGCACACGGACAAAATTGGGAAAGGATGGCGTTTGTTAAGGCGCGCGCTGCTGCTGGTGATTTGGCGCTTGGCGAACAATTCCTCAATGCGCTGAGACCTTTCATCTGGCGAAAATACTTGGACTATGCCGCGATTGACGATGTCAAAGCGGTGAAGCGTCAGATTCAATCTGCGCGCGGCGGCCATGACATCGAGTTTGCCGGTCATGACCTGAAGCTGGGTCGCGGCGGTATCCGAGAAGTTGAGTTTTATGCGCAAACGCAACAACTCATTCTGGGCGGCAAGAACTCGGCGCTGCGATCAAAAAAGACTCTGGAGGCCCTTAAAGCTCTTGCCGAGTTTGATCACGTGGACGCGACCGCTGCGGCGGAACTTGACAGCGCTTATCGGTATTTGCGCCGTCTCGAACACCGTCTTCAAATGATCAATGACGAACAAACTCACAAAATTCCAACACAGGCTGAGGCCATAGATCGGCTAACGGCGTTTGCTGGGGCGCCGGACGCCAACGCGTTGCGCGATGACGTTTTGAATGTCCTCCGGACTGTGCGCGATCACTATGATGCGTTGTTCGCAGACGCCGACGATGACGATGAGAGCACCGGTGCGCTGGTCTTCACGGGCGTTGATGACGATCCAGCGACCCTGGAAACGTTGCGGGAATTAGGGTTTCGCCGGCCTGAAGAAGTCGCCGCCACGGTGAGAGCCTGGCACGCAGGCGGGACGCGGGCGACGCGGACAGAGCGCGCCCGCGGCTTGCTGACGAAATTTCAGGCCCCGCTTATGCGCGCGCTCAGTGCCGCGAATGATCCAGATGCGGCATTTTTTGCCTTCGATGGGTTCATGAAGAATTTGCCTGCCGGGGTCCAAGTCTTTTCCCTGCTTGCGCAAAACCCCAGTATTTTCGATGCGCTCATCAGTATGGTGACGATATCGCCCTATCTGCGCAAAGAGATGTCCCGCAGGCCCGAACGTATTGAAGGCTTGATAGAGGGCGCATGGGCGGATGCGCCGCCTAGCGCGACGGCGTTGCGCGATGATTTGGCGGCGGTGCTGGTAAATGCGGAAGATTTTGAAGCAGCGCTCAATTCGGCGCGTCGCTGGGCGGCCGATGAGCGGTTTCTGGCGGCCGGCAGGCTCATGGCGGGCGTGGGTGATTATGAACAAGCGGCCGTTGCTTTTAGCGCAATCGCGGACGCCGTTATCCAGAATTTGCTTGGCGTTGCGCATGACGAGATTCGCAGACGGCACGGTGATATCGAAGGCGGCGTCGCGGTTCTTGGCCTCGGGGGGCTGGGCGCAAGAGATCTGACCGCGACATCGGATCTCGATTTGATGTTCATCTATGATGCGCCGGCGGGCGCGCAGTCCGATGGATCCCGCCCATTGGGCGCAACAGAGTACTTCACCCGATTTGTCCGACGCGTTGTGACTGCGCTTTCTGCTGCGACCCAAGAAGGCGCGCTTTATGACGTCGACATGCAGTTACGTCCCTCTGGCGGCGCGGGCCCGGCAGCGGTGAGTTTTGATGCATTCCGCCAGTACTATCATCATGACGCATGGACCTGGGAGATCATGGCGTTAACCAAAGCGCGTTTCGTCGCCGGCGCCCCCGACTTGGCCGCCGCTGTGGAAGCAGAGACGGTGCGCATTCTTGGCGCTGCGCGCGACCCCGCCGCCGTCGCAAACGACGTCAACGACATGCGTCGGCGGCTACTCGACGCCAAAAAACCAGCGACGATTTGGGATCTCAAGACGACCCATGGCGGCGCGACAGATATCGCCTTCATCTGTCAGTATCTACTTCTAACGCTTGGTGATGATACGGGACGCGCCCCGCAAAGAGTTAGCGCGACAATTGAGTGGTTGGCCGAACGCGGCGCGTTATCTGAAGAATCAGCCAGACTCCTTGCGCAAACGCAGTCTTTGTACGATGCTATTTTACAGACCGCGCGGGCGGGGGCCGGCGGCGTATTCGACCCTGCAACTGCGGGCGGTGCGCTTAACAATCGGATGGCCTTTATCTGTGAAGCGCCCACCATAGCGGCGGCGGAAGCGTTCTTAACGGAGCGGCATGCGCAAATTGTAGAATTATACGCCACGGTGCTGGGTCTGACGCCAGTCGGAGCGCCTGAAACGAGATGACGTCGAGTTTTGATCTCATTGTAATCGGCGATGATGAAGCTGCGCTTTGCGCGGCGGCTTGCGCAGGACAAGCGGGCGCCCGCGCCGCGATCATCAGGACACAAGACAAAGGCGCGCCGCAGCTGGGCAACCCATCCCCGTCATGTGCGCGCGTACCGAACTTTGTCTGGCGGCGTCTAAATCTAAACGCGTACGGACTACATCTCGACCCAGTTTCTGCACGTATTACGCTATTTGCCGATGGGGGCGCTATCTCAACGGGCGTAGAGCCCCGGGCAACCGCCTTTACGTTAGCGGATGAAGCCCCGAGCGATAGCGCGTTGTGGTCGTCATTTGTCGATGATCTTCGTGTCTTGAGTGAGGCTGATCTCCTAACAGGCGCTGCGACGTCAGCCGTGCTCAACGGCGCTGATTTACCGGCGCGCCTTTATGAAGACCCGCGCGCGCTTGGAGCTGTGCGAACACTGTCCGGGTCGTGCGCGGCGATTTTAGATGACTACTTCGAACATGACCCCCTTAAGCTTCATGTCGCCGCCCATGCGCTTGGCGCCTCAGGTCTGGGCGGCGAGGAGCCGGGCTCAGCGCTAACGCTCACCGAGTTGTTTGAGGAGGATGCGTGGCGCGTTCGCGCCCCGGCGTCCGGCCCTAGCGTCAAAAACGCGCTCATTGCGTCCTGCCGTGCTGAGGGCGTCTCTATTATCGATGATGACCTGATGTCGATCTCTAAGCGGCGCAGCAAATACCATCTGGTTGAAACGAGCGCTGATGAAGCGATCAAAAGCCGATTTGTCATGTTCGCGACGCCTGAAGCGGCGGCGCAACAGGGCGTGATTGACGCTTCGTCGCCGCTTTCCGCGCCTGGCGCCGCCGTTGCGGTGCTGCGTTTGAAAATGCGCAAGCCCATAAAAGCGCCGAACGGGGATGATCGCGCGGTGTTTCAAATTGTCGGCGACGCGGCAGAATTGCAGAGCGCGCGGGATGCGGTCGTCGATGGTCGGTTGCCCGATCAGTTGCCGCTGGCGTTCGAGTTTTGCGACAATGGCGATATCATTGCGCGCACGTCTTACTGTCCCGCGCGGTTTCGGATGGACGGGGAATGGCGCGCCTGGACAGGCCAAGATCGACAAGCGGCGTCAGCCAGAATGACAGAGCGACTTTCAAAGCGGCTCAGGAATTTGTCCGAAAATGTTGCGGCAAGCGAAATCGAAATCTTCGGCGAAGGGGATCCGAATTCAAGAGCCAGTATCTCGCCCCTAAGCGACGTCATCGTTCAGCCCCAGCGCCACAATGCGATCAGCGCGGCGGTGAAACTCGTCGATCGGATTTTGAGCCTTGACTGACACAGAAGAAAAGACGGCGCTGCGTGGTCGTATTGAAGGCGGTTTTGACGCTGTCGTTATTGGTGCGAATGCGGATGGATTGGCGGCCGCCGCGTATCTTGGCAAGGCGGGGCTTAAAACCGCACTCATCGAGCCTTCATCGCATATTGGCGGCGCTGTACGGCGCCGCGCACTATCGTCGGGCCACGAGGTCATCGATGGCGAGCATCTGTTGTCTAATCTGGATGCGGATGTTGTATCCGAACTCGGGCTATATCGGTTCGGGCTGTCCTATGCAGCGCGCTGTATCGAGACACAGTATCGATTTTCCGATGGACGCTTATTGGACCGCGCCGGTGATTGGCGTCGCGCGGTCCAAAAGCTCCAAGATCGCACGCAAACTGCCGCGTTAGAGACGTTCGTCCGAGACGGATTTGAAGCGGCATCGCGATTGCGGCCAGTCTTTGCGGCGCCGCCGCGCGGGGCGCTTGAGCCCGCGTCTGCGCGCGCCCTCAAAGCGCTTAAAGGCGCGCCGCGCGATGTCGCCCAGCGGCTTCAGTATTTTATGCTTGCGTCTACTGACGATGTGATGGCGCGTTATGGCCTCGACGACGATCTTCGCGCCGCCCTTTTTGCGGAAACACATTTATATGGCGCCGACGGCCCCAGCGAACCGTTTAGCTTTTTGGCGTTGATGCGCCGTTGGTCCGGCGACAGCGCCGGGTTGCAAGGCGCGCTGAGCTTTCCTAAGGGCGGCGCTGTCGCGGTCATTGAGTCGCTCCGCAACGCGGCGCTAGCCGCAAAAGTAGACATACGCACATCGCTCACGGTCGATTCGATCATTATCGAACGTGATACAGTGGCGGGCGTTGAATTTGCCGATGGCGGTCAAATTCGTGCGCCGATTGTCATCTCCGCGCTTGGCGCGTCTCGAACATATCTGGGCCTCGTGGGCGCACATGCGCTTGATATCGATTTCCAGACTCTGCTTGGGCAAGCGCCCGCTAAAACTGCGTCCGCGCAGATGCACCTCTTGCTGAAAAATGTTGAGCGTGATGATGCGGCTAAAAAACTCTTCGCAAAGCGTATCGTGGGCGCCCTTTCGCCCGAGCAGCTGAAGGCTGCGTTCGCTGCGGCGCGCGCCGGCGCTGTTCCTGAAGACCTTATCATCGAAGCGGTCTTTCCCGATGTGCTGAATGATGCGTCCCAAAAATACAATCTTGAACTGATGTCGGTCATGGCCCATCCGCTTCCCCTCATCGGATCAGGCGACGAGTCTCGGCGCCTTGAAATGGCTCAAGCCATTCTAAGCGCTGTCAAAAAGCGCTTGCCTGAATTCTCATTTAGTGACGACGGCGGCGATCTCGTTTTATCATCCGATTTGGCTGCGGCTATTGGTGAACACGCTGACGTCTTCGCATCGCGCCCGAGTGTGCTTTCGCAACATGCGCGCGCTGGCGCATTGAGTGCTGGCGCGGGCGTTGCCGGGCTTTATTTCTGCGGTCCCGAGGCGCAGATCGGCGCTGGTATTTCTTGTTTGGCTGCGCGGACGGCGGCGAAATCCGCGTTGCGCGACCTTCGTCGCGGTCGCCGCGCCGCATGATTTTTCCCGCCGAAGATATTTTCTTAAAGGCGCCGCGCGCCACCCCGCTTTATTCTGCGGTCGCCTCGGAAAGCGAGGCCAATGCATGGACGTCCGTAAACGGATTGAGTGTTGCGCGGGTTATGACGTCTGTAGACGACGAGTACGCAGCGGCGAAGAGCAGCGCCGTCGTCACCGATCTTGGCGCTTTAGCGCGGGCGACTGTCGCCGGCCCCGATGCGGCGGCATTCTTGTCGCGCTTGACGACAGCCCCGGCCTTACAGCTTAAACTTGGTGAAAGCGCACGGGGGCTGATGTTGGATGACGCGGGATATGTCGTCGACTTGGCTGAAGTTTCGCGCGCGTCACAATCCCTCTTTTTACTGACGACGCCGACAGGTCATCCGCGACGCCTGCAGCTAGCGGCGCGCGGCCTAAATGTTGAAATCGCTGACATATCCAATGAAGTCGCCGCCCTTGGCGTATTTGGACCGAAAGCGGATGACGCGCTCGAAAAAGCAGGCCTTCGCGCCCCAGCACAAAACCTCACCGCATCAGCAGTTCAATCGGGCGTGGAAACGTCGGCGCGCCCGGTACAGTTCGGGGTCATTCCAGGGGTTGAGTTGCTCTATCCGCGAGACGAAGCGCTGACGCTTTGGCAACGCTTGCGCCGCCGTGGCGGGGCGCGCCCTATTGGGGCCGACGCATTAGAAGTGCTCCGCATTGAAAGCGGCGCACCGCGCCCGGGCGTCGATTTTGTTCCTGCCGCGCGCACCCATGCTGCCATAGGCGCTAAGAGTGCGCGCTTACCCAGCGAAATTGGGTTGCCTCATCTGGCCCCGGTGAACGCTGGTTGGTTTAATGGCCGCCGGGCGTTGCGCCACAGTGCGGGCGCCGAGACCCGGCGGTTAACGGTTCTCGCCATTGATGATGACCGCTCGACGCCTGGCGCCGCTGTTTTTGCGAAAGGCAAGACTGTCGGTCGAGTAACCAGTTGCGCCTGGTCGCCTGCGCTCCGACGCGTCGTCGCGTTCGCCGATGTTTCTGCAACAAGCCCCTATAAAGACTATGAAATTTCAGTTCCATCGCCGACCGAGGGGCGTGTTGCCGCTCGCCTCCTTTCGACGCCGGAAAGCGCCCTTGCTGAAGCCCATCGGTCGGACAGCGCGTAGGTATTTTTCGCGACGGATTTTGGGTTCCCCAACGTTCAACTCATAGCTGGGAACGATGAAAGGAACCGAAATGAAAACCTTAATCTATGCAGGCGTCGGCGCTGCGGCGCTATGCGTGTCGATCGGCGTCGCCGTCGCCAAAGGACATGGCCACCCGGGAAAGGACGCTGATTTGAATGGCGACGGGGTGATTACCGCAGAAGAAATCGCCGAACATGGCGCTGAGTTTGTCGCGAATGCGGATACCGACGGCGATGGCGCTGTCTCTAAAGATGAAGCCCGCGCGTACCGCAAAAAGATGATGGAAGAGCGCCGAGAGGCGCGCAATCCCGATGTGAATGACGACGGCGTTATCGATAGAGATGAGTTTCTCGATGCAGCCGAGGCGCGCTTTGACGCGATGGACGACAATGGCGATGGCGTAATCGACGAAGACGAACGGCCAAAGCATCGCAAGCATAAGGGCGGTCGCGGCGGTGGACCCAAAAACGATTAGCCTTCATTGTGCGCAACGCGTCGCCATGCGCCGACGCGTTGCTCTCTTTGGCGCGGCTAGCGTCGAACAAAGGAAGGCCTCGCCCATTTTTGATGTCCGCGCAGAAACGGACGACGCGCTTGCGCTGCGCGCCGGCGCCGGCGATAGGGCGGCGGCTGCGATACTCGTGGATCGCCACTCAGGACACATCTTTGCGCTTTGTCGGCGTATGCTGGGTTCTGACCATGCGGCTGAAGATGCAACGCAAGAAACGTTTTTGCGGCTGTGGCGTCATGTCGGGCGGTGGCGCCAAAGGGACGCAAAATTTGGGACGTGGCTTTACAAGATCGCATCGAATGTTTGCATCGATACGCTTCGTAAGTCGAAGCGCGTCGCGG
>JBCDBM010000018.1:0-24327 GCA_039183665.1 Pseudomonadota bacterium | reverse complement strand
GTGGCCGAGGCGCTGATCGAGGCGCTGGACTTCAGCGTGTCTACCGAGTTGGGCGAATGCAAAGTCTCCACGGTGATGGGGATCGCGACGTGCAGGCAGGGCGAGGGCAGCCCCGATCGCCTGCTCACCAATGCCCGCATTGTCCTCGGCTGGCGGGATCTGCCGACATTGGCGAAGCAGATTCGCATCTATGAGCCGTCGCTGCGCGAGCATCTGATCGAGCGATGACGACAAAATTCGGATCCCGTTTGGCGTCCGCGGCCGCGCGAACACGCTGAACCATAACCTCCGGCGCAACGATTTCTTTGCCATCGAGATGACCGCAGCGTTTGGGCATCACCTGATCTTCGATATGGCATCCCGCAAGGCCCTTTTCTTCCAGAATACGGACGGTTCGCGCCGCACTCATGGGCTCGCCAAAGCCAGTGTCGATGTCGATAAAGGCGGGCAAATCTGTCGCGCGGGCGATCTGCTCGCCGCGATCCGCGAATTCTGTAAGCGTCGCAAGGCCAATGTCAGGCAAGCACAAATCTGCGGTCAACATCGCCCCGCCGATATAAACACCGGGATAGCCTTTGCGTTCAATCATCTGGGCCACAAAGGGCGAGAACGCGCCAGGGAACTGATGCAGCTCGCCATCATCGAGCAATGCGCGGAGCGCCGCTCTCTTCTCTGTATGGGTCTTTTTTGTAAAGAGCATCAGCTCACCATAATGTCTGCGAAGGAATGCCGCTTACACGTTTCTAGAAAATTCCCGCCAAGCCGTTTTCTTCCAGATACTCTTGCGGCGCCACAGGATTTAGCGCCAAAAGATCCGCATTCCCGAGCGTCGGCAGCCGCTGAACGAGCTCTAAGAACCGATCGCTTTCTGACTTCTCAAGGATGCCTTCCGTCAGCGTTAGGAATTTCCCAATATACTCGTCGCGACCGAAAGGGCGGGCGCCGAAAGGGTGCGCATTTGCAATCCCTAACTCGTCCTCAATGACAGAACCATCGTCCATCGTCACAACGACCTTTGCGCCGAAGGCCTTTTCGTTTGGATCGGGCGAATGATACCGACGGGTCCATTCGGGGTCTTCGGTCGTGGAAATCTTGTGCCACAGTCGAACCGTGTCCTCCCGCTGCGCGCGTTCGGGCGCGTAGGAGCGCACATGATGCCAAGCACCATCCTGAAGGGCGACCGCGAAGATGTACATGATTGAATGGTCGAGCGTTTCGCGGCTGGCATGCGGGTCCATCTTTTGCGGGTCGCCCGCGCCAGTGCCGATGACGTAATGGGTATGATGAGACGTATGCAGAACAATAGACTTGACAGCATCAAAGCCGCCTTTGCCTTCAATCACGCGCCCCATCTTGAACGCAAGGTCAATCAAAGCCTGCGACTGATATTCCGCGGAGTGTTCTTTCGTGTAGGTCTCTAAGATTGCCCGCTTGGGTTCGCCGGCGCCGGGAAGCGGCACGGTATATGTGGGCTCATAGGGGTTCTTGCCTTGGTCGCGTGCGGTACGGCCGTTCAGGATGAAGGATAAAACCGAATCTTCGCCCTCGTAGATTGGCGAGGGGGCGCCTTCGCCGCGCATGCACCGGTCGACCGCCTCAATCGCTTGTTTGCCGGCATAAGCGGGCGCGAACGCCTTCCAGGAAGAAATTTCCCCCTTGCGCGACTGACGTGTGCTGACGGTTGTGTGAAGACCCTGTTGAATCGCTTGATAGATAACGTCTTTATCGAGCCCGAGCAGCGTGCCGACACCCGCTGAGGCGGAAGGGCCGATATGCGCGATGTGATCGATTTTGTGTTCATGCAGGCAAATGCCTTTTACAAGGTTCACCTGAATTTCGTACCCTGTCGCAATCCCGCGAATTAGATCGCGGCCGCTTTTGCCCGTTTGTTGGGCGACCGCAAGGATCGGCGGAATGTTGTCGCCCGGATGCGAATAATCCGCGGCTAAGAACGTGTCATGGAAGTCGAGCTCTCGCACCGCCGTGCCGTTGGCCCACGCCGCCCATTCCGCCGCCACACGCACGTCGTGGGGCGTTCCGAAAAGCGTTGCGCCGCCGTTTCGTAAATGGGCTTTGGCCTGGGCCCGCGCCGTCTTAATAGGTCCGCGATTGAGCGACGCGATCGCCACAGACGCATTGTCGATGATCCGATTAATGATCATCTCCACAGTCTCCGCCTCGACCTCGACGGGGTCGGCGGCGACCTCGGCCATTTTCCATGCAAGCTGGTCCTCTCTCGCAAGCTGGTCTTTGGAAGGATGAGCGCGAACGGCGTGCTGATGCATGAATAACAATCCTATGCTTATTTTGTGAATTTCATTTGGCGCGTAGAAAACACAAATTTGGGCGGAAAAATAGTGCACATTGCGGAAAAAAGTGCCATTTTGTTAATCTTGTTAATCGGCCTGGGAGGCTGCGATGCCCGATCCGACAAGCCGCGAAAAACTCTTTGCCGGTGCGCAATTGCGCCAGATTCGCGCTCAGATGGGCCTTAGCCAGGCAGCGCTAGCGGCTCGGTTGAACGTATCCCCCAGTTACATGAACCAGCTGGAGCATGACCATCGCCCCGTGTCCGCCACAATCCTAATGGGATTATCGATGGAACTGGGCGTCGATGTGGGGCAATTTTCGTCCGACATTGCGGATCAACACGCCCAAGAGGTCCTGAACGCCGCGTTAGATCCTGCCTACAGCGCGCCCCAGCTTGAACCTCGGGTCGTGCGCCACCTTGTGCGGTCCGCGCCCGAGCTTGCGCGCCTATTCCTGGCCAGCCATCAACAAAACAAACGATATGAAGAGCGTCTCCAGGTCTTGAACGCGCAGTTGGAGGTGAACCCGCCACCCCAAGGCAAGCCGCTTCTTGAGCAGCCCCTGCCCTATGACGAAGTGCGCGATTATTTTCATCATGCCGATAATTACATCGCCTCGTTAGACGTCGCCGCCGAACATCTTGCCGAGACCCACGCCCTCTACGGGCCGAATGCGTTTGATCGATTATGCGCTTACGTGAAAGATCGTCATGGCTTTTCCGTCACCGCCGCTCTCCCAAACAGCCCCACCGACGTCATCTATACGGTTGATAAGGACACCCGCGAGATCGCGCTAAACGGATCCCTGGCGCAGTCGACGTTATCTTTTCAGCTCGCGGCGATCATTGGATTGACCGAACAGGCCGCCGAACTTGACGAATTACTGGCCGCTGCTGGCTTCACAACATCGCATGCGGAAGATATCTGCCGTATCTCGCTGGCCAATTATTTTGCCGGCGCGCTGATCATGCCCTACGCCGCATTTCGCCAAACAGCCGCGGCGTTACGGCATGATATCGAGCAGTTGCAGCATCACTTTGGCGTCAGCTTTGAACAAGTCTGCCACCGCCTGAGCAATCTTCAGCGGCTAGGCGCAAACGGCGTCCCGTTCTTTTTCGCGCGCGTGGACCGCGCAGGAAACATCACCAAACGGCACTCAGCGACAAAGCTGCAATTTGTGCGCTATGGGGGCACATGCCCGCTATGGAACGTCCACGAATCTTTTACCTCGCCGGGGCGCGTATTCGTTCAAGTTATCGAAACGCCGGACGGGGCGAAATATCTGAGTATCGCGCGCGCGATCGTGAAGCGGGCCGGGCGCTTTGACGGTTTCAATCGACATTACGCCGTGGCGTTGGGCTGCGACATCAGCGCGGCTGATAAGGTCGTCTATGCGGACGGGATTGACCTTACGGCGGACAAAAACGTCACGCCGATCGGGGTGAGCTGCCGTATATGCGATCGAAAAAACTGCGCCCAGCGGGCATTTCCACCGCTCGATCGAAATTTTGCGACCAATGCGTCAAGCCGAAAATTTGTGCCGTATACGTTGGATGCCATGGGTGATAAAAAATAACGCAGCGAATGCGATGCAGTTATGGGGGCCGCCCCAGTCGTCACGCGCGCTGAAGCTCGGCCACTCAGGCGTTTCTGCGCATCAAGAACCACCCCGGTTTTTTGGTCGCAGCGCGGAATCGCCCTCGCCGCAGCCCGTGTCCTTTGAACAGAGAATGAACCGGCTCATCGATCGCGCACCCTGGCCCCTCTAAGGGCCAGTGCTCCCTAGACACATTGCATGCAATATGGCATATGGAACGCATATGAGGTGAGCGATCAATACCATTGCTTGTCGCCTTGACGGGGTCGGCAGAGACCGTCGATCAATCGGCCATGGCGGCGCGCGTATCATCTCGATATTTGGGTTCGCGCGCGCGGTCGTTAAAAAAGCGCGTCACTAGGAGACGCTTGGAGATGGCGAAATTTGTCACACATATCGCTCTTTACTGTAAGGATCTGGAGCGTTCCGTAGAGTGGTATCAAAGCGTCCTCGGTTTGAAAATTATGGCCGAGTCAAAGGGCAAGTTTACGGGGATGACGTTTGGCGAAAAGCATCATGATTTCGCGCTCGTGCAAGCGCCGCCAGATTTTGGCGATCCGGTAGTCAAAAAGGCTGGGCTCTACCATATCTCGATCGATACGGGCTCGCGCGACAACTCTTTTGAGATCTACGACCGGTTTGTAAAGCAGGGCGGCACGGTCGATAAAGCCATCAACCATCGGGTTGGTTACGGAATTTACATTCGCGATCCGGACCTCAATTTGATCGAGCTCTGGGATGAGCTTTATAAATCTTATGAAGAGGCAAATGCGACGATTCCACATTTCGACCCGCCGTTTTCTGAAAATCCCATCGGTTGGCCATTCGACATAGACACCGCTTATGAAGAATGGAAATCCAGGCGTGACGGGAAATAGCGCGGCCCAAGCCGCAACGCAGACCAACGCGAAAACCTCCGCAAGCCCCCTATACGCTTGGATCGTCGTATCCTTATTGTGTCTTCTCTATGTGGTCTCGTTCCTGGACCGCATGATTCTCGTCCTCCTAATTGATCCAATTTCATCCGACCTAGGCTTGTCCGACACGCAGATGGGGCTTCTGATCGGATTCGCTTTCGCGGTCCTCTATGTATTGATTGGGCTGCCGATCGCACATATCGCGGACAGCGGTCATCGGCGCATTGTTTTGGTTATCGGCGTTGCGTTATGGGGCGTAGCGACAATATTGTCCGCCTTCGCAAATAGTTTCGCCTATTTGCTGGTGATGCGCGCCGCCGTCGCCATCGGCGAAGCGGCCCTCTCGCCCGTGGCGATTTCATTGATCGGCGATCTCTTCAAACCTGAAAAACGAGCATTCCCAACAAGTCTCTATATGGCGACCGGCGTACTGATGGGAACGGGTGCTTTTATGCTTGGCGGCGGCGCAATCAAATTGGCCGAAAGTTTTGCGGTCGGGATGGATTGGGAAGCATGGCGCATCACGCTTGTGATCGTCGGCGCGCCGACCGTGCTGTTGGCCGGTGTCGCGGCGCTGGTCATTCGCGAACCGGAGCGCAGCCGCAAAGCGGACAAAACGCTTCACGCCGAACCGGCCATTCCTTATCTGAAAAAGGAATGGCGTTTGTATTTAGGACTTTTTGGCGGCGTCGGCGCGCTAAGCGCAATTTCGTGGGGTATTATCTCTTGGGTCCCAACGCTGCTCATTCGCGCCCATGCGTTTGATCCGGCGCAAGCCGGATTCATACTTGGGATCGTGGGGCCGCCAGCGGCGATTCTTGGGACCTTATTTAGTCCGTGGGCGGCGCAACGACTGGCCAACGCCGGGAGGAGTGACGCAATCCCTATCGTTTTGCTCTTGATGTGTGCGGTCGCGAGCGCATCCCTTATTGCAACGATTGTGAACGCGAACACGATTGTGTTGATGATCGGAATCGTGGCGGCGCTGTTCGCCTTGTCAGCCAGCACTGTCATGCCTGCGATCGCCATTCAAATTATTGGTCCAGATTGGATCCGGGCGCGACTGATGGCGATCAATCTCACATTTCTTGCGATTTTAGGGCAAGGGTTAGGCCCTGTGCTCGTGGCTGTGTTCTCTGAGCGGTGGGATCGGCCAGACAGTTTGGCGTTTGGGCTTCTCACATTGACGCTCATCATGGCGCCGGTGGCCGCCGGTCTCCTCTGGATGGCGCGCAGCCGATTAGCGACAAGCGCCACCGCTACTGCGTAAACCGGCGCTCAGCCCACCAACCGTAAAAGCGGAAAATCCGAAGTGTTGATTTTGCTTTGCCGTAGATCTTTCATCACCCGACCAAGAACGTCGCGAGCCTCATGGATATGTTGGCGGAAGATCGTTTCCGCCCGCGCGGGATCCTGGTCGACAATCGCGTTATAAACCCAGTGGTGCTGCTGTTGATTTCGCTCCATCAGCTGATGGATTGCCGCTAAGTCCTTCGTGGTTACAAGAGCGAAGGATTTGGAACCCGCCAGGGGAATGGCGTCAAATTTTTCCACCATCTCGACAAGCACTTCATTTTGCGCCGCTTCAACAATGGTGCTGTGAAAGTCCCCATTTATTTCTGCGTACATTTTAGCGTCAGCGTATTCAAATTCTTCTTTCGCCAATAGGCCATCAATTTGCAACAACGACGCGCGCAACTTCTTCTGCGATTGTTCAGATAGACCGATCGTCGCGGCCATACGCGCCGCCATCCCCTCCAACACTTCGCGTACGTCAATCGCATTTAATATATGCTCTGGAGAAAAGCCGCGAACCACAAAGCCTTTATTCGGCTTGTATTCAAGCAGGCCCTCTTTAGCGAGTTCCGTAAGCGCCAATCGAACGGGCGTTCGCGACGTGTCAAGACGATCCGCGAGCGCTTTTTCTTGCATGCGGTCGCCGGCAGCGAATTCACCCGTCATGATGAGTTCTCGTAGGCGGACGCTAATGAACTCTGTTTGTGTGACCAATTCCAGCACCCCTCTCGTGCAAAAACCCTAGTTTAACGAGTAAGTTGAGCGGGAGCAATATTGCATACAAAAGGCCCGCTCGACGACTGCGAGCGGGCTTCGAGTTTAACCACTGGGAGGTGGGCAGATTTTCTTTTGGTGCGCGGACGATCTAACACCCCGCGCTGCAATCAGCCTTTGTTCTCAAGCGCGCAGCGCTCTTGTCACCGCGCTGTTTAGCGCTTTGCGGCGAGCACTTACGCAGTATCCGCCGCAAAGCCGATTGGGTTTATTGCGCGGGCGCGCCGAACGTGTAGCGCAACCGGGCGCCATAACGCGCGCCGTCAGCAACATCGCCGCCGACTTCGGCGCCACGCCGGTTGATCTGATCATAGTAGTCTTGATCCGTGATGTTTTGACCATAGACCGTCAACGCAACAACATCACCCGGAGAGTATAGGGTCGCCCTAACCATACCTGTGTGATAGGCGTCCTGCGTTGTGAATGGGTCTTCATCATCAACATCGAAATTCTGCTCGGATGTCCAGTACCAATCTGTACCCAGATTGATGGACCAGTCGTTTTTAAAGGTATGATTATAGTCGAGTGAGCCGAACAGCGTGTGCTTTGGCGTCGCTGGAATGCGATTGCCAGTGGCGTCAACAATATTCATGGGGTCCGAGTCATCCACGACAAAGTCGCCGAATGTCGCCTCTGTATAGGCGTAGGCAAACCGGGCGAAAAACTCTTCATTAATTGCCCAAGATGCATCAAGTTCGCCGCCATAGATTTCAGCGGTTGTTGCATTTTGCGTGAAGGCTGTTGGCCCGCCAGTTTCAACTTCAACGCGTTGTTGCTGCAGGTCTTCATAATCGTAATAGAAGCCTGACGCATTGATGACCAGCGCATTGTCAAGCCAAGATGTCTTAAAGCCAGCCTCGTAGGCATTCACAGATTCTGGCTCAAACGTCTGACGGCCGAGAGCTTCGGAGAAGGCGGTGAACTGCACGCCGCCGCTCTTGAAACCCTGACTATAGGTGAAGAACACCATGGCGTCGTCGTTCACTTTATAATCCAGCGACACTTTCGGATCAAAAGACTCAAAGTTCAGCTCGTCAGAGAAAGAATAAGGAATGAACACGGGCGGCGCGCCGGTCCCTGGCGGGAATGGCGGCGGCCCTGGAGGCGGAGGCGGGCCTACCGGGCTTGCGGAGAGCGCTGCTTGCGTGAACTCTTTTTCATCTTCCGTATACCGCCCACCGACAGTCAGCGTAAGCGCATCAGTAAGATTGACTTCATACTGACCAAAAATCGCCCAACTTGTCGTATCGACAGCGGTGATCGCGACTTCGTTTTGCGGGGCCACACCGGTGAACGGGAAGTTCGTGGCTGTGGAGTCCGCGCCCAATATGAAAGTATACTCGTTAAACGCATTGTCCTTGTAGAAAAACGCGCCGACAACAAAATTAGGGCCGGTCAACCGGAGTTCTTGCGAATAAGTCTGCGCATTTTCGAAGACAGGTCCGCGAACAATATCCAGGGCGGTCTTCTCAAGATCTTCGTCGACATTCAGCTCTGAGTCTCGATACCCGAACAACGAGGTGACCGTATAGTCGCCGAAATCCTTATCAACACGGAAGATGCCTAACAGGGCTTCAGAGTCTAACGAGCCGTCGACGTTATGCTCAACGTTGAAATTATCAGTCGGCGCAACGACCGTCACACCGAAAGGCGCCAGAAGCGGGATCGCCAGCCCCCCCGGCTCTGTCGCAATTAAGGTGCCCAAAATTGCGTCCATCTCCGTTTCGGTGAACTGCAGCGTGCCTGCAATCCGAAGCGTATCGGACGGTTCATATTCGAGCTTAACGCGCCCAGCGCGCATCAACGTATCGTCTGTCGTCCCAGTAAGGGTGTTTGTGACGAACCCGCCGCGGTCTTCTTGGCCGAACGAAATACTGCCCTTTAGGGTTTCCGTGATGGGACCGGAAAGCGCGGCTTTAACGTGATACGTGTCT
This sequence comes from Pseudomonadota bacterium, assembly GCA_039183665.1. Taxonomy (GTDB): domain Bacteria; phylum Pseudomonadota; class Alphaproteobacteria; order Caulobacterales; family Parvularculaceae; genus Hyphococcus. Next base: position 15,500 of record JBCDBM010000018.1, on the reverse strand, counting down.
TTATTTGCGTAACCCGCCTCAACGAATCCTTCGAGTTCATCGCTAGCAGATTTTGAAATCGTATTGATCGCGCCGCCCGGCGTGTTCCGCCCGAAAAGCGTCCCTTGCGGGCCTTTGAGCACTTCAACGCGCTCGACCTCAAGAAGGCTCAACTCTAATCCGCTGAAACGCGGCACATAGACCTCATCAACGAAGAGGCCAATTGACGGGTCCGAACCGACATCAAATTTCCGACTGCCGACACCCCGGATGCGCACGCGTGAACGCGCGGGATTGGATTGCGATATGATGAGACCGGGCGTTAACCGGTCCAGATCCGACACTTCGTCAATATTGGAGCGCGTTAATTGATCGCCGCTGAAGGCCGTTACCGCAATAGGAACATCTTGGATCGATTCCTCTACCTTTTGCGCCGTAACCACGATCGTATCCGCGCCGCGTGCTTGCGCGAATGCGGCTGACGGGCTCGAAACTACGGCAATCGCGGCCGCCGATAAAAACAAGTTTGATTTCATTGTACTCCCTCCCGGTGACGTGTCGTTTTTGTAGCTTTCGACATAATTGCATGCAATATGACAGGGATTGGCCTTTCATGGAAGGTAAAATCTGCGTATTCTGGCGATTGAGCATCAAAATGTGTGCTGTGTTGAAAAAAGCACGCATAGAGGGGCTGCGTTGATTACGGGCAAAATGACCGCGCAGGCGCGGCGTAAAACGAAAGTTTTGGGCAAATGAGGGACTATCCAGTTGTCATCAGCGGCGCGGGGCCATCGGGCCTATTGGCGTCGATCATTCTCGCCAAAAGCGGCATTCGCCACTTGCTCGTTGAGCAACGCAGCGAACTTCATCGCGCGCCCGCAGCCCATGTCCTCAAGACGCGAACATTGGAAATCTATCGTATGTTCGGATTCGACACGGCGGTGACCGACATCGCGACGCCGCCTGAACTGCAGCGCTATGTAACCTATTTTGATCAGCTAGCCGGACTGAATTACGGCAAGCTCAGCCTCTATGATTTTCGCAAAGACGCCGCCTTCAAGGACAAAAGTCCGACACGCACGGCCAACCTGCCGCAAGATCTTCTCGAGGAGATACTGTACGCCAAAGCGACAGAAAGCGATTTGGCCGAAATTGAATTCGATACGTCGTGTTCGGACCACCAAGATGCAGGCGACGCCGTACATATTGAGATTGAGCGGCCGGGCGGGGAGAAAGAGACCATTCGCGCCCAGTATTTCATTGCTGCAGAAGGCGCTGGCAGCCCAACGCGCAGACGCATGGGCATCGAAATGGAGGGCCCCGCCGGCATCGCGCATTATGTGACCGTCTATTTTGAAAGCGATTTATCCAAACTCTTGAAGGGCGGCGAAGGCATCGTGCATTGGTGTCTAAATCTCGACACCCCTGCGAGTTTGATCGTGCATGATCATAAGAAACGGGCTGTGTTGATGATCCCCTATGATCCAGAGACACAATCACCCGAGGATTTTCCAAAATCCACATGCGCCGCGTATCTGAAAAATGTCCTGGGCGACGCCAACCATCCATTCGAAATCGTTACGATCGACAAATGGACGATGACTGCGCAAGTTGCGGAGCGATATTCTCAGGGTCGGGTCTATCTTGTGGGCGACGCCGCGCATCGCTTTCCACCCACGGGCGGTTTGGGCTTAAACACCGGCGCACAAGATGTTTATAATTTGCTTTGGAAAGTCCGCGAGGTTCTGTCGGGGAACGCCGATCCTGGTCTTCTCAAAACCTATGAAACCGAGTGCCGCCCCATCGCCAAAGCGAACTGCGAACACAGCCTTATCAATCAAAAGCGCAACATCGAAGTGCCGCTCGCTATTGGCATAACCGATGACAAAGCGGCGTCGCGCGAGAATGTCGAAGCCTTGCGGCGCGGCGGGCCTGAAAGTGAACAGCGTCTGAAAAAAATCGCCCATGCGATCGATGGCCAGCTTCGTCACTATGTTTCTTTTGGGCTCGACTTGGCGTTTGTTTATGAGCATGGCGCGCTGCTCAGCGACGGCACCCCCGTCATCAACAGAATTGACGACCCAACGATATTCGAACCAACGGCGCAACCGGGCGCCCGGCTTCCCCATACTTGGCTCAACCACAAAGGCGAGCGCGTATCGAGCCACGATCTCCTATCCTATAATAACTTTACACTGATTATCGGGAGCGACGGTGAAATTTGGACAGAAGCCTTGAACGCGATGGCTGATGTTCCGTTTCATGTAGAAGTAAAAGAGGTTGGTCGCGGCTGCACCTTTGATGATCCGGAGGGGGACTGGCAGAGTGTTTCAGAGCTGACGTCGACTGGCGCGCTGTTGGTGCGGCCTGATGGCCATGTAGCATTGCGAGAAAAATCCGCGCCGGCGGATCCGAAAGCGCGGCTCGCACAAGCAATTGATGCTCTACTGCCAAACACGATAAAGCGCGCCGCCGCTGACGCCGAGAAACTCGCGGAGCAGGTGGGTTAACCCGCGATGGCGCCGCGAAGCGCGCGCCGCATCGCGACAATGCCCGCCCGTCGTTACGAGACTTCGAGAACGACCTTGCCGATATGCTTGCGATCTTCCATTTTTTGATGCGCTGCCGACGCGTCGTTTAGGGCGAAAACGCTGTCGACGACCGCCTTGATGCGTCCCTCTTCAACGAGTGGCCAGACTTTTTTCAACAGCGCGTCTTTAATATCCTTTTTGTAGTCGAGCGATTTGGGGCGCAGCAGTGTTCCGCGCAACGTCAATTGCTTTACGACCATCGCCCGCAAATCCAACTGTTCGTTCACCCCTTTCGCCGCGCCGATGATCGTCAGTCGGCCATAGTTCCCCAGGACATTAAGGTCCTTTTGTAAATAGTCCCCGCAAACGATCTCGAGGATCACGTCGACGCCCGCGCCTTCTGTTTCTGCTTCAATGACTTTTTCAAAATCTTCTGTATGGTAATCAATAACGCGATGTGCGCCCAGCGACTTTACGAAGTCGCACTTTTTTGCGCCGCCAGCTGTGGCAAAAACCCTGTTGCCAAGCGATGAAACAATTTGCGTCGCAGTGACGCCAATCCCGCTTGTGCCGCCATTCATCAAAAAACTTTCGCCCGGCTGCAACGCCGCTTCAACATAGACATTGCTCCATACCGTGAAACATGCCTCCGGCAATGCAGCCGCCTGCGTCCAATTCAGGCCGGCGGGGATAGGCAAAACCTGGCCGACCGGCGCGACGACATATTCCGCATACCCACCGCCGCGCAATAAGGCGCATACCTTGTCGCCAGCGACAAATTCCTCAACACCGTCTCCGATGCGTTCGATTTCCCCCGACACTTCAAGGCCCGGCAAATCGGTCTCGCCAGGCGCAATGGGGTGATGGCCGCGATGTCGTTGATGCAAGTCATGGCCGTTTACACCCGCTGCACGCACCCGAATTAAAACCTCGTTCACGCCAGGCTTCGGTATTGGCCGAGACGCCGCGCCCAAGACTTCGGGCCCGCCAGGCCCCGTGATTTCGATGGCGTTCATTTGATCTGACATGGATTGCTTACTCGCTTTCGAATTCTGAAAAAGTTTGAACTAGTGGCGCTCTCCGCCAACGCGCCTATGTGGCGCAGACGCGGCTGACGCCCTAATCGGCGGCATCGCGAATTTCTGCGATGCGCGCCTTATGCGGCGCGAGAGCCGCCAAAAAGCCCTGTATCGCTTCGGGCGGCATTCGAGAGCCAACGACTGTTTGATAAGACGGCCGTGAGGTGATCTGCTGCCAGTAGGTGCGCACCAAGCTGTAGTCCCTCTTCGGGTGGTCCATCAGACCAAACCACTCTGCGCGCAACAGAAAGGGTGTTATTGCCGCGTCCGCCAACCCATAGGCGCCGCCGCTTAAATAGGCCTGCGACGACAGCGTCTGATCGACCTCATCAACCATTCTCGCAAGGACGCCCACCGCATATTGGACAGCCTTGGACTCAAGGCCGTTCACCATGACGTCCCAGCGCTGATGGCGTTTGTCAACATTCACGACAGAGGCGAGTTGCGCTTTCAGCTGCTCTTCGTCGATTGGCATTTGCATGGTCCGGATGATCGTCGCATAGGTCACAGCGCCGAGCGCGGGAAAAAAGACGTCGTCAATTCGTTTCATCCACCAGTGTATATTGGCGCGTGGGAGAGGGTCATCGGGACGCAAGGGCGGCGCAGGATACGCGTCATCAAGGTACACCATGATGACCGACGACTCACGAAGCACGACGTCCTCTGCGCCGCCATGCACGACGAGCGTGGGGACAACGCCGTCCGGGTTTAACTTGAGATATTCCGGGGTGCGCAGCTCATTGCGATTGAGGGCGCGCTCCTCAAAGTCGATTTCCTTTTCCGCAAGGACCAATCGTACTTTAACGCCGCAAGTCGCCTCATTAAAATGATAGAGAGTGAGCATCGCTGGACCCTATTGTTTGTCCTCGAAAACAATCTGCGCACAGACCTCGGAGATTTTAACCGCGTCGCCCTCGAGGCGGCATTGCGTCTGCGCATCACCCATTAAACGCACGCCACTAATAGGCGCAGGGCCCGCCTCGCTATGCCCTTGGCTTGCTAAGACGGTGACATAGTAGTCGCAGACTAAAATATCGCCCGCGCGACGAAACTGTGCGTTGGTGATGAGGTGACGAACTAGAAGGTCTTTGGGGCGCTCATTGAGCGAGTTCAAAATCGCCTCGCGCCCTTGAAGCCATGTTTCACCCCGCTCCCATCGGGCGTCCTTGCTCATCAGGTCTAAAAGACCGTTATAATCCCGCTGATCGAGGCGCCCCCAGAAGTTCACGATCAACGCGGAACATGTCTCTGCGTCCAACTCAGTCCGCACAAAACGCCTCCCCGATCATTCCGACCGTATGTTTCTTGCCAGGTGGTGGTTATCGACTATAGTAAGATAGCATGCAATATAATTTTTCGCATGCATGTAATGTCAGCAGTTGAGATCATCCGCTGCGCCAACCAGGGTCCCGAGGGACTGCCGCTGATTCAAGGCGTCAGCGCACGGGCGACGGGCGGGCCTCGGCGTCAGCACGATTACAAAACCTAGATTTCACCACCAACCATAAAAAGAGACGCCAGTATGAAGTTAATCAGCTTTCAAACAAAAACCGGGGAAGACGGATTTGGGGTCCTTGCCGACGAAGGCGTGATCGATCTCACGAATCGACCAGCAAAAACCCTTCGCGAATGGTTGGAGCTGACGGCAAAAGGCTCGCTGGACGCTTCAAGTGCAGATGGTCCGCTATTGCCCCTCGATGCGTTCCGGTTCGCGCCATTGATCCCTAATCCGGATAAGATTGTTTGCGCGGGATATAATTACAAATCCCACAATGAAGAGGTGGGTAAGGACCTCCCGCCGAACCCCGCTGTATTCCTTCGCGCGACGAATACGCTTGCGGCTCACGAGCAAGCCTTACCCCATCCTGTAATTTCCGATCATTTTGACTATGAGGGTGAGTTGGCCGTGATTATCGGGCGTCAAGGCCGGCACGTCGCCGAATCCGACGCGATGTCTCTTATCGCGGGCTATACGTGTTTTTTGGACGGTTCCGTTCGCGACTACCAAAAGCATTCGCCGACGGCCGGGAAAAACTTCCCCTCGACAGGGCCTATCGGTCCTTCACTCGTGACGACGAACGATATTCCGGACCCAACCAAACTCACACTAACCACGCGGCTGAATGGCGAGGTCGTGCAGCATTCGACAACTGACCTCTTGATTTACTCCATTCCGAAAATCGTCTCTTACGTTTCGGCGTTCACGCAGCTTGAGCCTGGGGATATCATTGCTACCGGCACGCCGGAAGGCGTCGGGTCTCGCCGAACGCCCCCTTTATGGATGAAAAAAGGGGACACGATCGAAGTGGAGATTAACGAAATCGGCGTCTTGCGCAATACGATCGAGTAGACCGAACGCAATACGCAACGTCTATGGCATGCGCATGACGGGTTTAATCGCGCCGCCACAAGCGCTTTGCTCAAAGGCCTGTACGATATCGCCGAAATCGAAAAATGTGATTAGCCGGTCGAATGGAAACACGCCGTCGCGATAATAATTCATCAGCTTGGGGATGAATGTTTGCGGATCGGACCCGCCCTCGACGACACCGCGGATCGAACGCCCGCCGCTCATAATGAACGAACCCTCGATTTCATAAACGGCGCCTGGCGGATAAGAGCCAACCATCGCTAATTCGCCACGCGGCGCCAATGCTGGAAGGGCTTCTTTGACGACGGGAAGCAAACCGCTGGTGTCAATGATGTAGTCGAAGCCGACATCACATCCGGCGGCGGCGGCGCAGTCACTTGTTGATTGTTGACCGGCAATAAAGTCGTGAGTGGCGCCGAGTTCGCGCGCGAGCGCCACACGTTCCGGCTTAACGTCGATGGCGGCAATCTTCCCCGCCTTAGCGATCTTCGCGGCCATGATGGCTGATAACCCGACCGCGCCCGCGCCGATGACCGCGACGCTGGCGCCCGGCGCTGGTTTTAAGACATTGAATATTGTTCCTGCGCCGGTTTGCACGCCACATCCTAGCGGCCCCAACAGATCGAGTGAGACGTCTTTGTCTACTTTCACGGCGCTGGCGGCGCTTACAATTGCATGGGTCGCAAATGAGGATTGACCAAAGATATGGCTGTGTATGCTGGCGCCGCTCTCATCTTTGAGCGCCGTTGTGCCATCCATTCTACCGCCGCCGAAATTTAGCGGGAAACTTGAATGGCAATATGCCTTTTGCGACGCGCTGCAAGACGGGCATTCGCCACAACTGTTGAAACTCAAGACGACATGATCGCCGACAGACAGCCCAGAGACAGCAGCGCCAACTATTTCAATGACGCCGGATCCTTCATGTCCAAGCACAATTGGGCTTGGAATAGGAAGATAGCCCCCTTGAAGAATAAGATCCGTATGGCAAACGCCGACAGCGCATATCTTGACCAAAATCTCATCATCGCGCGGGTCTTCAATCGTCAAGTCCTCAATGACGGGTGGCGTCCCAAATGTCCGCTGTACAGCAGCTTGGATTTTCATACGCACCCGCCATAATTCTCCTGAGCTCGAACGTCGCGCATCATCACGCCGACACAGTAAGAGCGTTTATGATGTGCGGCTGCGTATACTCGAACAACCCTTCTTCTCCGAGTTCCGCGCCGATCCCCGATTGCTTTGAGCCTCTAAAGGGGATGTCCGGGTCCATCGCAAGAAACTGATTCACCCAGACGGTTCCAGAATCGATGCGTTTTGCAACACCAATCGCGCGCTGGACATCGCCACTCCAAATTGAACCGCCCAAGCCGTACGCTGATGCGTTGACGCGATCGATCAGCTCGTCGAGATCATCATAGGCTAAAATCGGCAACACCGGGCCGAATTGTTCCTCTCTAACGAGCGCCGCGTCATCAGGAATATTCCGTACGATTGTCGGCGGTACGAAATAACCGTCGCGCTTGAGCGGTTCGCCGCCGGCAATAACCTCGCCTAGCGACGCCGATTCGTGGATAATCGCGCAGACCTTGTCGTATTGCTTTTGGTTTTGAAGCGGCCCCATCTGGACGCCGTCTTGCAAACCATTGCCGACCACAACGGAGTCTGCGATTGTCGCGAGCGCGTTGCAAAACTCATTATACAAACTAGACGGAACATATACACGTTTTGTGGCGACGCAGATTTGACCGGCATTGGCCATGGCGCTTTGAAAGACTTTCGCGGCAACAGCTGCGACATCAACGTCATCCAAGATGATTGCGGCATCATTGCCGCCAAGTTCAAGCGTTACGCGCTTGATAGTGTCTGCCGCCGCGCCCATTACTTTTTTTCCCGTGGCGGTGGATCCGGTGAAGGAGACTTTTCTAACATCAGGATGAGCGGTCAGCGCGGCGCCCAAATCATTCTCATCACAAATCACGTTCAAAACGCCCGCGGGGAGAATCTCGTTCGCGAGCGCCGCAAATAAAAGCGTTGTCAGCGGCGTCGTCGGCGCTGGCTTCGCGACGACGGCGTTTCCGGCAACAAGCGCGGGCCCAATTTTGTTCATGAGCAACGCCAACGGGAAATTCCACGGCGTTATGGCGGCGACAACACCAAGCGGCGTGCGGTGTTCAATAATCGTGGCGTCCACGTTTTCGCGGATTATTTTGTCGTCAAGGCGCGCCCGCGAAAATGCGCTGAGTATGGAAACGCCGCCCATGACCTCTTGCATCGCTTGATTAAACGGCTTGCCTTGTTCCGATGTCAGCAGTTTTGCGAATTCTTCGGCGCGCGCCTCAAGCGCCGTCGCGAGGCTGCTAACTTTCTCAGCGCGCGTTTCGATTGAGGTTGTCGACCACGCTCGAAAGGCGGATTTGGCCGCCGCCACGGCCTCGTTCAATTGGGCGATATCCGCTTTCGGACATTTGGCGAAGCTTACCCCCGTTGCGGGGTTTATAACGTCAAATTCCGTCGCGCCGTCGACCAGTCGCCCGTCAATCAGTAATTTAAAACCTGCACTCATATCGCTCTTTCGCTGTTTTATTCGCCGTGCCGTTCGGCGCCGTGCAAAAGGCGCTCGGGGCTATCATCAACCATTCCTAATATGCATGCAATATTTAATATCGCATGCTATGTGATGAAGGGCGGAAAGGACCTCGCCACAAGGGATGGCCTGAGCCTTAGCGACGATCAGCGTTTTGAAGATCTTGGAGCCGCGCGATACGTCAGCAGGTAGGGCCCCGCGTGCTTTGAGGAACGCGCCAATACAATCAAGGAGAGCGATGATTTTGGCCGGTCAGGGCGGCGCTACCCGCGCTTTGTGGCGCCCGGCCGGCGCAACATGGCCGAAGTTCAATCGGCTGCCTGCCTCGCTCGTGCGCAGCACCGGAGTTGCGCTACATTTTCATTGGCACAATGACGGATTTAATTTCCGCGTCGCTGTCGCCTGCATGTCGCATTACCTTTACGAGAAAAGCGAGCACTCTATTGATGTGTTGTAGGTCGCTTAGGCGTCAGTCTTTCACCGCGGCTTCGTTTTCTATGAATGCCGATGTCAACACAGCATTATCACTTTCGAGGCGCCTGCAGCGTTGCCCGTCGAACGTGGGCAGTTTGGAGAACGCGGCGACCCAACTGCCTCATGTCATTTGATTATGGTTTGCAATTTTATTCGGCGAGCCCTAACCCAAGACTCGATTGCATCAACCCGTATAAAGTGAGTACGCGCCCACCCGCGTATAAATGCCAAAATCATGACCACGAAATCGACCGCGCGGAAACGCAGTAAAACCATGGCTGAAAAAGCAGATAAGTTTGTCTGCTATCAGAAGTCGGTACAGAGCCCCGACGCTGATGTTGAATTTTTTGAGCAGGCCTACAAAGAAGTTTACGGCGCAAACCCGTATTCACTGCGGGAGGATTTTTGCGGAACATTTGCCGTATGCTGCGAGTGGGTGAAGTCCAATAGAAACAGAACAGCCATTGGCGTCGATCTTTGCGCAGATACGCTACAATGGGGACGCGAGAATAACCTTACCCAGCTGACGCCTACTCAGCAAAAGCGCGTCGATGTCTTGGAGAAGGACGCGCGCGCCTTATTACCAACGAAGTTCGATATCGTAGCCGCGCAGAATTTTTCTTTTTGGCTTTTTAAAACGCGTGCGGAAGTGATTGAGTACTTTAAGGCGGCCCGGTCAAACTTAAAAAACGAGGGCGTCCTCATCATGGATATGATGGGAGGCTATGAGAGCTTTATCGAGAATCGGACGGAAAAACGGAAGATAAAAAAGGGAAAAAATGGTTTTAGTTACCATTGGGAGCAAGTCAGCTTTAATCCGGTGACGTCCTTCGCGTCTTATTACATACACTTTCAGTTTGCTGACGGTAGTAAGATGAAACGCGCCTTCGAGTATGAGTGGCGCTTTTGGTCTATCCCTGAAGTCAGAGAAATGCTTGCCGAAGCCGGCTTCGCCAAAAGTCTCGTCTATTGGGAGCTTGAAGACGAGAACGGCGACGACACAGGCGAATGGGCGGCGGCGGAAACGGCGCCAAGCCATCCCGGCTGGCTGTGTTACATTGTTGGCGTGAAGTAGTCAGCGAGCGCATCGGACGGCAGCGCTATTCCTTTTCACGATATTCTGTGAGGCAACAAACATCGCAATCGCGCACTCTCAGGGCTCTCGGCGCGCACAGCACTGGTGTGTTTCAGATGGCAGAGAGTTCGGGAGATATTTCGAACTTCACCGCCCAAACGTACGATCGTGCGTCGGCCGTTCAGGCCGCCTCCGCGGAGAACATTGCGCAGCAATAGTTCGCGAGCGACATAGTGGCGGACAGAGAGGGATTCGAACCCTCGAGACGGTTCCCCGCCTACACGCGTTCCAGGCGTGCGCCTTCAACCACTCGGCCACCTGTCCGTTAAGAAAGCGGTCCGGTATCATGGGGGCGCGGGGCTAGGCAAGGCCCGCATTCGATTCTCGCCTATGACGCGTGGAGAATTGCGGGCCGCAGACGCCCGCGCTATGGTGCGGTTTCGGCCGGGGTTTAGTAGGGCGTTAGGGGATAAGTATGGCAGTTTTTCGGTTTATTGCTTGGGTATTGGTGTCCCTGGCGATTGCATTGCTTGGCGCAGATGCAATCACGGCGCTCGAATCACAAGAGCCGGCCCTTCGATCCACGGCTTATGTTCTTGGGCTGTTCGGTTTCGAGTTTGGCGCTGGTGGTGAGGCGGCAAGCGGCTTCGGCAAAGCGATGACGACAATTTTGAGCCTCCCCCTTTGGGGCGTACTCGGGATTATCGGGATCGTCTTAACGCTTATTTTTCGACCTATCGAATAGCGCCGACACGGGCGAGAAAGCTTTGATAATCACTCGGCGTATCGATGCCGGGCGGCGCGGCATTTACGAGCTGCACAGCTATCTTTTCGCCAGCCTCCAATATGCGCAATTGTTCGAGCCGCTCCGCGTTTTCAAGAAATCCGGGCGGTATGCGGGCGAACTCCATGAGGCTGTCGCGCGAGAAGGCGTATACGCCAATATGCAAGTAGTACTGGGTCGGATCTTCGATGGCGCCGTCAGGCGCCCGGGGGAAGGCGCAGACATTGCGCGTGAAGTAACGGGCCTCAAACAGATCTGGCGCGATATTTCGGCCTAATAGCGCCTTTACCGCCGCCGGGTCATCAGGCGATCCGGCGCCGGACGCCGCGTCTGCAGGGAATGGGCAAGCCAGGGTCGCAGCAAATGACGGCGCCTTGGTTTTGGCAGTTATAAGCTGATCAATATCCTCTGGATCAATTTCGGGTTCATCCCCCTGCAGATTAATGACAAGATGCGCATCAGACGAACGCGCGACCTCTGCGACGCGCTCAGCGCCGCTTTGATGATCAGGCGATGTCATCACGGCTGTGCCGCCAAACCCCTCGACCGCAGCCCGGATGCGATCATCATCGGTGGCGACGATAACATCGTTCACGCTGCGCACTTTTTTGGCTTGTTCATATGTGTGCTGAATTAAAGGCTTGCCGGATGCATCGAGCAGGGGCTTGCCGGGAAGTCGACTGGAGGCGTAACGCGCGGGGATGACAATTAACGCGCTCACGCCGTAAAACGCCCCGCGATTGCTTGGGCCACAGCGGCAAATGCGACGCCGCAAATCGCGCCCGCCGCATTCGCGGCTGCATCCGCTATCTCTGGCGAACGAACACCCATGGCGCCTTGGCCAAACTCTAAAACGACGCCGTATAAAGCTAGAAGGATTGCCGGCGCTGCATAACGCATCGTTGGGGGCGTAAGTTGAGCCCATTGGGCCGAGGCGCCGAGGGCTGCGTATGCCAGGAAATGCGCAACTTTGTCTGAAAGCGCGGGCGCGCCCAAAAAGACGGACGCGATCCAGCGGGCGATCGCGATGCTCGATTCGGTTTGTTCAGGCGAAGGCGTCAGCGTGAGCCAAGTGACGATCACTAAGAGTACAGCAAACACAAGGCGCGCTGCGAGCCGCCCAACGCCCGTCAAGCGGCGTCTCCGGGTTTTTCCGCCAAGCGGCGCTCCCAGTTGATCGCCGTTTCTACGATGAAATCGATGTCGTCATAACGCGGTCGCCAATCGAGCACCGTCCTAATCGCTGCGTTGTCGGCAATCAGCTGCTGCGGATCGCCAGGCCGACGCGCGGCCATTTCGTGGGGCAACGGCGCACCCAAAACGCGTTCAAATGAGTCTAAGACTTCGTATACGGAATAGCCGCGTCCGTATCCGCAGTTGAGCGTCGTCGACGAGCCGTTTTTGCGCAGACGTTCGAGCGCTTTTAGGTGCGCTTGGGCGAGATCGCTTACATGGACATAGTCTCGGATGGCGGTTCCGTCAGGAGTAGGGTAGTCCCCGCCGTAGATTTCAAGTTTTTCCTGGCGCGCGCCGACTGCGATTTGCGCGCCTACTTTTATGAGGTGATTGGGCACGCCGATTTGCCCAGCGCGGCCGTCGGGATCCGCGCCCGCCACATTGAAGTATCGCAACGTGACATATCCAATATCGTGGGCGAGCGCCGCATCTTGAAGCATTCGCTCACTCATGGCGTTGGACGCGCCATAAGGCGTAATGGAGCGGATTGGGGCTTGTTCTGAAATAGGCACGCGCTCTGGCGTTCCGTAGACAGATGCGGTCGACGAAAAGATGAAGCGCTTCACGCCCGATTCGACACACGAACGCAGCAGCGACAACGTGGCCATGGTGTTGTTCTCGTAATAGTCGATGGGCTGCTTGATGGACTCCGGTACAATTGTGGAGCCCGCAAAATGGATAATTTCCTGAATATTATGGTCGCTGATCGCCCTTTTAATATCGTCGGCAATCCCCACATCAGCTTCAATGATCGGAACGCTCGACGGAATGAGCCAACGGGCGCCGGTGCTGAAATCGTCCAACGCGACTGCGTCCTCGCCCGCGTCTAGCAGCGCAAGAAGCATGTGGGATCCAATGTAGCCGGCGGCGCCGGTAACAAGCACGGCCATGGCGGTTTCCTCCTCGGGAGGTTCGAAAAGCCCCATACCCGGAGTCTGTTTCAATTATGTAATAACGATATTATGAATCGAATCCATATGTCAGGGCGCTGAACCATGGGGTATTAAGGTCGGCGCGCGTCGTTGGGGGACGTAAAATCGATGGTTTGGGGATTTTTCAAAAAGAAGCGGAAGCCCGCATTCGCGCCGGACGGCAAGCGGATCTACGCCGTCGGCGACGTGCATGGCTGTGCAGACTTGCTCGATTTATTACTGGACAAAATGGCCGATGATGGTGCGGGCGAGCCGGACGCGCGGGTGGTGTTTCTCGGCGACTACGTGGACCGGGGGCCAGATAGCAAAGGCGTTATCGACCGACTACTAGATATTCAGACTTCGCACCCGGAAACCGTTTTTCTCAAAGGCAACCACGAAGCCGTGATGCTCGATTTTATGAGCGATCCCGAGAAGATTCCGAGTTGGCTCAAATGGGGCGGCGATGAAACGCTCGCCAGCTATGGCGTCTTGAACGCCAATAGCCGTCCCGGATCAGAGTTGTCGGCTGAGCTCAACGCCAATATGCCCCCCGCCCACAAGCGGTTTTTGAATGGCCTGACGCTGACTCACGCAGAAGGCGATTATCTATTTGTCCATGCTGGCGTAAAGCCCGGTGTCGCGCTGGATAATCAGCGCGAAGAAGATTTACTATGGATCCGCAAGCGTTTTCATGAAGCGCCCGCCTCTAAGCGTCCTGAGCAAGTCGTCGTGCACGGCCATCACCCGGTCAAAAAACCTCTTGATGCGGGATGGCGGATTGATGTGGACACCGGCGCGTGCTGGACCGACCGCTTAACCGCGGTGGTGCTTGAAGACGACCAGCGTCGCTTTATCTCTACCTAGCCTGCGGGCTTAGCCAGCCTGGACTTTCGACGGATTTTCAACCACGAGGCGAGGCGCCCCCGCCGCCGCCAGGATGTTGCGTAAGGTTTCAACGCCCGCAGGACCATCGCCGCTTGCGACCGCTTTACCGTACTCCGCCGCATAATTTGACGCGCTGACGATATGAAGCCCTGGCGTTGCAAAGAGCACGCGCGCGCCGAGGAATATGGGTTCACGCCAGCGCTCCAGGACTTCTCTTTTGCCCCGAGCCGGTGCGACCAAAAAGTCTGGTTCGGCGGCGCGGCACTCCGCCTCTGATATCAGCGGGATGCGCCGTGCGCCAAAATCGGTCGCTTCCCGGGCGGCGGCATTGTCCACTGCGGCGGAAATTGCCTTGGCGCTTGTGCCTGCGATTTTCAAGAGCGCTTCTGCGTGGGCGTCTGCGCCCAGCAAATGCGCCGTTTGAGACTTCGCAAAGATCTCATCTAAAGCGTCGCGGAAGGCTGAGCGAACCTCGTCCGCCCGCGATGCGAATGTTTGGTAGGGCTGAAGCGCGCGCAAGGCGAGCGCATTCTCTTCATCCCAAAGCCGCGCCAAACGCTCTAACCAGGGGTCGAAGTCGAAATCGTTATTGTCGATATGGGTCAAAAATAACCGGATCGATCCGCCATCTTTAGAGGTCAAACCGCCTTTGACAATTTTGAGTTGCGCCTCGCGGGCAAGGCCCTCCAAAACACCCAACGAGAAGAAGCAGCGCACGCCAATCTGCAGCGCTTCGAGGCAGTTTCGGGTCAACACCAATGGCGAATAGAGCGTCTCGACAACAATAACGCCATCATCCGTTAACAGATCTTTCGCGCCTTTTAACAAAGCGGCCGGGTCATCAGAATATTCGAGTTTAGAGATCGCCGTAACGATATCAAAGCGCTCGACCCCGAACGCGCCGCGCAGTCTCTCCGGAGAAAATGCATCTTTCGCCACATGCGCCCATTGGCCGACGTCTTCGATTGCGTCGTCTTCGTCGACGCCATAGCGCTCGACCCATCGAGGATAGTGCGACAACAAAGCCCCATCGCCGCAGCCGATATCAAGCGCCGCACAGTCGCGGCCGGAAATCATTTCCAGCGCTTCGGTTGCAATAGCCCGATATTCATTGCGCGTTGTCGCAGAAGGCGTCGCTGGACCGCCTGCGAGCACGGGGCCGTCCTTGTAAGCTGATTGGAGAAGGCCGCAGGCGCGCGCATCGCGCGAAGGATCGCAAAGAACATACTCGCCAAGACCGCGATTTTTTTTGCCCGCTGGCGCGGAGAAATCGAGCGCAGGCGTTAAAGATCGCGACCGACATGCGCGGCATTGGGTGATTTTCTTCACGATCTTCAGCTCTCGCGTTACGCGCTGATACTCAGGCGTCTTGGTACAATCGAGACACTGACAGATCGGTGTAAAAACGACGTAAAGCCCATAGTTGGCGTTGGACGCAGGGGCTTTTCGCTTCCGAGAGGAGAGTTAACGAAACGTTATCGCAGTCAGTCAGGCGGCGAGTCGCGCAATTAGCTTTTGCAGGAACGCTTGACCCTGATGAATCTGATCGATCGCAATAAACTCATTTGGCTGGTGGGCCTGGTCG
>JBCDBM010000017.1:0-24370 GCA_039183665.1 Pseudomonadota bacterium | reverse complement strand
GTTTGGAGAAATCGGCATCTCCGGGAACCCAGATTGAATCTGAGCGTCAATAAATCGGCGCGCAGAGCCAGGTCGCGGCGTATAAGCGCGTCGCTCAATGATCATCGTCTATGCTCCCTCGTTTCTTATGGGCGCCCCGACATCGGGCGCCATTGCCGTTTAAAAGCCGCGCAGATCGGCGAAGTCATCCAGGCTCGCCCGCTCGGAGCGAAAGTTGTTGATGGGATGATCTTTGTCAGGAACGCCGACCGACATCCCGCAATGAACCATTCGCGTATCGTCGAGTTTTAAATGCGCTTTCAAACTGGGTCGCAGCATGCCCCAACACTCTTGCATACACGTGCCCCAACCGCGCCCTTCTGCGAGCAACGCCAGGGTTTGCATGAATATGCCGTTATGCGCCCATTGGCCATGGCCCATGCGCGTGTCTATTGTAAATATGAGACCGACCGGGGCGCCAAAAAAGCGAAAATTGTTGGCGCGCCACATATTGAATTTTTGCGTATCCTCCCGAGAAATTCCAAGGGCGTCATACATTTGCTCGCCCGCGCGGCGGCGGCGACTTACATGCGGCTCCCAAAGCTCTTCGGGGTAAACGAGACGGTCGGTCTCCTCGCCGGCCGGCATCACTTCTGGCAGCCGCGACATCGCGAGATTCGCCACGGCGTCTTTTGCCTCGCCCGTTAAAACAATGACGCCCCAGCCTTGCATATTACCGCCAGATGGCGCGCGCTGAGCGGCGTTCAACCAGTCAATGATCTCCTCTTTTAACAGCGGATCAGGGGTATAGGCGCGGGTAGATCTTCTTTGGCTCACAGCCTGTTCAATGTTCATCGTGATTTCCCGTTTAGAGCGTAACCATCCCAACATGGCGAAACTTCCTGAGTGAAGCCCATCCAATGCGGCTCGAGCGCATGGTTAGTGGCTAATACTGATCGTGTAATGCTCAATTATCGCGCGTTTCCTGCGCGCATTTTGGGCATAAAAATCCGACCGATCGGTTCTACAAACGCCGGCATAGGGACTGCCGCAGCGCCTGCGCATCATTCGCTGAGCGTTATTCGCAGATGCAAAAAAATATAGGCTCGGGAGGAAACAATGGAACAACCGCAAGCTCCACAAACCGGTAAGCGCGACGCCAAAGATCCAAATTACGAAGTCAAAGTCGTCTCAATGATGTTCGTAGGTTTCGCGCTCATCAGTCTCGATCGGTTTATCATTTATCCCTTGTTCCCGATCATGTCTAAAGATCTCGGGCTGGACTACGCGGATCTCGGACTCATTTCAGCTGCGACCGCGCTGACTTGGGGATTATCGTCATTCTTTGCCGGCAATTTAGCTGACAGGATCGGGGGAAAAACGGTCCTTGTTGGCTCAGCCATTGTGTTCTCGGCCATGGTTGCCTTCACGGGCTTGGCCGGCGGCCTCATCAGTCTACTGATTTTACGCGCGTTGTTGGGCGCTGCTGAAGGGGCTTTCGTGCCACCGGCAATTACTGAAACCATGAAGAGTTCAAATCCCAAACGGTTGGGAAGAAATTTTGGCATGGTTCAGATGGCCCAGCCATTGGTGGGATTGGGAGTCGCCCCGATCATCGCCGTCTATTTGCTAAAATTCTTGCCAAGCTGGCATTGGGTGTTCGGCGTTGTCGCCATTCCTGGATTTGTTCTCGCCTACTTTATGTATGTAGGCATAAAGTCCGCCAAGCCTGGATCCAGCGCGGCGCCCGTCGGCGGCGCACCAGCAAACGCCGGACCGAAACCATCCTTTTTGGAGGCGTTCAAATATCGCAATGTCCGCTTTGGCGCATTAGCGATGACCTCGTTACTCCTGACAATGATGGTGCAATCCACGTTCGCGCCCAATTTTCTGATCGATTACATTGGCGTTCCTATGGAGACGATGGGATTTCTCGTCGCTGCTATCGGCGTGGGGGGGCTTGCAGGCATGGCGGCCTTTCCAACACTATCAGACAAATACGGCCGCAAAAGAACGATAACGGCGGCGCTGGTGCTTCAGTTTATAGGGACCTTGTATCTGATCAGTGCGTCGAGCGGTTCGACACCGATTTTCATAGCCATGGCGTTTTTCTGTAACGCTATGTCTGTTTCTGGAATAACCGTAACGCTCGTGGGCCCGATCATCAACACATCGGTCCCCCGTTACGTAGCGGCGACGGCGACAGGCGCCGTGGTGGGCACGGGCGAGATCTTAGGCGGCGCCGGCGGACCCGCGCTGGCCGGGTTCTTATCGAACACCTACGGGATACAAATTGTTCCCATGCTGATGCTATGCGGCGTTATCGTATCTACATTGACGATCATTTTCGGCATTGTAGAACCGAAACCGAACGCGGCTGGCGATGACGCGCCGAAGCCCTAAGCAGCGTGCTACAGGGGCAGGAGTTCTATCGATCGAATGTAAAGCTCAGCGCCCTCCGCTTGAACGCCGACGCGTCCTGATGTTAACGGCACATGGAACTGCGTCTCAGGATCTAAGGTGCGGATGTCGTGCAACACCAGCACCTCCTCGCCGTTGATAAGGTGGCGCGCGTTCGCTCCTTCGACAATGATCTCGGCGACATTCCATTCCGTCGCTGAGTCGAATGACGTTTCGATTTCAAATATTGGCGGCGCTCCATAGATCGCGCCCTTGACGGCCAATATATCGCCTTCGGGCGATGGGGCGTAATATCCCTCAGCGTTCAGCGTCGAGATGGCTTGAGAGCCAATCATCAGCCCCTGCCCGGCCTCGCCCATGCGCATCTGATACTCAACGCTCCGGATCCAACCGCCGTAATCATCACCGTCGGGATTGCCGAGCTCAGCCGCCGAGCGATAGCGCTTAATCGTGGTATCGGCTGGATCATCGGCCCCGGGTCCGCCGAACACATGATACAAAAAGCCCGAATTGCGCGGGAACATACGGCGATTGAAATGGGCTTCACCCCATTTGTAGGTCACGCGGAACCGATAGTTTTCGTAACTCTCCTTCGTCATCAAAAGCGCATCTTCTATAGTGTTTGGTTCAGGCCCCAGAACCTGGATAAGGCCGTCATCGGTCACCGTGAAAATGTCTTGCTCGTCAAATGCAAACAGTCCCTGGCGCGCTATCCACACTTCCATATCCGCGGGGGCGGCGCCGTCGAATAACGTCAACCACCCTTCATCTGTATACTGCTGGCCTCCCTCTGGGAGCGAGGCGCCGCCAGATTCATCTGCGCCGCTGCATGCGCTGGCGATTAGCGCGGCGAACAAAGCTAGGCCCGCGCTTCGTATGGCGCGCCGCTCCTTGAAAGTAGAAAACACGGCTCTCTCCCTTTTGTCCTGAAGCATCAAGTGCGCGCCTTTTTCACGGCGCTGTCGGCAGTATTCCCAGCCTTACTGCATTTAGCCGTCCTCGGCGATGATCGCCGCACGAGGGCGCTCCACGCGTCCGCTGCGCGGAAAATAGCCCAGCGATCTTGCACGACAATTGGGCGCTAGAGCTGCGCACGCAAAAGTTTGACTTTTTCGTCAAACTTTTTAAGATCTGCAGCATAAAGAGATAAACCAAAGGAAACGCTCACCATGACCGCGCCCTCGACGATCGCCCCGCCGGTGCAAACACGGGGTATTACGGAAGAAGAACACACTCAGTATAAAGAGAATGGCGTTGTTCATTTAAAAGGGATACTCAATCCAGAATGGTTAGCGAGGGCGGAGGACGCCTTCACGCAAGTCATGTCCGCCGACGAAAAAGACGTCTATCACATTGACGCGTCGGGCATGGCGAAAATCGCCGAACAAATGGGCGCAAAGGTTCTCGAAGACAGTCCGCTCAGTCAAAACCGGCCCGCAGAAGAAGCGTTGGGTCGATTTTGGATTCGCACTTTCAACTGGAACCGCTTTAGCACCCTCTCCTCGCTGGTAACCGGCAGCCCTCTGCCGGAAATCGCGGGCGCGTTGATGGGCGCATCGCGCATCAATTTTTATGGCGATCAGCTCTTTCTAAAAGAGCCTATGTCTGTGCGCCGAACGGCCTTCCACCAAGACGCAACATACTTCCACTTGGAGGGCGAGCAGTGTTGCACCATGTGGATTCCGCTGGACAGCGTCGACAAAGAAAACTCCACAATGGGTTATGTCCCCGGCTCCCATCGCGGACCGCTCTATTTGCCCAATACATTCATAACGCAAACACCGATGCCAGGCGCAAGCGGACATGATCCGCTTCCAGACATCGAAAGCGATGAGGAAAAATTCGGCGTAGTCTATTTCGATGCAGAGCCCGGCGATATCCTTATGCATCACGTACGCACCCTTCACGGATCAACGGGGAACACAAGCCCGACAAGGCGGCGGCGCGCGCTGGGCCTTCGCTATGTGGGCAACGATGTCCGATACTTTGAACGCGACGGTGCGCCGCCCGACTCTCAAAAGAGCCCGCATCTGAAGAATGGCGATCCCATGGACTGCCCAGAATTTCCGCTCGTTTGGACGGATCAAGAGGGTTACGTTTTTTAGTAGAGCCTGAGGTGATCGCGTTTACGATGACGATCAATGGTCTCTCTCAAAACGATTGAGGAGTGAGGCGACGTGTTAATCTGGATTCCAATACTTCTACTCGCCCTAATTGGCGCCTTGTTTGTCCTTCGCGAATACGCCACGCGCGTGAGCTACAACTATCCGCGATACACGAACAGACAGTATGTATACGGTAAATTAAAAGGCCCAAAACCCGGCGACCCCGCCCCTGACTTCGAAGCCCAGGACACCGAAGGAAATAGGGTTAGACTTTCCGATTTCTCGGGGAAGATCGTCGTTCTTACGACTGGGAGCGGCAGTTGCCCCATGTATGCCTGCACGCAAACGGACTTCAACGCACTGGCGCAACGATACAGCGATGACGCGGTATTTATAAATCTCTATGTTCGCGAGGCGCATCCTGGCGACGATTTCCCACACCATGAGACGTTAGAGCAAAAAGTCGAACACGCTCGCCTGACCAAGTCGGAAGAGGAAGACGACAGACTGATGCTCGTCGACGGCCTCGATGGCGCTATCCACACGCAATACGGCACGTGGCCGAACATGGCGTATATTATTGATAAAGATGGTATCGTCCGACTAAAGCACAAATGGGCTGACCCGGCGGCGGTCGAACTTGCCCTGGACCGCCTGCAAAAGGGCGAGCCCATCGACGACATTCGGTACGAATTCAGAAAGCCGCCCGAAACGCTCACCAAGCGGATCTTCGCGAGAGCTTGCAAAGGCGCAGTGAGCGACTTTGTCCTGTCTATGCCGGGGCTGCCCTATCACATGTGGGACGCCAAACACTCGCAAGAGTGATGATCGCTTTTTCTCGTTATTGGCTTTTGCTTTAGTTTCAGTAGTGGATCATCAACACCGTGCAACCCGCAACTAAGTCTCCGGCGATAGACGGGCACCAAAAAAGACGCCTGGCGACCCGGGCGCGCCTCATTAACGCCGCCAGGTCCGTCATGGCCAAGCGGTCTGTTGATGCCTTGACGATCGAAGAGATCATTCAGCAAGCACAAGTCGGCAAAGGCAGCTTTTATAACCACTTTGCGTCAAAGGAAGAGCTGTTCTTCGCGACGATGGACGAGTGCATCGCAGAAATCGCACAAGAGATTATCACGATCAAAGGTAAGATCGAAGATCCCGCTGAATTCATCGCGGCAGGCATTCGGATTTATGTAGATCGCGCAACAGACGATGCTGAGCTAGCGCGCTTCATCGTCACCGCCACAGCGAGCACCGCTATTTTGGCGCGATATTCAGAGGCTGTGATCCGTCAAACCATCGAAGAAGGCGTGCGCGCAAAGCGGTTCACCTTGCGCAATCCAGAGCTATTTTTCACGCTCGTGACCACAGGCGCGACCGCCACAATCGCCGGTCAATTGGAAGGAAAGTTTGGCCAGACCATTGGGTCCGAACTCGCCGCATCGGTTCTCCAACTTGCCGGTTTAGACAGCGATGAGGCGACGGCGATCGCAAATCTGCCCATTCCAAATCCCGATTGACATCGTTTGCATGCGCAGGCGCGCGGCGACAAGACGACCAAGATAGCTTCGATCCATGATCAAAAGCGCGTGGGTCTATTGCCCTGCAGGTAGCCATCACTTTTTATTGTGCTAGACTTTCCCACAGTTGATGCTCCGTCAACTTCACAATTCACCCCATTATGAAAAGGTCCGGCCAGAATGAAAGTCCTTGCCTTCGGCGCCAGCAATCACAGCGCCTCAATTAACGCCGCACTCGTTCGCTTTGCCAGCGAACGGTTCAAAGCGAATTTTCGAGACGACGCGGTTATAGAATATCTCGACATCAACGACTATGAGATGCCCATCTATTCTATTGATCGCGAAAAAGCCGGCGGCGTGCATCAGCTGGCGAAAGACTTTTATGCGAAAATTGGCGATGCCGACGCGCTGATTATTTCATATCCTGAGTATAACGGCTCGTATACGTCGGCCTGGAAGAATATTCATGACTGGATGAGCCGGATCGATATGAAGATTTATCAAGGGAAGCCCTCTGTCATCTTGGCGGCGACGCCAGGCCCGCGCGCCGGCGCCGGCGTTCTTCAATCCGTGGAGATGGCGGCCCCGTTTTTTGGAATGGATCTGCGCGGCAAAGTTGGCGTTGGCGTGTGGGGCGAGGGTTTTGATCCGGCGACGGGCGGCCTCAAACGCGACGAAGACATTGCTGCGCTCGATGCGGCTTTAGAAAGCCTAGCAAAAGACGGCGATTAATCGCGATCGAAAAGCCGCTTTGACAAAATCAGAAAGGTCCGCCCACACGATGATAGGCGGACCTTTTTTTATCGCTGTTATTTTACGTCGGCGCCCTTGTCAGAGAACGTGACAGTCATGTTGAGCGCGCCTTCGTTCAAGATCCATCGGCGTAAGGTATAGGTCCTCGCCCCTGAGCTGTGCATTGGATCGGCATCGGCGATTGCTTTTGCTTCTTCCATGGAACTCGCCCGAACAATAATCAAACCAGCGCGCGGCGGGCCACTCGGCGCGTCTTGGTTGTAAATCGGACCGGCGCCAAATAAGACGCCTTTCTTTTCAAGCTCAATTTGATACTCCAAATGGGGAACCATATTTTCCATGACGAGACCGATATTGTCGCCAGCGACGGTCTCGTAGAAATACAGCTCCATACTGAGCATATCTTTGACCATGTCAGCGACTTCCGGCGGTACGCCTTGCGGCGCCCCGTGGTTGTCCGCCAGTGCGGCGCCAGAAAACGCGACGCCGGAAAGCATCGCGGCGAACCCAAGCTGAGCGTTACGAATTTTGTGTTTGATTCCCATCTTTGTCAGATCCTCCCATATCGCAATTTGGCGGCGCAATGAGCGCGGTCGCCCTCGCGATATATAGAGCGCGGGGCAAGCGGCAGGTAGCAAATATCGCGTGCAATCGCCTGCTAGTCCATCTGGCGGACACACTTTCTCGTGTCCTAAGCCCTATGACCCGCAACGCAATCGCGCGCCCAGAACCGCACACTGCTCAGTCTGTATCAAGATTAAATAACCGGCGGGCGTTGCCATGGGCGATCAAATTGCGCTCTCGCACATCGAAACCGCATTCAGCGCACGCTTGGATAAAGCGATCTCGCACCGAAAACCCTGAAAACACGGGCCAATCTGTGCCAACCATAATCCGTTCAACACCCAGCACATCACTCAGGGCTCTTATCAGGGTGCCGCGCACGCCTACAGTATCCACGTAAACATGCTGTCGCATCACGTCGCGCGCGTCGGGCCGCGTCGTCTCCAAAAGGCCGCCAGACAAAATAGCGCTGAGCGCGAGGCTGGAAAAACATGTGCGCAAATCGGGCAGCGCGTCATAAACGCCTGTTTCAATCATGTCGGCTAACGCGGCTGATGTTATGGACGCCCGACCCAAATTCAGATGAAAAAAGCTGTTGAGGTTGAATTTTTCGCTCAATGTCATGTCGTTGACCGGGTGCACAAAAACAGGCACGCCGAGCGCCGCCGCGGTGGCCAATGTTGGGCGGGCTTCGGGCGCGGATATTAGTCGGCCATCGCGTGCGCTTTCGACGAACGCCCCGACCATGCCGAGCTCAGCGACGGCTCGCTCTAATTCTCTTGCCCCGACATCGCCGGCATACGCGTCTATTGAGGCCAGCCCCAACAAGCGCGGGTCCGTCTCGCAAAGCGCGGCTACGGTATCATTGATGCGCCCCATGCGGTCTTTGGCGAGTTCGCCAGGTAAGGGCGGAAGCGCTTCCAATGGCGCGTTGATAATGCGACGGTTCACACCCTGTGCGTCCAATGATTGCCGAAGCCGCTCAGGGTCTCCCATCACACGGATAATCTCTTCAAGCTCTTGCGGCAGCACCCCTGGCGGCGGCATTGGAGCGTTGAGCGCCGGCGGGAGCGCGTGAGAATGGAAATCAATAATTTCAAAACCAGAGTTCGAAACCGCGTCGTCGGGCGTTGTACCGCCGCACCCCGACGAAAGCAGCGTCGCGACAAACGCCGTATTTAAGTGTCTGCGGGTCATGACGTTTTGGGGCCCACTGGCGATTGTAGATCGGCGACTATTCATGAGTTTGGCCCCATGGCTGGATGATATTCGACGAAGGTCTCTGGCTGTAGTCTCAGACCAGGGCTTTTTTTAGCGGTTTTCTAGTGTTCAGGCGAGCACGAACCGTGTCCAGCGGCCGGACGTCCCGGGATATGACGAACAGACACCGCTGCACGCACCGCTAAAAGGGTAGCGGTGTGTATCGATAGGTTGGCCGTGTGGGTTCCGCATCGATCTTTGCCCTTAGCGCTGCGCGATGGGCTTTCACATCTGCGGACAACCAAAAGTACCGCCACTGCAGTCGCGCACGCATGCGCGATAATTCTATGCGCGCAGCGGCGCCGGCTTGATAATCATCAGTAGACAACTCGATGAGTCGCTCCACGTAATGACGCTGGAGCGCGCGTCGCTGCTCATCAGGGTTACCGAGGGGACCCAAATCGGAACCGATAAGGATTTCGTCGAGATCTCGGAGCAACTCCGAGGGTTCGTAACCGCTGCCGTCTAGCGATGCATCCGCCATCGCATTTAAGGCATATCGCCAAGTCAGATCACTCAGCACACTGCGCTGTTCATTGATAGCAGCACGCGACAAGGATCGCCGCCCGGCAATTGCGCCGTAATAATCGTAGATCGGCACATCCTTGAAGACGCCGAAGGGAAGGCGCGAGGCTTCAGCACTGAACAGGTATTTGTCCAACATGCTCAGCGCTTCTTTCTGCTTGTCTTTAGGGACGCTTTCGATCGCCGCGACGCCTGTGCGCGCCGCATCGCCCGGCGAAACATTATTGTAGTACTCGCCCCCGATCTGCCTCGCCACAACCATGATCGATGATCGGCGCTCATCTTGAAACGCGCTTAGCGCATTGCCAAAAGACCGGTAATCGGCATCATCCGCGTGTTGATTAGCGAGATCGCGAATAAATGCATCGACCAACTCTATTCGGTCGGTCGCATAAGCGACCGGGTCTGAAGACATATCCCATACATTGGCGCGCGGATCGAAAGACCGGGTTTCCTCTGAGGCGGACGGCATATAGACGGACGGCCATTGCGAGAATTGCAGGGCAGGTTCCAAGCTTCGCGCGAGAATTGCCTTTCGTTTATCCGCTTCTGCATCGGGATCTGAAAGCGCAGCCCGATAGCCAAACTCAATCGCCCAATGATCGTAAGGTCCGGGTTTCGTGTTAAAATAGTCCCCTTGCGCAACCCCGATGGGGGCCACATTGGCCGCTGCATAATCCATGACCGACGCGATCGGCGCGCCATCCGTGATTTTTGGATCGTGAATATCGTCTGCCGACCGCCATGCGCTGCCGCGGAAATTGTGCGTGAGGCCAAGCGCGTGCCCGACCTCGTGCATCACAAGGTTGACGAGCGCCTCTTCGATGAGGCGATCTTTCTCGCTGTCGTCAAGATTAAGCACATTGGCTGAGCGGAATGCGAAATTATACGCGGTTGATAGATAGGCGTCAGCCCAACACTGGGGTCCGTGTTGATGGCGATAGGGTCCTTTACCTTCGTCATTGTCATGCGCTTGGCGCGCGAGCGAAGCGATTGGCGTTTCGGGCAATGTAGGTTCCGCACCGCCGATAAGACTGGCAAAGGCGGCATAGTTTATGATTAAGTCCGCACCAAGAATTTCTCCCGTGCGCGGATCAGTGAAAGACGGCCCCATGCCTTGGAAATAAACAAATGGCGACGAAATCCACCTGATGACATTTTTATCGATGTCGCCGGCGTCCCATTCCGCCTCATCAGGCTGCACAGACACTTCGACAGCGTTTATAAAACCCGCCTGCTCGAATGCCGAATTCCATGCGAGCACGCCCTTTTTAACCGCCTCGCGGAATTGGTAGGGCGTCGTATTTTCGATCCAAAATTTGATTGGTTTGACAGGTTCAGAAAGAGATTGGCTCGGATCCTTTGGCGTTAGGCGCCATCGCGTAATGTTATGTCGGAGCGCTGGTCCGTTCGCACCGGTTAGATCCAAAATGTCTTCCGTGAAATACCCTACGCGCGGATCCGCCATATACGGCGCGAATGCCTCGTCGGGCGCCGCTAAAATTGTATGCTGCATGCGGATTGAAAAGGCGCGGCTATCGCCAAGGGCGCCGACAGCGGGGCGTCGCGACGGAGAATTTGAGCGAAACAAATAGTCGATAACAAAGTCGGAATTGCGCTCATAGCCGCGGATCGCCGCCACACGAAAGTCCGAAGGCCGCGAAAATCCGGATACAGAACGAGACAACACCGTCTCAAAAGTTTGGCTATCGAAAATTTCTGACAGCTCTATCAAATATCGAGCATCGCCATTATCATCTTTACTTAGACGAATAATGCTGAGCGATTCGACGATTGAGGGCCGAATGAACGCCTCTTGGGACCGCGCAAGCGGGCTCGCCGGCGAAAAAGAAAAACGACTTTGCACAAAGGTGACGTCGATGTTGTTGTTGTAGAGTTGAAACTTAATAATCTGTGCACGACGGTAATCGCCACGACCGACGGGTGAAAACCCCAACCCATCAATGCCGTTTTCAACGTAAGAAAACAGAATAAACTCGCGATCGAGTTGGTTTTCAGCGATCTCCATGAAAATGAGCTCGCTGTTGGCGACTTTATGAAGGGTGAACAGCCCTTCCGTTGTCCTTTCAATTTCGTGCTTATCCAAACACTGCGCGATCGGAGTATTGATCTCGGGCCTGCAAAGGCGCTCGAGATTTTGGCCATAAGCTCCATTCATGAAAACGACAGCGCCTATTGCCACCGCGATCCAAACCAAAAGGCGATGCTGAACCGTCGACACCCCGATTATCCCCAACTCTCTACTGGCAGACTTTAAGTCTGCATCGGCGCGCTGTCGAGTATAGCTGGGGCGATTAACCCGGATATCTTTCTCACTATTGAGTGGATAAATGTGTCGACTTGCCTGATCCCGCGATAGGCTTTTCCGCGGCGATATGATGCTCTAGTTATCGCTTAGGGAAAAATCGACAAAAGAGGGGGAAATCATGGCGCATTCAATTCGCGCTTTCTTGGCGGGGCTATGCGTTGCCGCAGTTGGGATGACAGTTCCGGCAAATGCCGGATCCGTGGAAGTGGGCGCCTATTTGGGTGTCAATGATAGC
Organism: Pseudomonadota bacterium; assembly: GCA_039183665.1. Lineage (GTDB taxonomy): Bacteria > Pseudomonadota > Alphaproteobacteria > Caulobacterales > Parvularculaceae > Hyphococcus. Next base: position 12,679 of record JBCDBM010000017.1, on the reverse strand, counting down.
TTCAGGAGCGATGTGACGCTCACGCAAGGGGCCGCGCGTGTGCGGTATGACAACCTCGATTTTGATGGAAAAACTTGGACCGATGCACCCTATTGGGGCGCACGCGCTACCTATTGGCTCGATGACGGGCGTCGATGGGGCGTCGGTGTGGACCTTACGCATGCGACCGCCGTATCGGACGCGTCGGTAACGGGCGCCGATTGGCGGCGGCTTGAGTTCAGCGACGGGCTAAACACTGTTTTGTTGACCGGTTTTCGACAATTCCGGGACAGCGATGACCGGCTATATCCCTATGTCGGCGTTGGCGTTGGTCTGGCGGTTCCATGGGTCGAGGCGATTTCCGCCGCTGGCTCCACGAGCCCGGTTCAATCCGATACCTTTGAGCTTCAACTGACCGGTGTCGCGGCGCAAATTCTGGGCGGCGGCAAGTGGGAGTTTTCCAACCGCGGCGCGCTCTTCTTGGAGTACAAACTGGGCTACGCGATGATAAAGGGCGATCTCACAGAGGGCGGTTCGATTGAAACGGATATACTCAACAATCAATTTCTCGCGGGCATTTCCTATCGCTTCGGCAAATAGCGTTTTTTCTCAGCCAGCGTTAGTCTCATCCGTGCAGGGCTTGAGCTAGAGCGTGGCGCCATCCGGCGAGCAGTTCCTCGCGCTTAGCCTCGCCCATCTCCGGCGAGAACACTTTATCTACCTTGCGCGCTTCCTCGGTTGCCTCGAATGAGGCTAAAAGTCCTCCTTTAACGCCAGCGAGATACGCCGCCCCAAGCGCTGTTGTTTCCAAAACACGGGGACGCTCGATCTCGACATTAAGGATGTCGGCCAAGAACTGTAGCAACCAGTCATTGGCTGTCATGCCGCCATCAACTTTCAGACGCGAGACATGCGCCCCGTCTTTGGCCATCGCGCCCAGCAGGTCCGCAGTTTGGTACACGACGGACTCCAGCGCTGCGCGGACGATCTCTGCCCTGCCCGCGCCGCGCGTTAACCCTGCAATCAGCCCGCGCGCGTCCGGTGCCCAATGTGGCGCGCCTAGACCGGCAAAACCGGGAACCAAATAGACCCCGCTTGTATCCGAGACCGAGCGCGCCAGGTCTTCGCTTTCCGCCGCGTTCGAGATAATTTTCAAGCTATCGCGCAGCCACTGAATGACCGCCCCCGCGACAAAAATTGACCCCTCAAGCGCGTAGGTTGTTTTGCCATTAACGCGCAGGGCGATTGTGGTGAGCAGCCGGTTTGACGACGGGACTATTTCCTCACCTGTCGCCGCTAAGACAAAACAGCCCGTCCCGTAGGTGCTTTTGACATCGCCAGAGCGGAAACACGCCTGCCCCGCAGCCGCCGCTTGTTGATCGCCCACCATCGACAAGATCGGCACCGCGCGGCCGAAAATTGACGGCATTGTCTCGCCGAACTCACTGGCCGTATCGCGAACGTCGGGAAGGACGACGCGGGGAATATCGAAGATCTCCAGTAAATCCGCATCCCAATCATTATTGCGAATATTGTACAGACTTGTCCGACACGCATTGGTAGCGTCAGTCGCATGCGCGCCCCCGGTCAGTCGCGCCAACAAAAAGGCGTCTACAGTCCCAAAGGCGAGCTTCCCTTGCGACGCGCTGGCCCGCGCGCCCTCAATATAGTCGAGCAACCAAGCGAGTTTCGTTGCGGAGAAATAGGGGTCGAGAATGAGCCCGGTTTTCTCCGTAATCGCGGGTTCGCATCCGTCGCGTTTCAGCGCCGCGCATTTGTCCGCGGTTCGACGATCCTGCCAAACGATCGCATTTGCGATCGGCTTCAACGTATCGCGATCCCAGACTATGCTTGTTTCGCGTTGGTTGGTGATGCCAATGGCTTCGACTTTGCCGCCTCTGGCCTCCGCCTCATTGAAGGCAACGCGCGCTGTATGCAGTGTCGAAGACCAAATGTCTTCTGGATCATGCTCTACCCATCCGGCTTTGGGATAATGCTGGGGGAACTCTTGCTGAGCCGTTGAAACAATTGCCCCGTCCGTATCAAAAACAATTGCGCGGCTTGAGGTCGTGCCTTGATCGATCGCTAAGATGCATGGTTTCACGGCAACGCTCCGGCATGTCTTTTCTTCTTCTAAGCCGCATCTTAGCGCGAAACGGATAAGTGCGCCGCACTTTCATGCGTTAGGCGCGCTGTAAGCAAAATGGACAATCTACAGCGAAATGCCCTGGGCTGACCTCCACCAGCGGCGGGACGGTCGATTTCATGCGTTCGTCATGTTCGACGGGGCTGCGCGGCCAAAAATTACACCCCTTTGGCGGGTTTAGCGGCGACGGCGGATCGCCCTGCAGCACAATTCGTTCTCGTTCGCGTTCAATTTTAGGATCAGGCAACGGGATCGCGCTCATTAGGGCGCGCGTGTATATGTGTCTGGGGTCGTCGACAATCGCCTCGGCGCTCCCCAACTCAAGGATACGCCCCAGATACATCACGGCGATACGATCCGCGATATACCTGACAACAGACAAATCATGGGAGATGAAAATCATCGTTAGCCCCATGTCTGCACAAAGACGTTTTAGCAAATTCAAAATCTGCGATTGGATAGAGACGTCAAGGGCGGATACCGGCTCATCGGCGATGATCAATTGCGGCTCGGGCGCGAGCGCCCGTGCAATGGCGACGCGTTGTCGTTGTCCACCAGAAAACTCATGCGGATAGCGTTTCATTTGAGCTTGGTTCATGCCAACGCGGCTGAGCAGGGAGGCGACCCGCTCGCGCAATTCATCACCAGAAGCGCCCTTGTGGCGAGTTTGGATCGCTTCAGCGAGCGTGTCATAAACGGTTAGTCGTGGGTTCAACGATGCATAGGGGTCTTGAAAAACCATTTGAAAGTTTGTGCGTTCTTGTCGCACAGCATTATCGGAAAGTGCATTGAGTTCGCGGCCATTCAACATGATGCGCCCGGAGGTGGGGCGCAGGAGCTGCATAATCGTTCGGCCAAGCGTCGACTTCCCGCAGCCGGATTCGCCGACAAGTCCTAATATCTCGCCTTTTTTAACATCGAACGAGACGCCATCAACCGCGCGCACGACACCTTTGCTCTTGCGGCTGAATAGCTCTTTGCCGAGATCAAAATGCGTATGCAGATCCTCCAAGACAAGAAATGCCGACTGGTCAGATTGGTGCGCCATTGACTTACGCACCCTCTCTATTGTCAGCGCGCGCGCCGCGTTGCTCTGCCATGACGCTTTCAATCGGCGCGCGCGAATCGCAATGGGTGCATGCGGCGTACGCGTGACCATCGTCCAGTTCTACAAAATTTGGCGGCGCGTCGCCCGGAACCCCATTTTTAGGATAGGGGCAACGCGGATAAAATGCGCAGCTAAGCTGAGGTTTTGATAGGTCCGGCGGCGCGCCTGGAATGGTATAGAGTTCTTCGCCTTTCTCCTGGAGAGACGGGATCGTTTTTTGCAACGATCGCGTATAGGGATGACGCGGATCATAGAAAACCCTATCGACGGGGCCGCTTTCGAGTACGCGCCCCGCATACATCACATTCACCCGATCGCACACGCCGGCGATGACACCCAAATCATGCGTGATCAAGATAACAGCGACGCCCATTTGGCGCTGACGTTGTTTGATAATGTCTAGAATTTGCGCTTGCACCGTAACGTCGAGGGCTGTTGTAGGCTCATCGGCGATCAGTAAGTCCGGTTCTGTAATAAGCGCCATGGCGATCATCACGCGCTGCCGCATCCCGCCGGAAAACTCGTGCGGATAGGAATCAACGCGTCGGGACGCTTCAGGAATGCCGACTTCTTCCAGCGCAGCAATAGCTTTTTTCTTTGCAGCTTTTGCATCAAGATCTGAATGCAGACGAACGGCCTCCACAAGTTGGGTAGAGACCCGCAAATACGGATTAAGCGCGGTCATGGGATCTTGAAAAATCATGCTGATGCGTTTGCCGCGAATGGCCCGCAACGCCTTTTCGTTCATTTTCAATAAATCTTGACCATCATAAAGCGCGGTCCCGCCATCGATGCGACCGGGGGGCTCTGGAATCAAACGCAAGAGTGAATAACACGTTACCGACTTGCCGCTTCCGGACTCGCCAACAATGCCCAAGGTTTCACCGCGATCGATAGAGAAGCTGACATCGTCGACCGCGCGCACAATACCGTCACGCGTATAAAAGGATGTTTTCAGATTATTGACTTCGAGCAACGCCATCGTCGGCTTAGTCCTTCGCCGCTTTGGGATCGAGCGCATCGCGCAACCCATCCCCGATAAAATTCAGACAGAACAACGTCACCGAAAAGAACAAAGCCGGGAATATCAACAGCCACGGAAAGATCTCCATGTCCTGTTGTCCTTCTTTGATGAGCACGCCCCAAGATGCGTTTGGCGGCTGAACGCCGAGGCCGAGAAAGCTCAAAAATGCTTCGAGCAACATCACCGCCGGAACGGTCAGCGTCGCGATAACGATAACTGGGCCTAAGACATTCGGGATGAGATGCCGCGATATAATGCGGCTATGCCCAAGCCCCAGCGCTACGGCGGCTTCGACAAATTCTTGTTTCTTCATGTTGATAACGCCGGAGCGCACAATGCGCGCCGTCGTCAACCACTCCACGCAGCCGATAGCGACAAATATCAGCCACAAAGACCTGCCAAAGGCGACCATCAGAAGGATCACAAAGATTGTGAACGGCAGCGCATAAAGCGCGTCAACAAAACGCATCATCGCCGCGTCGGTCTTACCGCCAAGATACCCCGCTGTCGCGCCATAAACGATGCCAATGATCAGTGACACCCCGGTCGCCAAAACGCCGACCAGCAGGGAAATACGCCCGCCTTCCATGGTGCGCACCATGACATCTCGGCCCAAGGTGTCTGTGCCAAACGGATGCGCCCATGAGGGCGGCTCGGCGCCGACGAACAGATCTTGCGCGCGGCTGTCATAGGGGGAGAAAAACGGACCGAGAATGCAAAATACGCAGATGAACGCGAACAGCCCAAGGCTGACGACGGCGAGCTTATTTTTGCGCAACCGACGCCACGCATCTTGCCAAAGAGAGGAGCCTTGCTCCAACTCAGCCCCAGCAATAGTCGGCGCCGCGTCGACGCTGGGCGATGCAGCCGGCGACGAACTACTCATATTTCAACCGCGGATTCAGCGCGACTTGCGCAATGTCGACCAGTAAGTTCATCAGTACGATAAGCGAGGCAAACAGAACCGTCAGCCCAAGAATGAGAAAGTCATCTCGGTTCAAAGCGCCGCGCACAAACCATTGGCCGAGCCCCGGGACCTGGAATATCGTTTCCACGACGAAAGAGCCAGAAATGATGCCCGCCAATGCTGGGCCGAGAAAGGTGATGGCTGGCATCAGCCCGCCCTTTAAGCAATGCTTGAAGATGATCGCGCGTTCTGAAACGCCCTTGGCGCGGGCGGTGCGCACAAAATCTTGACTTAGCATCTCGAGCATGCCGCCGCGCGTCAGACGCGCGAAGTATGCCGCGTAATAGAGCCCTAAGGTCGCAGCCGGCAGCACCACATATTCGGGCCCAAACCAACCCGCCACCGGCAGCGCTTTGAATGTCAGCCCAAAGACGAGTGCGAGGATGGGTCCCATCACAAAAGTCGGCAAGCATATGCCCGCCATGGCCGTCGACATCGGGACATAGTCAAGCCAGCTATTTTTATTAACCGCGGCAAGAATGCCGGCAGGGGCGCCAACGAATAGGGCGACCAGCAACGAAATTGAACCCAGGGTCAACGAAACCGGAAAGCTCTCGGCGATGATGTCCGTTACCGACCGATTGGCGTAGACGGCGGAAGGGCCAAATTCGCCGCGCAACGCATTGGTGAGCGAGGTAAAGAAACGCTCAAAAACGGGTTTGTCATATCCGTAAAACGCTTCGATTTGTGCAAGGATCTCGGGCCGGATCGCGCGTTCAGAGCTGAACGGGCTTCCAGGCGTTGCCGCGACGAGAAAAAACGTCGCGGCATAAATGACCAACAAAACCGAAAGCCCCTGGATAAGGCGGATCGCGATGAACCGGATCATAAATCGAATTAAGCCGCTATTTGGACACGGAGCATCAGTCGCGTATTCGGTGTCAAAGTACAGATATTTGTAAGGACGATTGTCCAGCAGCTTGGGTTCATAAGCTTGGATCTGCCCGTCCTTAAGATAGGACCGTGTGTACCAATAAATAGGTATCACGGGCATTTCAGTGAGAAGGATCTCTTCAGATTGACGTAGCAGCGACAACCGATCGCCTTCAGTCGACGCGGTGCGCGCATCGCGAATGAGTTGATCATACGCTGCGTTGCTCCAAGCGGTGCGGTTGTTGCCATTATCGGTAGTGAACATGTCGAGAAAGGTCGTGGGATAAACATAGTCCGCAATCCAACCGGCGCGAGCGATGTCGTAGTCCAACTTATTGACGCTGTTGAGGTAAACTTTCCATTCTTGGTTATAAATGCCGACTTCAATGCCCAGCGTGTCGCGCCACATGGCTTGAATGGCTTCGGCGATGCGGCGATGATCTTCACTGGTGTTGATCAAAATCTCTTTCGTAGGAAAGCCTTCGCCGCCGGGATATCCCGCTTCCGCCATCAGCTCTTTCGCGCGCTCAGGATCGTATGACACCATTTGCATCGGGTCATATTGTGAGATGCCCGCGGGCACATAACCGCTCGCCGGCGCCTGTCCGCCTTGGGTGACACGGTCGACCAACAATTGGCGATTAATAGATAGGGCGAGCGCCTGCCTGACGCGCACATCATCGAAAGGCGGTCGCGAAAGGTTGAGGCGATAGAAATATGTGCCGAGATAGGCGTCTATTGCGAGCTTATCGGGAAACTGTTCGCGAAAAAGCTGAATTTTGTTCGACGGAACGCTGTTCGTCAAATGAAGACGCCCGTCCCGAAACATAGCCTCTTCTGTGTTTACATTTTCGATCGGGAAAAAGTGGATGCCGCTTAACTGCACTCGATCCGCATCCCAATAATCTGGATTTTTCTCTACCTCCACAATCTGATTGGTGACCCAATTTGTGAGGCGAAATGGTCCGTTGCCCACATAGTTTTCTAGCGTCGACCAACGGCTCGCGCGATCCGTCATTCCACCGAACTGTTCAACGACGCGCGGATTCACTGGGTAAAAACTATAGTGCTTCAGCATAGATAAAAAGAAAGGCGTAGGACCTTCCAGCTCAACGCTCAAGGTTCGCAGATCGAGCGCTTTAACGCCGACATCGGAGAAGTCCGCCGTGTCGCCATTGTTAAACGCTTCGGCGCCTTTGATGACATAGAGCATTTCGGCGTACTCAGCGCCCAGCGCCGGGTTCAGCATACGATGCCAGCTATAGACAAAGTCCTCCGCTGTGACGGGATCGCCATTTGTCCAGACCGCGTCTTCGCGCAGTGTGAATGTCCACTGAGTGTAGTCATCATTATGCGTCCAGCTCTCCGCAACACCTGGCTCGGGCTGCAAATCATCCGTTGGGTGATAGGCGATCAACCCCTCAATCAATGCTTGGATGATTTTGTTTTCAGGCACGCCGGTCACAATGTGCGGATCAAGCGCTTTGGGCTCCGTTCCATTCCCAACAAGCAAGATCCCATTCGCAGCCGCCTCATCCACCGCGCGTTCGCCGCCGCCACAAGCCGCCAAAGCCAAACACAAACAAGAGAAGAAAAGCCCGCTGACTGATTTACCCGTGGAGAATGAGATCATGAATGCCGCCTACTGTGATCGTGATGATGAACGCAGCACGCACCGTACGACGGGGCTCGCCCGCGTTACAATAGGCGCCGTGGGCAGTTTGCCGAGATTTCGTCATCCAAAACGAGCCGGAGCGCCGTATGAGCGGCGAGAGCGGACAATCGTGATCGACGCCGCCACATTCCGGCCAAATTTGCTACAGCCTGAGCGTTAATTCACAAGAATTCTGTGGCGGCAGAGCAAAGGTCTCGTGTAAACTCAGGCCACCCATTCGCAGAATGAATTCGGGAGGCAATCTAATGTGCGACGACAAGACTTTAGAAGACAATGAGAGATTTTTAGCGTCGACGGGCCGTTTGTCGCGCCGTCATTTCGGTGCGCTATCGGGCGCCGCGGCGATGTCGGCGATGGTCCCTGCGCCGGCGCACGCCGCAGAAGTCATTGAATCCGATATCGATGTCGCGACGCCCGACGGCGCGGCAGATTGCTATTTTGTTCGACCGGCCTCTGGGGCGCATGCAGGGGTTCTTTTATGGACAGATATTCTAGGACCCCGTCCGTCATTCCGCGCCATGGGCAAACGGCTGGCGCAATCCGGCTACTCGGTCCTGCTGGTGAACCCCTTTTACAGGGAAGAACGCGCGCCGGTGGTTCCTGAAGGCGCAACCTTTGGCGACCCGGACGTTCGCGCCAAGGTAATCGGCCTCGCGCAAAAGCTAACGCCGGAGACGACCGTCACCGATGCGACAGCGTTCGTCTCGTTCCTAGACTCCGAAGAGTCCGTCGATACCGGCCGCAAGATCGGAACCATGGGCTACTGCATGAGCGGGTCGATGGCTATTCGAACGGCCGCTGCGATTCCGGATCGGGTTGGCGCCGCGGCAAGCTTCCATGGCGGCGGTTTGGTGACCGACTCAGAAACGAGCCCACACTTGCTGATCCCAAAAACCAAAGCCAGCTTCCTTATCGCCATCGCTGAAAATGATGACGAAAAAGAGCCTGACGCAAAAGACGTGTTGCGCCAAACAGCAGACGAGGCCGGCATTGCGGCGGAGATCGAAGTGTATGAAGGCGCGCTCCATGGTTGGTGTCCGCCAGACTCGCCGATTTATAACGAAGCGCAAGCCGAGCGCGCTTGGAGCCGGCTTCTCGCGCTCTTCGAGACCACCCTCGCCTAATCGGCGCTTGGCGCGGTCGAACGGTCAACGCTAAAACCCTGTCCAACCGGAATCGGTTTCGGGTTCAGACATCTATGTACCATTAACTTGGCGATGATCCGTCTTTCATCGCGGTAGTGATATTCGCCGCGCTTATGCGCCTTTTGATTAATCGGTAAGCCAACAAAGTCTCACGACGATATATCCGACGGATAATCAATATCAATCAAGGTTCCACGATCAACAGTAACGGAGACGACGGCGCCAAGCTCGTCAATGATGACGCGCGCGCCGGCATCGCCGTCGAGCTCGAGCAATCTCGGAAAAGCCCGTCGTGAGAATAACGCAGGCGGCGATATGTGATCGTCGACGCATGCAAAAGCCGCGTCCGCGACGCCTAACGCGTCCGACAACTTTTTTAAGTGAGCGTATCCCACGCGCGGCATATCGGCCAATAAGACAAATAACCGATCATAACGCGCACACACCTTCACGCCCAACGCCAATGAGGCGCCCATCCCCGCTTCCGGCGCGGTGTTTTCAATAATCTCTATACCGCGTTTCGTAAAAAGTGCGGCGAGCGCCGCATTCCCTTGCGGGACGATCGCGAAGCACTTTTGTGCGCGATATTCAATGGCGGCCTGCGCGCAGTAATCAGCTAAAGGGCGCCCGCCAACATGGGCCAGTAGTTTATTCTCTTCGCCAAAGCGCCTTGATAACCCGCTCGCTAAAATGACGATCGCTTCGTGCCCCGGGGTCATTGGGTTACGGCCTCGGCTGATAGAGGCTCGCGATTTCCGCAAGTGTCGAGATCGCAAGTCGCGCCGCGTCGCGCGTTGATGGAATGAGCCCGATAGGCCCGCGAATGCGCTTTAGAGCCGCCTCATCCACACCCGCTTGCCGCAATGCTTCCAGCCGCGCGGCATGGGTGCGCGCGCTGCCCATAGCGCCAATATAGAAGGTCTCCGTTTTGAGCGCGCCTTGAAGGAGGTCCAGCTCAAGTGCATGCTCATGAAACAGGCACACAAAGGCCGACCAGAGGTCGCCTATTAAGGGCGGCGGTTTTCCCTCGGCCAAGGAATTTACCCGTGCGCCCAGCTGTGCGGCGGCGTCTGTTACGGCCCGTTCCGTGGAATAAACGCTTACCTCGAAATCGCTCGCTGCCGCCAACCGCGCCAAGGCAATGGCCTCTTCCCCATTGCCCGCAACCGCGATATGCAGAACGGGCGCATAATAATACGTATCGTGATGATTTTCCCCGGACCCGTTCGTCATTTTGATGAACGGTTCGCGATCGGTCTGTATTGACAGGGAGATGGGACATCGCCTTTGAAGTTGATCGCGCGCTTGCGCAATCTCTTGCGTCCCAAAGACCGGCGTCAAGATAACGTCAATGGCTCCGCCACACGGTAGTTTGATATCGAAATAGGGAGACCCAACGCCATATCGCACCCGCCGCGGCGCGCCCGACTCCAAAACCTGCAAAGCCTGAAGCGCAATATCAGCGTCGACGCACCCGTTGGAAACGTTGCCACAATAGACGCCCCGATCGCTCACGCCCATGAGCGATCCCACGGCGCGAGGCGACGACCCGTCTACGCCCGCGATTACAACGAGCACGCAGCCGGCGCCGATTTCGCGCTCGTTGATGATAAACTGCAGCACATCGGCTGACCGATGGGTCGCGCCGGCAACCTGCTCCATTGACGTTACATCACTCATGCTGGTGGGCAGCGTAGCGCTTCTATGAAGATGGGCAATGCGCGCCCGCTTCAACCCACGCGGCCGTCAGCGCGCCAAATGTCTTTTGGTTTCCTGGCGCGGGCGTTCGGCCTTCGCCGGGATGCCAAGCCCAATCGACCAGATGGTCATCGCTATTGTGCGCCACTAAGTCTTGAAGGCTGCGCCCGCCATTGAGGTCAACGTCTTTGAGCTGAATACAAAGCTCCGACGCGCTTTTCCCGCGCCATCCCATCGACTCGGGCGCAAGCAACCACGGCAACGCGCCGGGTATCGACCCTTCCATGGACGCGTAAGAAACATTTTCCGACAAATGGCACGTGTCGCAAGTCATGCCCGGCGCGCCCATCCCCGCGCCGCGAACAACGGGCGGGTTGTGCGGTTGCATGTCGTCGCCTTGGGTCGGCCCGCCTGTGACGGGATGGCAATTAGCGCAGCGCGGATGCGCCAGCACCAACATCATCTCATCGAACACCGCAGCGGCGCGGGCTTGGTCATTTGCGATCATGGCGAACGCCGCTGGCGTCTTCAGTCCCAGCACGGATAGAGATGGGTCATCGGACGCGATGTTCTGCGGCGCGTTTTGTCCGCACCCGGCAAGCGCAACCGCCATCAAGCTGACGACGATAAAAGCTGAAAAGCGGGTAAGATACGGCATGTTGCGTCCTCGATGTTAAGACTGCAATGCGGTGTTCATGGGCAGATGGCGCACCGGCGTACCCGTCAGCCGGCGCACCGCGTTGGCGACCGCTGGCCCGATAGGCGGCGTCCCCGGTTCGCCGACGCCAGTAGGCGGCGCATCGGAGGCGATGATCGAGACGTCGATGTCCGGCATGTCGCCAATGCGCAGCGACGCGTAATCGTGGAAGTTCGATTGTTTGACCGCACCGCCGGGCTCCAATGTGAGATCATTGAACAACACAGCGCCCAGGCCATAGCCAATGCCGCCCTCCATCTGGGCGCGTACAATTTCTGGATTAACCGCAATACCGCAATCAACCGCGCACCAAACTTTGTGAACCCGCGGCATCCCGTTTTCCAAGGACACGTCCGCAATCTGCGTCACATAGGAACGAAAAGACTCGACCGTCGCGACCCCCAGAGCATGCCCTTCTGGAAGCGAGCGTCCCCAATCGGCCATGTCTGCAGCGCGCCTGACCGTTGCCGCAAGACGCTCATGACTATCCAACAGAGCAAGTCGCCCCTCAACAGCGTCCTTGCCGCCCAGCGCCAATAATTCGTCTACAAATGTTTCGACAGCGTAGCCAGTATGGGTGTGTCCCACCGAACGCCACCACAAAGTCGGTACGGCTGTATCAACTAGGTGGAAAGTGGTCAGCGCGTTATCGACCGCATACGGAATGGGGATCGCCCCCTCGACGAGGGTCGGATCGAAGCCGGCAGACAACATTAGCGGTTCAAGCGGAGACCCCTTGATGAAAGACTGTCCCGCGATCGTTTGCTCCCAAGCGACAATGTCGCCCGCCGCATTCAATCCGCCGCGCAATTTGTGGGCGATAATAGGACGATAGTATCCGCCGCGAATGTCGTCCTCTCGAGTCCAGACAAGCTTCACAGGCGTTTGACCGCCGGCAGCCATGAAAATCTCCGCGGCCTCCGCAGTAAGGTGCGATGAAGGTTGCGCCCGTCGTCCAAAGCTACCGCCGGCAAGCATGGTATGGATACGGATTTTTTCGGAAGGCAGGCCGCAAACCGCAGCGGCGACCTGATGATCACCTGTTTGCAACTGGCTGCCCATCCAAAGGTCTACCCCGCCGTCCTCGCCGCGCGCGACGACGGCGTCAAGCGGCTCCATCGGGGCGTGCACGAGAAAAGGAAACGTATATTCAGCCTCGACGATCTGATCGGCGGCAGAGAAAGCGTCGTCGACGGCGCCCGCTTCGAAGGCAATCTCGCCGCGCGACGCGGCGGCGTCAACGCATGCCTGCTTAATTTGCTCAGAGGATCGTGTTTCCGCTGCTGTAGAATCCCATTCGACGCTCAAGGCTTTCCGCGCCTTCAGTGCTGCGAATGTGTTTTGCGCGTAGACAGCCACGCCCGTGC
>JBCDBM010000016.1:0-24920 GCA_039183665.1 Pseudomonadota bacterium | reverse complement strand
AGCGGACGCTAAAAAAAGACCGCGCGTTCATGCAGCGCCGACCATGTAAAACAAAAACAAAGGAAAAGACGCGGAAGCAGCCATGGCGATCATTGCATTAGGCTATATCGGCGTGAGATCGGACAAACTCGACGACTGGTCCGACTACGCGAACCGGCTTCTGGGCATGCAGTCTGTGGAGCGCGCGCGCTCCAGCGTGTCGTTCCGAATGGATGATCAAGCGCAGCGTTTACACATCTCGAATGAACCTGGAGAAACGCTGTCTTTTATCGGTTTCCAAGCCGATCAAAAGAGCGATCTTGAACGATATGCAGCGCGCCTAGAGCAGCACGGCGTCAAAGTCGAATATGGAGATCGCGCCCTTTGCGATCAGAGGATGGTGCGTGAGCTGATCGGTTTCGATGACCCGAACGGGAACCGTATCGAACTCTTTTATGCGCCCTTGGTGACGACAGACCCTTTCGAACCAGGCCGCCCCATCGATGGCTTCAGCACGGGCCCGTTAGGCATGGGTCACGCTGTCCTGCATGTGCAGGACATCGAGGTGATGATGAGGTTCTATCGTGATTTGCTTGAATTTCCTTTGTCAGATTATGGGCTTGAACCCTACGGGCTTTATTTCTTTCACTTGAATAAACGTCATCACTCTCTTGCGCTGGTCGGGTCTGGCGAGCTTGGTTTCCACCATTTCATGGTCGAGTACAAAAATATCGACGACCTTGGCCAAGGCTATGACCTCGCTCAATTGGAAGAAGACCGTGTCGCCTACACCTTGGGCCGCCACAGCAACGATTACATTCTCTCCTATTATACGCACTCCCCTTCCGGGTTCTTCGTTGAAACGGGTTGGGGCGGCAGGTTGATTGATCCGAAAACTTGGGAGCCCCATGAAACCCATGGCGGCCCCAGTTTTTGGGGCCATGAGCGATTGCATCTGCCCGAGGGCGGCAACCGACAACAATTGCGTGAGATGCGGCTTGAAATGGCGGCGGAAGGCCGCCGTTCACCGGCGCATTTCGAACATCCGTCTGTCTATTTCGACCCTGTCCGGTGACGCGAGAACTCATAATGGAACATTTCGACGTAGCGATTATTGGATACGGCCCGACCGGAGCAGCGCTCGCAAACTTACTCGGTCAATGCGGCGTTAATGTCGTTGTCTTGGAGCGAGAAGCTGCTGCGTATCACCTTCCGCGCGCTGTACATTTTGACGGCGAGATCATGCGTATTCTGCAATGGATTGGCATCGCGGAAGAGATGGAACCGCTCACGGCGCTTCACCCCGGGATGAAATTTGTCGATGGCAATGGCGAGACAATGTTGGATTGGCCGCGACCCAAAGGCGTCGGGGCCCAGAGATGGCGATCCGCTTATCGCTTTCATCAACCGGACCTTGAGCGGTTGTTACGCGAAAAGGCGGCGACCTTTCCCAACATCAGCGTACGGAACCGCTGTGACCTTTTCTATGTTGAGGATGAAGGCGAGCATGTCGCCCTGCGGTATGAAAACATGTCATGCGGTCGGATCGAGAGAATAAGCGCCTCCTATGTGGTCGGTTGCGACGGCGCCCGATCAACCATCAAACGGTATATCGAGACGGATATGGAAGACTTCGGCTTTCACGAGCGGTGGCTCGTGATTGATGCTATTCTCAACGATGAAAAGCCGGAGCTTGGCGAGTACTCAGTGCAATTTTGTATTCCGCAACGTCCGGCGACTTATGTGCGTGGTCCCGGCATGCGCCGGCGTTGGGAAATTACGATCAATCAGCAGGAAGACCCACAAAAAGTCACGAAGCCTGATTATGTTTGGGATTTGCTATCTGACTGGCTGAAACCCGATGAAGCCGAATTGGAGCGCATAGCACTCTACGTTTTTCATTCGCTACTTGCCAAAACCTGGCGGAAAGGGCGCCTTCTTCTTGCCGGCGATGCGTGCCATCAAACGCCGCCCTTTATGGGTCAGGGTATGTGTACGGGCATTCGCGACGCAGCGAACCTGTATTGGAAACTCGCTTTATTGTGCAAAGGGGCGGTTCCGGCGGCGCGTGCAGAAGACCTTTTGGCGTCATATGAGAAAGAGCGAAAACCAAATGCTCGCACCTATATTGAGACAGCGATCAGACTTGGGGGTCTGATCAATACATCCAAAACCAAGGAAGATCTTCAAGCCGCGCTCCCTGTTTGCAAGGGCGGCGTTCAGATGCAGTCGATCTCGCCGCCGCTTGGTAAAGCGATGGGATATGGAGATTTAGCGGGACACTTGTTTGGACAACCGCAACTTGATGATGGCAGTTGGATTGACGATGACTTTCTCCATGAGTTCTTGGTCGTTGCTGACACGAAGCTCGCCAAGGAATTGGCGCTCCCTGACGACGTCGGGCTGATTACGACGGACATGTCTTCGGACGCGGCGTCGCATTTGTCGCGACTGGATGTAGGCGCCGTCATCTTGCGCCCGGACAGATACATTTTTGCGGGCGCAAATTCGACTGACGAACTCAATGCTCAGCTGAAGAAAATTCTTCCGTCTCCAACGGGTGTCGCTTCCGTCACAAACGCACAATAAGAAACAACAGTTAGAACAAAGCAATGGCGCAAGTCCAACATACGACAAAACCACAAAACAACGTTCGGTCGCTCGCCCGAGGCCTAGAAATTCTCCGTTACGTCAACATGTCGGGCGGCGCGACAGCCGGTGAAATTGCGCGGGCGACAGGCTTGCCGCGCCCCACTGTTTATCGCGCGCTCGATACGCTTGAGCAGGCGGGTTATGTCGCCTTCGCTGCAACATCGAATATCGTTCGGGTCACCGCGCTCGCCGCATCGCTCGGTGATAGTCACGCGCAGATGTCTGAACTGTGCAACGCCGCGGGGCCAATATTCGCTGAAAATTCGAAAACGCTGATATGGCCGCTTGTTTTATCGGTTTACGAGAACGCAGCGATGGTCGTTCAGGAAACGACGCATGCGCGCTCCCCCCTGTCGATTGATCGTGCAATGGTCGGCAGCAGGCTTCCTATGTTACGGACCGCAGCGGGTCGGGCGTACTTGACTTATTGCGGCGAAAAACAACGCGAGATCATTGTCGAACATTTGCGGCGTATCGACGACCCGGCGGATACAGCCTATTTGAACCCAAATTGGATTGCTCAAACAGTCGACGAAACTGAAAAGCAGGGCGTTGGCGTTCGAACCGCCGGCGAATTCCGTACAAAGACGGCATCTGTTGCGGCGCCAATATTCTTAGACGACGAAATCGTCGGATGTGTCTCGATCATATGGATTCGCACGGCGCGTCAGCGGCAAGAGGCGCTGAACGAGTATCGTAAGCCGATTATCGATCTCGCCAAGGAAATTGAGGCGTCGCTAAAAGGCGCACATGAAACTGTAATGAGGGAACAGAATGCTCAGACCCGATAGGTGGTTCGCCGTAAGGGGCGTCATCACAGCGCTTTTGGCGATAGTTGCGGCGGGCTGCGCGTCGCTTGATCAATTGCCTTTCATGAATTCGACGACGCAATCCAGCCAAGAACCGATCGGACCTGTGACGAACGCCATGCTTGAGTCGCCGCCAGCGGAGTCCTGGCTCATGTGGCGAGGCAATCATCAAAGCTGGGGCTATTCCGCTCTCGATCAAATTAATCGTAATTCTGTCTCTCGGCTCGAGTTTGCATGGTCCGTTGGCATGGATATGGGCAAGAATCAGACAACGCCGCTTGTCCATGATGGTGTTTTGTACCTTGCGCACCCCAAAGACTTTATCACTGCCCATGACGCCACCACCGGCGACATGAAGTGGGCTTACAAACATGATCTGAAATCGGAACCGTGGGGGTCCGGCACAATCACGCGGAACATCGCCATTCTCGACGGTAAGATTTTTCACGCCACAGGCGATTCTCGACTGATCGCTTTAGACAGTGAAACTGGTGAGCGCATTTGGGACACGCAGGTCAGTGATCCAGCAATTACGACGCATTCGTCCGGCCCCATTGTCGCGAAGGGCCGCGTCTTTTCTGGACGCGTTTGTCGCTATGAGGCGCCCGCGCGATGCTTCGTTGCCGCCCATGACGCACAAACCGGCGAGGAACTTTGGCGCACCAACGTGATTCCAAAGCCAGGCGAGCCGGGTGACGAAAGCTGGAACGGCGTTCCCTACGAAAAACGCGTCCACGGAAGCACTTGGATGCCGGGTTCGTATGATTCAGAACTCGACACGCTTTATTGGGCTACGTCAGGCCCCTCCCCGTCGCCGGAAGTGATGCGAGACGGCCGCGGCGCAGATATGCTCTTTACGAATTCAACCCTGGCGCTTGACCCGGCAACCGGAGATATCAAGTGGTATGTTCAGCACCTTCCGCGCGACAATTGGGATACTGACCATACTTACGAACGCATCCTCGTGAACGCTGAGGTAAAACCCATCAGCGACGCGGTTTGGAAAGCCAATCCAGACCTACCTGTCGGGGAGCGAAAGCTCATTACAGGGATTCCAGGGAAAACAGGGATCGTCTGGACCATGGATCGTGAAACGGGCGAGTTCTACTGGGCGAAAGAAACGCTCTTCCAGAATGTTGTTTCGGACATCGATCCAAAAACAGGGAAAGTCAGCATCAACGAAGATCTCGTCGCGACCGAAATCGAAGGCGAGCCGAAATTCGTTTGCCCGTCCCTTGCAGGCGGTCGTGACTGGCCAGCCGGGGCATATAATCCGCAAACGAAGACAATGTTCTTACCGATGGTAAATTTGTGCATGAATGTCGTCGCCAGTCCCGAAGATCCAAGATACGGTTTGCTGCCGGAACTCTTGTTAGGCCCTGAAGACGATACAATCGGGCGGCTAGAAGCGATCGATGTAGAGACAGGAGAAACCCGTTGGGTCAACAAGCCCAGATTTGGAGTTCTATCTGTGCTGGCGACTGCAGGCGATCTGTTGTTCGCTGGTGATACCCAGCGACGATTTAGAGCCTATGACCAAGAAACGGGCGAGGTTCTGTGGGAGAAAATTCTGGGCGGCCCGGTTTCCGGATTTCCCGTCACTTACGCTGTCGATGGAGATCAGTATGTAGCCGTAGCGGTGGGCGGCGGCGGCGGGGCCATTTTACCCTGGACGGCGCTCAGCGGAGATAAAACAACGAGACAAGGCGGTCACACGCTTTATGTCTTTAAATTGCGCTAGCGACAGGCTCGCCACGCAGACTTTAGCATTGCCGCCAATAACCATTTGAGAATTCGAAAAGGACGCACACAATGATGATGAAAATAATTGGCGCACTTGCCATCGGTCTTACAATTTCTGGCTGCGAGACAATCATGTCGACGCCATCGACCCCAACGCTCACAAGCGACGAAGGTTATACAGGCCGCATTCGCTTGACGCGCTTTCTGGACGAGCCGGACGGGTACTGTCTTGATGTGCCGGGCCCTGTGACGAACATCATGCTGCAATTTCCGATGGTGGCGCACACTTGCCATGCAGACCCTCTCGGCGATCAAATTTTCCAATTCAATGAGGACGGCTTGGGCAAAATACGATGGACATATGGCGAGTATGATCTGTGTTTCACGGCCGATGCCGCGGAAGTCGGCTCGAGGCTGAACCTGCGCGATTGCGATCAACCCGCCTCGCAAACGTTCGAATTTACAGATGCGAACGAGTTCAAACTTTCATCGACAAACCTTTGCATTCAGGTTGAACGCACAGGCCCCGGCCCCCAGCAAGAACCGGCTGAAGGTCAGGACGCCTATGGCCGGGGAAGATCGGTCAATCCGCAATTCACACATTTGATGCGCGCCCTAGAACTCCGCGAGTGTGGAGATGGCGATCCCGCGATGTCTCGTTGGCAGGCGACCTTGTAACGCGCATCGCGCGCAGGGATAACGGGCGCGGACACAAAAGTTCGCGCTCCTAATTCAGGCACATCGAACATTGACCAGTTATAAAATGACAGATAGCGCGGCCGCGGATGAAGAAGCCGTTTGGGCGCTAGAGGAACTTTACTGGCGCTATGTCGATGAAAACGACATCGCAAATTATGTGGACTTATGGCACGACGACTTTGTCGGCTGGCCAGGGGGAACACCTCATCCAATCGAGAAACCGGGCATCGCGGACTGGATCGCTAAGCTCCATGCTGATCCAGAAAAGATCAGCCGTTCAGAGATCCATCGCGAGGCCGTCCGCGCCTTTGGGGATATCGTCGTCGTTCACTATTTTTACCGCGGTGTTTTTGTTTCCAAGGAAACCGGCGAGCGCGTCGGCCTCTGGGCGCGTGGGAAAATTACGCATACGTGGCTTCGTTGTGGGGATAGCTGGAAGATCATAACGGGAATGGCGGGCCGCTTGAAGGAGTCTGAAACCGGGGGGCGATGACTTCGAGCGAACTTTACCCCAAGTGATACGTACAGGGCGGCGGCTGCATCTAGCGCAGACACCAATCATCCAATAGCCTGCATAACAGCCACGCAATCTCCGCGGCCAGGCTGGACCGCGATTTCTCTATACCAGGAGCATCTAATGGACACATTCGAGGCCATCGAAACACGACGCGCGATCAAAGAGTATGACGCGGGCCACCGGTTAACCCCGGAAGAAGAGAAGAAGCTGTTAACCGCGGCGATACAGTCTCCCACCAGCTTTAATATTCAGCACTGGCGTTTCATGATCTTGCGTGATCCAGACTTACGCGCGCGGATACGCACGGAGCTTGGGAATGATCAATCGCAAATGACCGACGCTTCGCTCTTGATTCTCATGACAGCTGATATGAAGGCTTGGGCGAAATCGCCGGAGCGGTATTGGCGCAATGCGCCCGAAGAAGTCTCGACGTTGCTCGTGAATTGGATGGGGCCCTTTCACGAAGGGCGTGAGTGGCTACAACGAGACGAGGCGCAGCGTTCCATCGGCATGGCGATGCAAACGCTTATGCTTGCCGCAACTGCAATGGGTTATCAGTCATGCCCCATGATCGGGTTCGACATTGAGGCTGTAGCAAAGCTTGTTAATCTCCCGGACGATTTTGTGATGGGCCCCATGGTGGCTATCGGAAAAGGCACAAAAGCGCCATGGCCGCGTCCCGGGCAGCTTACCTTAGATGAATTGATCTATGAAAATAGTTTCTAGGCAGACGTTAGGCGTCGCCATCTGAGCTGACTGTCTGCGATGTGCTATTCGAAATAAAGATACTCGAAAGGCGCGGAAACCGCGCCTTTCGAATACACTAGTTCCTTAAGCAGGGATGCACGACTCGACAGCTTCGATCATCGCATCGCTTGCGCTGCCTTCATCCGGCAAGCCGCCGTTTTCTTCAATTTCCGACATCAGGTCTGGATTGTCGCCAACGATTGGCCACATGCATTCGCAAAAAGCCGCCGGGTCGCCTGATTGACCAGTTTCGGCCAGGCGCGACTCAACATCTGAAATACAAGCGTCCATGTCTTGAGCCGACGCCGCCCCGATCGTCAACGACGCCAGACCGGCAAATACATATACAAGTGCCTTCACAGTTTTCTCCGTTGATTGTTTTTTGAGAAAGTACGCAGATACGAAATGGATACGCTACTGAACCGATATTGAATATCGCTCGTCCGAGCAATTTATAGGTTTGTAATGCGGCGATTTGGTGACGGAATATCGTCGAGAACGGTTCAGTGATGATCGTGGCGCCAAAACGATTGCGCAATCAACTATGCTATCGATTGGACACCATCTACCGATAAACCACTGGCCGCCCGCGTTTATTGTCGGCGTGAATGAGCGCGATCAATTCTTCTGATTTCGTCGCCTTTGGAGCGTCGGCTCGCGCGATGCTCTAAGCATCGGCCATCATGACGAAGTCGTAAGGCGATCGCCATTCGGTGTCCGCCCCGTTTAATTTCTCGAATTCCGCAATGAGCGATTCTTTCACGCCGAACACGGTGTCGATTTCAAGATATTTATCGCCAGGCACAAAAGTGTGCGTGACGATCGTCTTGTACCCTTTCGCCTTGATCATGAAATGCATGTGGGCAGGACGCCAATGAGAGCGACCGAGCGCGGCCAACATGTTGCCGACCGTGCCGTCGAAAGGGATGGGATAGGCAACGGGCTTAATTCCGACAAAGGAATATGTACCATCAGACCCGGTCGTGAAGATGCCCCGGTTGTTGCCGCGCGGTTGAACATCAGGCTGCTGAATATCATAAAAACCATCTTCATTGTCGGACCAGACGTCGATAACAGCGCCTTTGATAGGATTGCCGTTTAAGTCACAGACTGTGCCTTCGAAAAGACAACTCTCTCCTTTACCGTCCATGCTGATCGTGTCGCCCATCTCACGAATGGGCGCATCAGCAATATGGAACGGGCCAAATACGGTGTTTTCTGTGGCGCCCTCGGGCCGCCGATTATTGATAGCGTCGACAAGCATCGAAAAGCCGAGCGTATCGCTTAGGAGAATAAACTCTTGCCGGTCCTCGCTGCACCAATGACCCGTTTCAGTCAGGAACTTTATGCCGTAGTCCCATTCCTCTTGAGTCAATTGAACGTCCTTTGCGAAACTGTGCAGATGTTTGACTAAGGATCCCATCACTTCTTTCAAGCGCGGATCAATATCGTCTCCCATTCGATTGTTGACCGCGTCGATCGACCCATCTTCGGTCAGATATTTCGCCATCGTTTTCTCCTATTTTGGCCAAACGTTGCCCCGCAGCGGGGTGGCAAACAACGTCAAAAGCCGATCGTTGTTTCGTTCATTGGAAGTTTAACAGCGCCTCATCCAGGACGCTCGCCAGCGACCGCGCGTTCCAACAAAGCGCGCACGCCTTCTCGCTCAACAGGGCGCGGGTTCCAATAGGGAGTTTTCACGGCCAGGTCTGCGGCCCGATCAATGTCAGACGCCGCAAACCCCAACTCTTTGAGCGCCAAGGGCGCACCAAGGTTCTGAGCAAAGTCCCATAGCCCGCCGCCAAGATCACCGTCGAAAAGATTTGCAATAGGCGCAAGTTCCTGGGCGGCCGCCTCGGCGTTGTACGCCGCAGAATGCGGCAACAAGATCGCGTGGGTTTCGGCGTGCGGTAAATCGAAGGAGCCTCCAAGCGTATGGCAGAGCTTGTGGTGGAGCGACATGCCCACGGCGCCCAAAACTGAACCGCACAGCCAGGACCCGTAAAGCGCCTCGCCGCGCGCATCGAGATTGCCCGGCTCAGCGACGATTTTGGGTAACGCGTCGCGCAGCGCGCGCACGCCTTCGGCCGCCTGCAGAGATGAAACGGGATTGCGGTCTTTGGCGTAAGCCCCCTCTACCGCATGGGCCATCGCATTCAAACCGGAAGAAATCGTCATGGGAACCGGCAGTCCCACGCTCAGTTCCGGATCATAAATCACGACTTCTGGCAGCACACGCGGGTCATTAAGCGTCGTTTTTAGTCCGTCTTCAGTCTGGCCCAGAATGGGCGTGACCTCGGATCCCGCATAGGTCGTCGCCACCACAATTTGCGGACAATCGTTCCGATACGCAATCGCCTTTCCAAGACCGATTGTTGAGCCGCCCCCAAGGGCAATCACGCAATCTGCGCCGAGCTCATTATAGGCGGCCAGCGCTTTTTCGGTGACATCAACCGGGGTGTGCATAGCCGCTTCGCCAAACACGCCAGCGGCAAGAGGCCCGAGCTCTGAAGCCAAGGCCTCGGCATCTGATTTCTGGAAAGGCGTAGAGAGAACGAGCGCACGCGCGCAGCCTTGTCCTCTAACCTCCTCGGCGACAGATCCTAGCGCTCCACGCCCAAAGACAATCCGAGCCGGGTTGACGCTATAGGTGAATGTATCGACCACTGTGTCTTCGGTATCCTCTTCGGTTAGCGGGCCCGGCATTCGGTGAATTTACGGCACGCCCGCCCTTTTTATCCCCAGTTTCGGCCGCGTCCATAACCAACGCTGACGCGACGCACCTCTTATCCGTAATTGCTGAATATATACACTGTTCTTGCGCCCGATCCCAATTTTCATGAGCGCGCGGTCATCATAGTCGATGGGCCCGTCCTAACCGCGCGAACGCCGACTATCTGCCCGATCTTTGTGACCCGGGCTCCGGTCGAACGGAAATGCTACGTCGCATGTGTCCGGGATGCGAACGTGTGCCCACTCTGACGCTACGGCGATAATTCGCATTTCGCATCGGGTCCCGCGGCCCCACGCACCAGTTCTCAAGCCTTTGCGAGGACTGCAGACCCTATGAAAACAGGTCGCAAAAAAACCTAGGAGTTTTAACTCGCGCCGCGGCCTAGCACCCACAAGCGCGCCGCTCAGCCGCCGCTTCAAACGCCCTTAAGCGGGCTTGAACCAAAATCTGGAGAATAAACCGTCCTCGGAGGAGCGGCCGATCCAAAAGTGGAATTCGCCGGGTTCCGCGCCGTAGGTTTTATCGCGGCGGAAAAATTTAAGATCGTCTGTGTCAAGAGTGAAAGCGACTTCACGTATTTCGCCAGGCTCTAGATAGATCTTTTGAAACCCTTTGAGTTCTTTGACGGGCCTCGTAATGCTGCCTACCAAGTCGCGCACATAAAGCTGGACCGTCTCTGACGCGGCGCGCGCACCACAGTTTTGAACTTTTGCGCTTAGCCTTAGCGCTTCTCCAGATCGCAATTCGTGGGAATTCTGCGTGAGGTCTGAATATGCAAAGTCGGTGTAGGTCAATCCAAACCCGAAGGGAAATTGCGGTTTATAGCCGGCGTCCAAATGGAACGCCGTCATCCCCAGCGAAGTTTGCCGTGCGCCGATCTCGATATCATCGATATGAATGACCGTGTCAGACTCTGGCGGCCTTCCTGTATTCTTATGATTGTAGTAGGTCGGAATTTGTCCCACGACCTTTGGGAAGGTCACTGGTAACTTGCCCGACGGAGCGGCAGCGCCAAATAATAAATCGCAAATCGCAGGGCCCGCCATTGTGCCCGGGTGCCATGCATAGAATACGGCGTCAACATCATTCAAAACGTCGCCCAAGGTTAAGGGGCGACCGGCCAGAACCACTAAGATCAGCGGCTTATTCAGTGTGCGCATCGTGCGAATAAGTTCCGCTTGGTTACCCGGCAGGCTGATGTCAGCACGGCTATGGGCCTCGCCAGAAAGGATCGCTTCTTCGCCCAAGAACAGTGCAATGGCGTCCGAGTTCGACGCGGCGGCGATCGCGTCATCGAAACCGTCAGTCGCCCTACTCCGCGTCGACGGCATCGCCTGGGCGAAATGTACGTTGATGTTGTCGCCGGCGAACGCTCGAATTGCTTGAAGCGGCGTCACGCTAAGATCTGGGTCTCCATCAAAAACCCACGTCCCCAATTGCTCATAGGGCGCATCGGCCATCGGCCCGATCACCGCGATGGATTTGAGTGCTGTCCCGTCCAACGGCAAAACACCGTGATCATTCTTCAGAAGCACGACGCTTTCGGTCGCCAATTTACGCGCAACCTCAAATGCATTGCTTTGAATGGTCTCAAGTTTAGCAGGCGCTTGGGCTAAGCGCTCATCAAATAGTCCCATGCTGAACTTGATGCGCAAGATGTTCGAGACCATTTCATCAACAGTCGCGATGGTGATCCGGCCTTCAGCGACCAAATCGGCGAGATTGTCGATGTAGGCGTTACTCGCCATTTCCATGTCGATCCCAGCCGTGCAGGCCTGGAAGGCGGCTTCGCGATCATTCTCTGTTAATCCGTGAACCGATAACTGGCCGATTGAATTCCAGTCGCTAACAACAAAGCCGCTAAAGTTCCACTCATCTCGAAGCACTTGGCGCATCAGAAAGCCGCTAGCTGTAGCGGGAACGCCGTCAATATCGCTAAACGACGACATAAATGTCGCGACACCCGCCTCTACCGCTTTTTCAAAGGGAGGCAGGTAAATGTTCCGCAGTTCATTTTCAGGGATATTGGTCGTGTTGTAGTCACGCCCGCTTTCGGACGCGCCATAGCCCGCAAAGTGCTTCGCGCAAGCGGCGATCGACGACGCCTCCGTCAGGTCGTCTCCTTGGAATCCCTCAATCATTGCCGCGCCCAATTCAGCGGTGAGATAGGGGTCCTCACCGAGGCTCTCCGCAATGCGGCCCCAACGCGGATCGCGAGAAATATCGATCATGGGCGCGAAGGTCCAGTTGACCCCGCATGCGGACGCTTCAAGACCGGCGCAGCGCGCGGCGTCTCTCACCAATTCTGCATTCCAGCTCGCCGCCTGCCCTAATGGGATTGGTGCGACCGTATTAAAGCCATGGATGACGTCGCGACCAATGAGCAGCGGGATACCAAGTCGACTTTGATGGACCGCAATATCCTGCAGCTCTTTGACAAGCGCGGGATTGATCTGATTGATAACCGACCCAATCCGTCCAGCAGTGATTTCGCGACGGAGATAATCCGAGATCGAGTCGCCTGTGGCGTCGACCTGGCGCAATTGCCCGATCTTCTCCTCCAGGGACATCTCCTGAACAAGGGCGGCGATTCTGTTTTCTATGGCGTCAGGCTCGCCCGCTTGGCGCGTCACTAATTGGTGATCACTCATCGTACTGTATCAATTCTATGAAAGTCAGCGCCCTTAACTAACTAAGCCGGTAGCGGCGCCGAAGCGCCCCTTATTTTCTCAAGCTCTTGGCGAACCTCTCTAGCCCGACTTTGCGTAATTCCAAAACTATTCACGGCCCAAATCGCAAAGCCTGACGCGATGACCGGAATGCCAGCATCGAATAACCGAAGCAAGAGGATTGTTTGCTCTGATTGATTGCCCTCTAGCGCAACGTCAAATCCGGTTGCGTTGAGCAGAAATCCGCCGCCCGCCAGTGCCACAGCCATACCCAGTTTGACAACCCACCAGTAGATGGAACCATACATCCCTTCGCGTCGCTCGCCCGTCTTGAGCTCGTCCAAATCCACAACGTCAGCCATCATGGATGGCATGAGCGTAAAGAGGCCGCCCAGGCCAAACGCAATGAATGGGGCGGGCAGCAATACGAGCATCGGGATTTCCGGGTTGTAACAAAACCATTTGAGGAAGTAACCGAACATGGAAATGCTCGTCGATATCGCGAAGGCCTTGCGCTTCCCGATCTTTGTGCTGAGCCAAGTAATGAACGCAATCACGGCGAATGTCGAAAAGGTTGAGACGGTGCCCGCGTAACCAGCATACTGCGCGCCCAACGCTTGGTCGCCGCCAAACACGTAGTAAATGAGCACATAAATCTGAAACGACGAAATCAGGATGAACCCGTTGAAGATTAGAAAGGTCGCGATACAGAGTTTCAGAAACGGAATGAACCGCAGCGCAGCGGCAAAGCCGCTAACGAAGTCGATTACATTGGCTTTTGTCGCGGCCCAAAAAGAGCGTTTCTCCGCATGATGCGCATCGTGTTCTTTATCAGCGATGTCTTTGAGCCGCTCGCGCAGGAAAATTGCCGGCATGACGCCAACAACAATAACAAAAAGACCGATAACCACCGCCACGCCCGCGGCGCCTTCAACCATGTCGCCAAACAGCGGCTCATACTGCATCGCTAAGAGCAGCCACGGCGGTACGAAATAAGCGAGTTGACCGATAAAATTCTGCACCCCCATGAGCCGCGTGCGCTCATGATAATCCGGCGTCATTTCGTAACCGAGCGCCACCCAGGGCGTCGCAAAAATCGTATACGCCACATAGAAAATTAGGGAACCGATTAGAAAATAATAGAAGTAAAAGGACTCACTTTGCCCACGCGGCAATTGCCACAAGGCAATGAACACAATGCCCACGGCGATGGCCCCGCAAAAAATATACGGTCGGCGGCGCCCCCACTTCGATTTCGTGTTGTCGGAAATGTATCCCATTAAGGGATCTGTGATCGCATCTACGAATCGCGGGATGGCGCCCAACAGGCCCACGAGCGCAGGGTTCATACCCAACCCTAAGTTCAGCACGATCATCATCCCGCCAATGGCGCCCGCCAACAGATTATTGACGAACGCGCCCATCCCATAAACGATCATCTGGGGAACAGGGACGCGATCTTCGGGCGCGGTTTTGTGCTGTTGCGGGTCAGCCATACTGGACGCGCTCAGTTTGCGGATGCAGCGTCAGCTGAATGCTGATAGACACGCACCCAATCGACAAGCATCGATTTCGGAAAACCGTCAAGACTGATACCGCCTTCATTTTTGCCGTCCGCCAAGTGACCGCCGACGGCGACGTTAAAGATCATGTAGAACGGATGATCGAACGGTGCATGCTCTCTTTTTCGACCGGCGCTTGTTGAAGATCGCCAATCCCTCGACGTCAGCCGGTGATATTCCTTGCCGTCGACAAACCAGACGATTTCACCCTCGCGCCATTCAACGGCAAATATGTGGAAATCGTCCGCCGGTTCCGGAAGCCCGGTTTCCTTGCCTTTATAGGTATTCTCCGGCCATTCTCCGCCAAAATGCAGGGTGCCGTAGATACGATTTTCTTCATTGTTCGGACATTTATTACATTGCGCGCCGAGATTTACGGCCTCCACGATGTCGATTTCACCGGACGCCGCCCAGGCGCCATACGACTCATCGGTCGGCAGCATCCAGATCGCCGGCCACAGCCCCTGCCCGCGCGGCAGCTTTGCGCGAACTTCAAAGCGACCGTAAAGCCAATCCGCCTTGCCTTTCGTCACAATTCTGCCTGACGAAAACGGCTGGACGGCTAGTTTGGCTTCGTCTTCGGGCGTTTTGCGCAGATGCTCCGGTAGCGCCGAGCCGCGCATCCACTCTTGGCGCGCGGTCAGCGAAAGAACGCCGTCTGCCACTGATACATTCTCCGGGCGCGCCGTGTAGCACTGGCGCTCTTCATTGCCGCCGCCCCAGCAATCGACCTCATATTCCCATTTGTCGAGATCCAGCGCGTCTCCGTCAAATTCGTCAGACCAAACCAACGTCCAGTCACTCAGCTCAGAAGCCACTTCTTCGGCGTTCGCAGCGCTCGCAACAATCACTGTGCTGATTACTGCCGCCAAGCCCGTTATTTTTTTCATTCGCATTTTTGGTTCCTCCGCATGGTGTTGGGCTTGAGGAAAGACAACCTTGTCATTTTTTGTCTTCATTTCTCGATTTGTCAACTCGAACCTGCTAAACGTTTTGGCGAAGAGCCGCGGAAAGACAAGCTGTTTGGCGGCGCACAATTCGACTTCAGAGTGCCAAAGACCATGACAACAATTATCGACGTCGCCAAAAAAGCCGGTGTCTCCATCAAGACTGTCTCTCGCGTCATGAACAACCAAGCCAATGTTCGCGACGAGACGCGGCGGCGTGTTCGCGAGGCTATGGACCTGCTTGACTACAGCCCTAATGAGGCGGCCCAACGCATGCGGTCGGGTAAGTCATCGGCGATCGCGATGATGTATGCAGACCCAAGCGGCGGTTATCAATCGCGGTTCAACCACGCGATGATGCAAGCTTGTTCGGATGCAGGCCGTTATTTGGCTGTTGGCCTTTTCGAGGAAGAAAAAGGTCATTGGAAAGAACAGCTTGAGCGATTTTTGGATCGAACCAAAGTGGAGCGCCTCGTTCTCCTGCCGCCCATGTGTGATTCATCCATCCTGCAAGATTGCTTGAAGCAACTCGGCGTTCGCTTTGTGCTAGTCTCGCCGTCTCGCCCCGCGCCAAGCGCGCCGGCAGTAACCATGGACGATAAGTCCGCCGCGCGCGAGATGACTCAGCACCTTATAAACCTCGGCCATCGACGTATTGCGCATATAACCGGGCGCAGCGACCACATTGCAACATTATTGCGGCGCCAGGGCTACGAAGAAGCGATCAACACATTTAGCGCCAGCGCAAAGATTACCCCGATTGTTATCGACGGCCAATTCGATTTTCGAGTTGCGCTGGCAAATGTTGAAAAGCTGTTAGCGCGAAAAAATCGACCGACGGCGATCTTCGCGGCAAGCGACGATATGGCCGCAGCCGCTTACATGGCGGCCGGCAAGCTTGGCCTCAATATACCAACTGATATTTCAATCGTCGGTTTTGACGACGTCCCGATTGCCCAGACAATTTGGCCAAGCTTGACGACCGTTGCGCAGCCATTTGAAGCCATGGCGCGCGAATGTGTGCGCCTACTCTGCGGCCACGCTGATTTTTCCTCGAATGACAACCTTACTGAGTTTATAATTGTTCCGCATACTGTCGTTGTACGCGAATCCTGCGCCAAAATTCGCCCGTAGAGTCTTTTTGCATCTGCACAAAGATGATGCGCCGCACAATGACGATTTCTGCCAATCCAAAGTGTGGCCCCTCGCGTACAGTCTGAGGCAAACGCATAAAAAGACCTGCGAGAAACGCAGTTTTGCGCCGAGTGCGGCAAAAATGTGACAACCTTGTCATTTACTTTTTAGGCTCTCTAACTGCAAGGTTGAGCCAAAAAATGACAACCTTGTCAATTATGGGAGCGGACAATGAATAAAACATCAAAAACTTTCCTGACGGCGTTGATGACCTCTTCTGCCTTGGCGCCGGCGGCGTACGCCCAAGCGCCCAGTGACGAGATTGTGGTGACGGTCGAACGTCGAGAACAGAGTTTGCAGGATTATGCGGGTACAGCCGCCGCACTAAGCGGCGACGAGCTGAAGGCGTTGGGCATTACGAATATCAACGCGATTGACGGCAAAATTCCTGGCGTTTCCATCGCCAACAACCAAGGCAATATCGAAGTTTATATCCGCGGTGTTGGTTCATCGAACAACACGGAGCTCGGGGACCCGGCTGCAGCGACGCACATGAACGATGTCTATGTGCCGCGCCCTTCCGGGTTCGGCGCGGCGTTCTTCGATATTCAGCGCGTTGAGGTAAACATCGGGCCGCAAGGCACACTCCGCGGGCGGAACGCGACCGCCGGTTCGGTTAACATCATCCCATGGGCGCCGGGGCTAAACGTATTCGACGCTGGCGCGGAAGTCTCGTACGGCAATTACGACACGTACACGGTCGAAGGTTTTGTAAACATTCCTGTTACCGAGTATTCCGCATTTCGGGTCGCCGCGTACAAGAAAGAACAAGACAGCTTCTTGACCAGCGTGACCCCAGATAGCTCCGAGCTGGGGCTCGACATACCCACGTCTGAAGCCGAAGGCGTTGGCGTCGCGGAAGCCGTGAATGATTTCGGTATTCGGGGCGCTTTTCTTATCGAGCCGACGGACCGTATTCGCTTTACGGTGACCGGCGATTTGGTGACACAAAAGGGAACCGGCTATACCGGCATCAACTTCGCTAATCCGCTTGGAAACGGTATTGATCCGGACACAATCACTGAACCACGCAATGTATTTGGTCGCGGCATCACCCCAGAGGAAGACACGGAGCATTGGGGCATTAAGGGCGAGCTCGAAATCGAAACCGATTGGTTCAATATCGAGTATATTGGATCGTTCCGAGATCTCGTTTACGATTATGAGTTTATCACGCCGGCAGCGCCTGACTATCCGGGTGCGTTGGATAACATCTCCGCCTCGACATTTGATGATTTCTCACGAGTCCGTTTCACCACAGACTCAGAATCGATCATCCAGGAATTACGGTTCTATGGCGATGCTTTCGACGCCCTCACTTGGAATGTTGGTGGTTTCTATTTTAATGAGGAACAAAGAACATTTCTCGGCACCACAGGTGATAGAAATGCTTTCTTCCAAGGAAACGAGTTTAACCAAACGACGGATACGGAAAGCTACTCTTTCTATGGCGATGCGACTTACGATGTTACAGACCGAATTCGCGTAACAGGCGGCGTTCGCTACACAAAAGACGTAAAAGAGCGCTTTGGGATTAACGCCCGCTATGCGTTCGGCTTTGGCGGTCCCAACTTCTCATGCTGCTTCACGAACGGCGTGGGATTGGGCACCGAGGGTTTCGACTTCGCTGGACTTGACCGGACAATTATCAATCCCGATACGAACTTAGACGGCCTAGTCGATCCCGGTGAATCGCTGGCGTTCTTCTTTGACGGCGTGGCGCAGTTTGGCGACCGCGACGGTTTCGAAGCGGCATTTCCAAATATGCTGCCGATCGACGATGCGATTCAGTTTATCCCCGTTGATCAACGACCGCTTTGTGATGGCGTAGAATTCGCGTTTAGCGGCGACTGCACAAATACAATTGTTGCTGATTTCGATGGTCGTCTACCGTTCACCCTCGCGCCGTTCAACTCGTCATTTGCGTTACAGAATGGCCGCCTAGACAATAGTTTCGTAGATTGGCGCGCCAGGCTTGAGTATGACGTGAGCGATGACAACCTTCTGTATGCTCTCGTAGCAACCGGCAACAAGTCAGGTGGCTTTAACGATAATATCGAGGGCACAGAGGGTTTGAACCTCGCTAACTTGGCGACGTCGGCGCCGCAAGAATTCGACACCGACACCCTTGCGCCAACCTATGACCCAGAAACGCTTCGATTGTTTGAAATCGGCTCTAAAAACGAGTTTGATATCGGCGATGTCGGGGCAATCGTGAATGTGTCGGCGTTCTATTATGACTACTCTGATCTCCAATTGTCGTCGCTCGTTTCCACGGCGCAGGCATTGGATTTTTCCGGCGTCGACTTGGATGCGCTTGATCCCGATATTCTGGACAATCTTGGCGGCCAAGTTGTGTCCTTCACGTTCAACGCGTCAGACGCTGAAATCTATGGGGCTCAGCTGGAGACAACCCTTCAGTTCCCCGCGGACATCAATCTGAAAACCACCATGCTGTGGTTACCGGAAGCCAACGTCAAGAATTCGCAAGAAATTCAAGACTCACGCTTCCAGGCTGACGTGGATGCGGCGAATGCGGTTAACCGCTCAATTGACGGTAATCGTTTGATCCGTACGCCAAAATATCAGTTGAACATGTCGCTTACAAAAGCTTGGCCAGCAAGCTTCGGCCAGTTTGATGGCGTTGTATCCATGGGCTACCGGTCATCGCAAAACATGACGATCTTCAACGGTATCGACTACAGCAGCCCGGATGATCCTGCAGGTCGCCTGGACGACGTTGTCACAGGATACGTCACGCTTGACGCGGGTTTCGGCTATAGTCACGGCGATGAAGGCAAGTGGCGCATTGAGGCGTTCGTCAACAACCTGACGAATATTGAGCGTCCGCAAGCGATTATCATCACTCAGTTTGATAACACCCGCTTCTTCAACGCACCGCGAACTTATGGCCTTCGTGTTCGCGGTAAGATCTAAGAGGTAAAGGTCGCGATTGGTTTTCGATCGCGACCCAACTATCCGTTCAGCAGACCTCTAGTTTCACAAAGCCGGTCGCTGGACCACACAAGCTCCCATACGACCACGACCTTAGCCTGCTCTGTCGCAAGACGAGCAGGCTAAGTTCTTTGTGGCTCAGTCTTTGGCAGCAATATCAGATGCACGAATCCTAAGATTGTGCTGGGCAAACCCGTCGATATATCCGACGGGATCGCGCGCATCAAAATCTCGCCCATCAATAAACTCTTGGCGCGGCATGACAATCGGCGCGTCTGCATCATGCAACACCCAAGGCCGCGCGCAGGCGCCATTGGCAAAATCATCATCGGCGGGGCACGGAATACCTACCGCACTCGCCGCTTCCCTGTAAAATTCTGGGAGGAAGGCGTCGCGCACGATGTCAAATACATTGATCGGCTCGGCGACCTGCCCCCAGCGCACCATTTGCGTCAAATACCAAACAGCGTGGGACCGCCAGGGAAAATTCGCAGCGTAATGATGAAATACCAGATAGTCTGGAAACTCGACTAAGCTTCTTCGCGAGGGTAAGGCGCCGCCGCCGCCGAGCGCTGGCGCCAGTAAATGCGGCTTCACACCCACGTAATGTGAAGACGACAATATCTGCGTCGATTCCAGGCAATTCTCTTTCGCATCTAACCAACGCAACGCCTCAAGCACCGCCAGAATCAACGCCCGATGGGTATTGGGATTTTCACTCGCCCAACGCTGCCGAACGCCAAGCATTTTTTCCGTCATATTGCCAAGAATTTCGTTGGTGCGAACAATCGTGCGGCCAACCCCTTTTGTCTCTGCAACGGTATTCCAAGGCTCACCAACGCAAAAAGCATCCACCTTGCCGCTCTCCATATGCTCGGCCATGATCGGTGGGGGCGCGACAATCATGTGGACATCGCGATCAGGATTGATTTTCTGAGCGCCTAGCCAATAGCGCATCGCAAAGTTGTGCGATGAGAACGGAAAAACAGAGCCTATGGTAAGCGGTTCGCGACCAGTCTCGGCGCGCCGCAAAATAACTTTCCGCAACGCTCGCGCGGTCGTCGGACGCTCGAGCATCGCGTCAAAGTCAGCGTCCAACAATTCCTGATAGAGGCTGTTGGAAACGGTAATCGCGTTGCCATTGAGGTTGAGCGTCAGTGCACTGACGAATTTCTCATCAGCAAAGGCGCCATTGAGCCAACTCGCCGGGATCATCGGTGCAAGGATGTGGGCGGCGTCAATCTCACCAAGCGCAAGCCGCTCGCGAACCTGCGACCAAGAGTTTTGCGCTACAAGGCGAACGTCCAATCCGTATTTCTCGAAAAACCCCTTCTCTTTGGCAATCGCCAGCGGCGCCATATCCGTCAACGGAACAAATCCAATTTTTAAAAGGGGCTGTTCGATACTCATCGGCCTGGCCTGCTAATCATCAAGCAACGTCAAAACAGAAAGGATACTCTCGGCGACTTCCTTGATCGATTTGCCTTTCTCCATGGCGATTTTGCGCATTGCTGTGTAGGCTTCGTTTTCTGTCATCTGCCGCTTTTCCATTAACAGCCCCTTCGCGCGCTCAATCAATTTTCTCGCTTGAAGGTCGGCTTTCGATTTTTCGAGATCCCGCCAAAGCGCATCAAACATGCGAAAACGCTCAATAGCGATTTCAACAACTGGCAACACCCGCTTTTCGGACAACCCATCCACAATGTAGGCGCTGACGCCGGAGCGCACCGCTTCTTTGGCGAGAGAGCCGTCCCCATTTTCAACGAACATGACGATTGGTTTCGGGTTTTCTCGCGCAACGAGCTGCAGATTTTCAATGGTATCGCGATCCGGCGAGTCGCAATCGATGATGATGGCGTCGGGCTGCAGTTGCTGAATAAGCGACAAAAGCTCCGGGCCATGGAGCATATTGGCCTGCTTAACGGCGGCGGCGCCGCGCAACCCTTCCTCAACGATCTTCGCACGATCGGGATCGCTGTCGATGAGCAGTACAATAAGGGGCGGCGCTGCGGTCATGCTAGGCCCTGCATAACGGCTTCAAACCCGCTGAGGATGTCATTG
Source organism: Pseudomonadota bacterium (assembly GCA_039183665.1). Lineage (GTDB taxonomy): Bacteria > Pseudomonadota > Alphaproteobacteria > Caulobacterales > Parvularculaceae > Hyphococcus. The sequence continues at coordinate 3,652 of JBCDBM010000016.1, read as the reverse complement.
TTGCGCCGCAACATCAAGCGCTGGGCCGCCGAATTCCTCAGTCTTGTACAGCGACGCCGTTGACAGCGCGGGGCCCTCAATCGAAGCAGCCGACTCGCGCTGGGTTCGGGCGAATACCTGGCCAATCCCGATCAAAACGGGGCCGGTTGCATTGATCGTTTTCGCGCTGAGATCGGCAAGGTAAGATGTTGAGATTGCCTCATTGGGACCTGAAACTTCTGCCGCAATCACAACCGGCGTCTCCGGCGCTAACCCTTCTGATATCAGACGGCACGCCAACGCCGGCGCCGTCCGCGCGCCCATGTAGACCATGAGCGTTGTTTTCCCGTCGACACAAGCGCGCCAGTCTAGGTCCGGCAAAGCACCCTGTTTGCTATGAGCGGTGACAAATTTGACCCCTTGCGCGCAATCCCGATGGGTTAAAGATGTTCGCAGACGCGCTGCCGCCGCGAGAGCTGCGGTAACGCCTGGCACAATGCGCACGGCGACACCCGCTGACTCCAACATCGCGATTTCTTCACCCGCACGTCCAAAAATCATGGGATCGCCGGATTTCAAGCGAACGACCTTTTTGCCAGCCTTCGCAAGGCTCAACATCATGCGATTGATGTCATCTTGTCGGCACGACTCTCGATGCCCCCGCTTGCCCACCATCATGCGCTTGGCTTCACGCCGCGCCAAATCCAGGACTTCGTCCGAGACAAGATCATCGAACAAAATGATGTCTGCTGACTGAAGTGCGCGGACGGCGTCAAGGGTGAGCAGGCCCGCGGCGCCTGGGCCCGCTCCGACAAGTGTTACAGACCCAGACGTTGGGTGTGCGTGTGCTTGAACGCGATCGACGAACTCCCCAATTGCGCTTACGGGTTTGGAAAATGCCGCGTCTGCAAAGTTACGCCATAAGGCGCGGCGTCGCTTCTCATCGGGCATAAGCGCCTTGAGTTTGGTTCGGAGCCGTTGAGCAGCGCTGGCCCATTCGGAAATGGATAGCGGTAATAGCACCTCAATTTTTGAGCGTATTGCCTGCGCCAATGCCGGCGCCGCCCCGCCGGTTGATATCGAAACGACGACAGGGGATCGATTAACGATAGACCCAAACTGAAAATCGCAATATTTGGGTTTATCGACGATGTTCACAGGCGTGCCAACCGCGTGCGCAGCTTTCGCAAATCGTTCCGCATCCGCATCGCTAGAAAAATCTCCAATTGCCAGGGCGGCATCTTTTAGCGCGTCATGCGTCCAGTCGGACTCTACGCGCTCAAATTGCGCCGGGCGCAAGGCCATGACGCGCTCTAACTCCCGGCTCAAAGTGGGCGCAGCAACCCGGATTTGCGCTCCCGCCGCGGATAAGAGTTCAGCTTTCCACGCCAATCCTTCTCCATCGCCAGCGATAAGAACGCACCGATCTTGCACGTTATAAAAGATGGGAAGCGTCTCCAACGCCGCCATACGCGGGCGATCGACCAACTTCGGTTTACGCATCGAGAGGCTCCGATATCAGTCGTCGAATCTCGCTTCTACAAGACCCGCAATTCGACCCGGCGCCGGTTTGATTGCTAATCGCATCAACGGATCGGCAACCGCCATGCATCGCTGCGGCAATTTCGTTGGCGCCGACATTCATACAGGCACATACGATGGGGCCGCGATCACCTCTGCCCGCCGACGCTCGAGCCGCCAAAATCTCACTGCGCCTTTGGCTATCAAACGGTGCGTTCAACTGCTCGCAAACCCACGCGCGCGCCACAAGAACTGGTGTTTTTGAAATGTATAGAGCGCCTAACAAGGACCCATCACAGAAAACAGCGTAGCGATAATCGCCGGACCCTACATTTTCGTAGTGCAGAACCTCAAGCCGAGTATACGTCCGCGCGTCCAATCGCGAAAAGTAGGAATCCGCAAAATGTTGGAAGCCCAAGGCTGGTGTTGCGCCAGCCATTTCAATACGCACGCCGCCAGTAATTCGTGCGCTAACCCAATATTCTACGGTGTCCAGTGAATCCGAAATCGCGCGCGGATTTGCGGCGATAACGCCAAAGCCGTACCAACTGGGGTCGAACCGGCTGATACGCACAGAACTAGATTTCAATGCCGGCTGTCCGGAAATCGGATCCGTTTTTGGCTCCGTTAGCGCATCTACTCGGCCAGATGACGCGAATGCGCTTGACCAGTGCATTGGGACGAACACGGAGCCAGTTTGCTGTCGGTCCGTAACCAAGACGCGGGCGATCATTTCTCCTTGTGGTGATTTGATGCGAGCAAGATCCGCGTGTCTCAACCCCAATGACTCTGCATTGTCAGGAGCAACCTCCACATAGGGTTCTGCGATGTGTTGACTGAGACGCGCAGATCGACCCGTGCGCGTCATCGTGTGCCATTGGTCCCGAACACGGCCGGTATTCAAAACAAACGGGAAGTCGGGACACTTGCTAGACGTCTGCGCCGCTACGATGGGAACAAAATTCGCGCGGCCATTGTGTGTGTAGAAGCGGTTGTCCGTAAACAAACGCTCTGAGTCACCGCCTTCTTTCCGGCGCAGAGGCCATTGCTTGGGCGTAAATTCCTCATAGTCTTGAGGGCTGATCGTCTGCGTTTCACTTAAGTCGAGATCTCGCGCACCGTTGTTGTCGTACCCGCTCAGCGCTGCATATTCTCTATAGATCGCATCAGGGCTATCAAATGCAAAAGCGTCAGCCCACCCCATCTGTGTCGCCACATCACAGATTTGCTGCCAGTCATGGCGTGCTTGCCCGGGGGCATCCAGAAACGCCCGCTGTCGCGACATGCGTCGTTCCGAATTGGTGACCATTCCATTCTTTTCGCCCCAAGCCGTTGACGGGAGCAGAACATCTGCACATCGGGCGGTATCCGATGACGCAACAACGTCAGAAACAACCGTCAGCTCACACCGTTTTAAGGCCTCTCGCACGCGATCGGCGTTTGGCATTGAAACAACGGGATTGGTCGCCATGATCCAAACAGCTTTCACGGCGCCGTCGTGAATCGCCTCAAACAACTCCACCGCTTTGAGGCCAGGCTTATGAGCGATAACGGGCGAGCGCCAGAACGACTGCACCAAAGCCCGATGCTCTTCACGATCAAGATCCATATGGCACGCCAACTGATTAGCGAGACCGCCAACCTCTCGCCCACCCATAGCGTTTGGTTGGCCAGTGATGGAAAATGGCCCCATCCCCGGTTTTCCAATTCGACCTGTCAGCAAATGACAGTTGATAATCGCGTTAACGCGATCCGTCCCGTCGACCGCTTGGTTCACACCTTGTGAATAGACCGTAACCGTCTTTTGCGTTTTGGCGAATTCATCAAAAAAGGCGCTTAGCATTTTCGAGGGGATGCCGGTCGCCGCAGAAGTTTTTTGTAGATCGTAGATTTCCGCCGCATTCAATGCTTCATCTACGTTATTGGTGTGGTTCTCGACGAAGTCGTGGTGTAGTGCGCCACGGATTCGAAGAGCGTTCAGCAAACCTTGAAACAAAGCGACGTCGCTACCCGGTTTTAGCGCGAGATGTATATCTGCAAATTCGCAGGTCGCTGTACGGCGCGGATCCACAACGATAATTTTCATCGAAGGACGCGCAGATTTTGCCGCTTCTAGTCGCTGATAAACAACCGGATGACACCAAGCGAGATT
>JBCDBM010000015.1:0-25095 GCA_039183665.1 Pseudomonadota bacterium | reverse complement strand
GCCGGCAAAACCAATATTCTTGAAGGCGTATCGCTATTGGGGCCGGGCCGCGGATTGCGGACAGCGCGCTTGGATGAGTTGCCTCGGTTTAAAGGCGCCGGCGGATGGGCGATCTCTGCGCGCCTGTTCGACGGAGAGGATGAGCGCGCCCTCGGCGTCGGCGTTGACGCCAGCCGCCCAGACAGACGCGTTTGCCGCATCGATGAGTCAGCGGCCTCTGGGCCGAGCGCGTTCGCAGACCATATGCGGATGCTGTGGCTTACACCGGCGATGGACCGCCTGTTTATGGAGGGGGCAAGTGAACGACGGCGATTTCTCGATCGCATGACGCTTGCCCATCATACAACGCATGGCAAACGCGCATCGCACTATGAGCAGGCGATGCGCCAGCGCCAGCGTCTACTGGAAGACGGCGCGCGCGATGACGCTTGGCTCAGCGCGCTTGAACGTCAGATGGCGGAGGCCGGCGCCGATATAGAGCGGGCCCGACTTTCCATGATCGACACATTGACCGCACAATCTGTCGCCGATGCGCTCAACGCGTTTCCAGCGGCGGATATATCGTTGGAAAGCGGCTTTGGGGAGTTAGCGTCGCGCATTAAAACCGATGACGCTATTGAGGCGATTGCGACGCATTTATGCGCCCATCGCAGACGCGACGCAGAAGCGGGGCGCGCCCTCACCGGCCCGCATCGTTCTGATCTCATCGTTCATCATCGCCAAAAATCAATGCCGGCGCGCAAATGCTCTACAGGAGAGCAAAAAGCGTTATTGATCGGCCTTGTGCTCGCAAACGCCCGCGCCCATACGGAAAACAGCTCATGCGCACGCCTTATTCTGTTGCTTGACGAAATTGCCGCGCATCTCGATCCAGACCGTCGCGCCAGCCTGTTTGAAATCCTCGACAGCCTTGGCGTGCAGTGCTTTTTGACCGGCACGGACGCCGCGTTGTTTTCAGCGTGGGGATCAAATGCACAACATTTCAAGGCGCAAGACGGGCGCTTATTAGAAACTAATCCTTGTTAAGAGAAAGACCTGCGTATCATGGCGAACGATGCCGCCCCAGCCGAAGACTATGGCGCTGACTCCATAAAAGTCCTCAAGGGACTAGACGCGGTGCGCAAGCGCCCAGGCATGTATATTGGCGATACCGATGACGGCTCCGGCCTTCATCACATGGTCTATGAAGTCGTCGACAACGCCATTGACGAGGCGCTGGCGGGCTTTTGCGATACGATCGAAGTCATCTTAAATGAAGGCGGCTCCGTTACGGTTTCTGATAATGGGCGCGGCATTCCCACAGACATGCACCCCGAAGAAGGCGTGTCCGCAGCTCAAGTCATCATGACCCAGCTTCACGCCGGCGGGAAATTTGATCAGAACTCCTACAAAGTTTCCGGCGGCCTTCATGGCGTCGGCGTATCGGTCGTCAATGCACTTTCGGAGTATCTCGATCTTACCATCCGACGCGACGGCAACGAGCATGCGATGCGTTTTCGCTTGGGGGAACCGGATGCGGATTTGAAAGTGGTCGGCGACACGGCGCAGACCGGGACGACGGTCACGTTTATGCCGTCTGATACCATCTTTACACAGACGAAATTCGACTTCGATACGCTTGAGCATCGCTTGCGCGAACTTGCCTTTTTGAACTCCGGCGTGACGATAAAACTCATCGACAAACGTCACATGGAGACGCGCGAAGAAGTGATGGCTTATGAAGGCGGATTAGAAGCCTTTGTTCGCTATCTCGACGCCTCAAAAAACGCTTTAGTAACTGAGCCTATCGCATTTTCCGCTGAGCGCGACGGCGTCGTGGTTGATGTGGCGATGTGGTGGAACGACGCCTATCACGAAAAAGTCTTGTGCTTTACGAACAACATCCCCCAGCGCGACGGCGGCACGCACCTAGCCGGCTATCGCGCAGCGTTAACGCGAATCATCAATGGCTATGCGCAGAGCTCTGGCGTCGCGCGCAAAGAGAAAGTGTCCCTGACGGGCGATGACGCGCGCGAGGGTCTAACCTGCGTTTTATCGGTCAAAGTACCCGATCCGAAATTCAGCTCACAGACAAAAGACAAGCTCGTCTCGTCTGAAGTGCGACCAATCGTAGAAAGCGCCGTCGCAGAAAAACTCGGCAATTGGTTTGAAGAGAACCCTGGGGACGCAAAGCGCATCGTTCTTAAAATCGCGGAGGCCGCAGCCGCTCGAGAAGCGGCGCGAAAAGCGCGCGAACTGACGCGCCGCAAGTCTGCGTTAGACGTTGCGTCGCTTCCCGGCAAACTTGCTGATTGTCAAGAACGCGATCCGGCAAAAGCCGAGCTCTTTATCGTTGAGGGCGACTCTGCGGGCGGTTCTGCAAAACAGGCGCGCGATCGCGAAAACCAAGCTGTGCTGCCCTTGCGCGGCAAGATCTTAAATGTGGAGCGCGCTCGCTTCGACAAAATGCTTTCAAGCCAGGAAATCGGCACGCTGATCACGGCGCTTGGCGCGGGGATTGGGCGCGATGACTTTGACATAGAAAAACTTCGCTACCACAAAATCATCATTATGACCGACGCGGATGTGGACGGCGCGCATATTCGAACTCTTCTTCTGACCTTCTTTTTTCGTCAGATGCCTGAACTTATTAGGGACGGATATCTCTATGTTGCCCAGCCGCCGCTTTACAAAGTAGCGCGCGGCAAGTCTGAGCAATATCTGTTGGATGATGCGGCGCTAGAAAATTATCTGTATCAAGAAGGGTTAAACGACGGATTGCTTACGCTGGAGAGCGGCGAAGCATTGGCCGGGGCGGATCTCGCAGATATCGTCGACAAAGCGCGCAGCGCCATGCGCCATCTAGATGATTTTCCGGAGCGCCTGTCTCGCGATCTGCTGGTGCAAGCGGCGCTCGCAGATGCGCTATCCCCGCCCGAAGACGACGCACAGGCGCAAGACCGCGCGAAACGCATTGCGGCGCGATTGAATAGAGCCGAAGACGAGTTTGAAGCCACATGGGAAGGCGCGCCTGATGGCGATGGCGGGTATCGCTTTACCCGCGAAGTGCGTGGCGTGGGCGAGGCCCGACTGCTCGGCGCCGATGTGCTCGCGAGCGCCGATGCGCGTCGCTTACAAGGCGCAATGCAAGATCTTGTGGCGACGTTTAAAGCACCCGCGCGATGGTCGCGCAAAGACAATAGCGAAACGGTTTTCGGACCCCGCTCCTTGCTGCGCGCCGTGCGCGCGGCCGGCGAAAAGGGCATCGCCGTGCAGCGCTATAAGGGCTTAGGCGAAATGAACCCGGACCAGCTTTGGGAGACAACGCTGGACCACGACGCGCGCACGCTGTTGCAGGTTAAGATCAAAGAGGCGGACGACGCAGACGACATCTTCTCGCGTTTGATGGGCGATATTGTCGAGCCACGCCGCGAATTCATTCAAGAAAATGCGCTGACGGCTGAACTCGACGTTTAATCGCTTACTGATTAATCGCCCGTCGCGCCGCCAGCGTCAAAAATCATCGCATCGTCAGCGAATGCTTTGAACTCAAGCGCGTTGCCGGACGGGTCGCGAAAAAACATCGTTGCTTGCTCGCCGGTCTCACCCTCAAACCGCACTTTGGGCGCAATGATCCAATCAATATCGTCGCGCGCGCCCAATTGCGCCGCTAGCGCCTTCCATGCGCCGAGCTCTAAAATGACGCCGAAATGCGGGATGGGCACAGCATCGCCATCGACTGGGTTTTCGCCTCGCTCCCTCGACCGCGTTTCGAGCAGATGCGCGGTGATTTGATGACCATAGAGATCGAAATCAATCCAACGCGCATCCGTTCGCCCAATTTTCGAACCGAGCAGACCCACGTAGAATTGTTTCGTGGCGTCGAGATCGCTTACCGCAAACGCATGATGAAATGGGCGAATACTCATTCGGCCGACACGATCGCCAGTCGCTCAACAGAAAATCCGCGGGCGCGCATAAGCGCTGGCAAAGCATCCGGCCCGGCCAGATGGCCAGCGCCAACGATCACCAATGCGGTTTTATCATCGGCGCGCATATCCGCATCCAGTCGCTCGGCCCATTGTTGATTGCGCTCGACAATGAGACGCTCATAAACCACTGGCGCGTCGGCGCGCATCACCGCATTCATTTCTTCGTCCATCGCGGCGACATCGCCGGTCCGCCACGCATTAAACAGGGCGTCAAAACCGCGCTTTTGATCCCCCCAGTCGCGAATGGTGAATACAAGCAAGTCTTTTTCTGTTTGCGGATCGAGTCCGGTAAATAAGCCAATTTGTTCTTCGAGCGTTTCGAAGAACCGCAATTCTTTGCCGAGCGTGCGCGTCTCAGATAACAATACGCTGTCGACGCCCGCGCCAGGTTCAAACCCTTGCGAGATGATGAATTGGACACTGAGCGTCAAGAACGCCTGCCATGGCCGCATCGGATCGATAGAGGCAAGTGGTAAGCCGAGCTCTTGCAAGATCAACCGAAACGCTGTCGCATCGGTCTCATCGAGCATGTTTGTCAACACTTTGCCGCCCGGGTTGTAGCCTTGCATCATCATGATGTTGAGCGTGCGCGCACGCGCGTCTGGCGTATCGGCTTCGACTTCAAAATAGACGGCGTCCGCTGCGCGCACGGCGGCGTCTAGCGTGTCCGTGCGCCACTCAAGATCGGGCGGTAATATGTGGAAGCTCCCCAGAACATAATAGTCAGAGTCCTCATCGCTAACGCGCCACATAGCGGGCGCGTCTGCGGAGACGGGTTGCGCTTTCCGGTCCGCTTCGATCTGATGCAACAGGTCATCAATATTCTCGACGTCTTGCGCGGCGGCCGGACCAAGCACACAGAACGCCAGTCCAAAGATCGCGACAACAGTTTTTAGAGCTTGAGCCATCCCACTACTCCGACAAATCAATGCGGCTTTATTTAGGCGCGTTTTGCGGCGAACGGAACCGCGCCCGCATGCTAGCGTTCTTCAGGCCTTGCTCCGGAGCGCGCGATCCCCTAAACCCGCCGTCGCTTTAAACGGTCCCGTAGCTCAGCTGGATAGAGCGCTAGCCTCCGAAGCTAGAGGCCACAGGTTCGAATCCTGTCGGGACCGCCATTCACAACCTTTTTAACGCTCTATTACGTCTTATTGACGCCTTGGCACGCCAAGTTGATCGAGGCGCCAGCGGAGCGTGTCTACGCGATCTTGCCCAAAAAAGGGTTCCCCGCGCACCACCATGGTCGGCACGCCCCAATGGCCAGCTTTCTCAAGGCCGGCGTGGTTTTCATCGACTTCATCAAGATGATCGCCATCCTCAATGGCTTTATCCATACTGATCAAATCAAGACCCGCTGCACGCGCCGCTTCGCCCAGGTGATCACCTTGGTCCCATCCCGCCGTTCCGCTGTAGATCAGATGGGAGACTTCTTTTGCAAACGCCACCCCTTTGCCGCGCCGCTGCGCTTCGACGCCTAGTTTAGCCAAGCGCATAATCAAGGGTTGGTCCTCAGCGACCTCAAAAGTTTCATAATCCTGTGTGACCGGATCAGGCTTCGGCGGAAAGCTCATGGGTATGCCAAGGAATTGCGCTCGCCGCACACTGTCCAGCACGATGTAATAAGCTGGCTTTTTGTTTGACGCGTCGAAGAATGCTTTCTTTGCTCTTACCGCGAGCGGCAGAACGATGCGCATCGCGACGTCGACTTCGTAATCTCTGGCGAGTTTTTCCAGATCGGGTGTGATAAGATAGGAGTAGGGACTGCGAAAAGACCAGTACACATCGATGGGCTCCATTCATTCCTCCAACGCTTTTTAGAGGCCATCAAAGCAGAATGCGTCGCCTATTTCATTATTAAATTGCGGCGATCACAGTTGCGGCATGCCCTTTCCCGACGAACCCCGCGAACATTGGAATGAGCGAAGGCGTTCAAGGGTAAAAGCATCACTCTTGGGCGAAACAGGGATCTTTGAGTTCTGATCGCGAGCAAACTTTAGGCAGTCTAGGAAACAAGTGCGTCCAAGTTATTCACGATTGCAGCGATAATAATTGCGCCGCAGACGAGCAAGGCGATCCATTGTAGCCACGACATTAGCAATACGCCTACGCCTAGAGAGAAGCCCATAAGCGCGATCGACCGCTTTTCATTTCGCAGTAACGCGATAAGGGCGAGTAAAATCGCAACGCTCGCGAGAACAAAGACCGAGACGTCCACCAAGCGATCGACATTCCACCGCGATTGAACCGTAGGCTCACCTTGTTGCGAAGCTTTGCCAGACACAGCGCGTTGAGCGGCGTCTTTGATTTTAAACGCCGTATCGACAATTGTTTCCTCAATGGGTTTTTGCGGCGCAAATGGCCCAAAACTAATATGTGCTACAGCAAGGATCAGCGCCGCCGCTGCGACAGCCATCGACGCGATACCAATCGGAAAGGAGATGGCGTTTGCGGGCTTATCCATCACTCAAGCTTTTCCTCTGTGGGATGCAATGCAAGCGGCGAACACCACCCCGCGCAAGCCTGATCAGTTCTTTCCAAACAAAATATTAAATCCATTGGAGGAATCCGATCAAAGAAACCGCCACCATCCGATCGCGGTTCATGAATTTAAAAGCATCTAGGTCGCCGCAATAGACAAAGCTGGTGATGCTGGTGGCGGAGCCGTGGACCGCTTCCATCGCAGTCGACTTGAGGCGTTCGACAGCCCCGCCAACAACACAGCACGCTTTACGCCGCTGCAGCGGCGTGCGTCACGAAGACATGCAGCGCCCGTTTTTTTGCGTTACCGGATTCTTATGCCTGCAAATACGCCGACGCCGGGTTGCGCCGATCCAAAAACGTCAACCACCTCTTCATCAAAGATGTTCTCCCCCCGGAGCGTCAGCGAAATTCGGTCGGCAATCGGTATTTCAGCAGTGGCCGATACGAGCACATAGCTGTCCAGGGTGACCCGTTGTGCGGGAAACGTGAAAAAGAAATCATCCTGCTCGCCGACATAATCAATCCCGACGCCGGCGCGAAGACCGTCCGTCGAAAGCGATCGCCAATCAAGTGAAAAGCTGGCGGTATCACCTGGCACACGGATTTCATTCACATCGGCATCGTCTTCTGAGTCGATGTTTGCATAAGAAGCGAAGGCGGTCAGTGACGACGTCGCGCGCCACAACGCAGAGACTTCAACGCCGCGCCGTTCGCTTTGACCGGCGAGATTGGCTGGCGATGACGTAAAGTCGGGGTTGAAAAGGGTGACAATTTCATTCTCGAGATCGGCGCTAAAGTACACCGCCGACAGGTCAACGGCGCCGATTGTTTGTTCTAGCCCAATTTCGTAGCTCGACGATTTTTCGGGCATTAGGTCAGGATTGCCAATGAAGCTGCCTGGGAAAAACCCGAATAACTCCGTAAAGGTCGGGTTTTTTACGCCGGTTCCGTAGCTAGCGCGAATGCGCGTGCCGAAGGGAAAAGCGTACGTCGCACCGACCCGCCATGTGGTCGTGTTGTCGAAGCGGCCGTCATTATCATCGTGACGCAAGGATGCGTTCATCGCGAACGCATCAAACGAGATACGCGTTTCGCCGGCGATCCCGATGGTCTCGAAGGATTGTTGTTGGTTGGGATCACCAGAGGACGTGTCCAGCGAAATTCGTTCGTAATCCTCCTGTTCATATTCCACTAGTCCGGCAACCGAAATATCAGCGCCAGAGGTATTGAAGGACACCGACGGGCTGTAGCCAACTTTCACGCGCTCGCCGATGGTTTCATCGGTGAAGACCTGGTCGGCGAAGTTCTCCCGCCTTACGCGGCCGTAATTCGCCCGTAATATGTGGCTCGCGCCAATTGCGTCACCTTCGACGATTGCGCCGGTCATCCATTGTCGGTTCTTGGTTTCACGGTCGGCGTCGTCGAGCAATCCATCAAAGTCGGCATCGGGATCGAAATCATTTTTGCTGTAGCCGAATCGGAAAAGACCTCGTACGGACCAATCTTGGTTCAGATCGACGCTGCCGTTGAGCATGCCAGAATAGGCCGTCGACCCGTCTTTAGCGCCGCCTGTACCAGAGGTGTCCACGCCATTGGTGCGAAACGCCGTCGCCGTCGCTGCAACACGCGCGGTTTCGTTTCCAAGGCCATATCGGGCGAAACCACGCGCGGTGCCTTGCGATCCGCCTTCAGCCGCGGCGGCGAGGCCGGGATCCTTGTTTGTCGTCACGCTGATCACGCCGCCAATGGCGTCTGAACCGTAAAGCGCTGATTGTTCGCCACGCGCGACCTCGATGCGCGTGGCGTCAACGCCCGACCACAAGCCGAAATCAGTTTCGCCAGTGACCGGGTCAGACGCTTCGACCCCTTCGATCAGCAATATAGTGTGGTTGGCTTCCGCGCCGCGAATACGGACTTGCGTAAGCCCGCCGCGCTCGCCCGACCGCGAGACCCCGACGCCAGGCGCCAGACGAAGTTGATCAGCGATGTAAGGCGAGCTGCGGATTTCCAATAACGCCTGATCGATCACCGTGACGCTCGCTGTGACGTCGTCGATCGGCACCGGCCGCAGCCCGGTGACGACAATTTGATCGTCAGGATCAGTTGTTTCTTGCGCTTGAGCTGTCGAAAAAAACACAGGGGCGAGCGCCGGCGCGAACACACCAGCCAATAGTAATTTCTGCACGGAATTCTCTCCTTTTCCGCTGCGATAAACGCGTCGCGCGCAAACCGACAAAAAACGACAAAGCCCGCCAGCAAAACTGGCGCGACGAGGGCCTTATTGTCGTTTCAACGGAAAAGCTTCCGGTCCTGACGCGGCTGGTCCCGGCCTTCAGGCGCGAACGACGCGGCGGCAGGTTTCCTGACTCGCCGGTCATCGCCTTTGATGAGGCCGCCTTCCCAGGAAACGCGCTTGGCGTCGCCCAGTGGCTTGGATGACCTCGGCTACCGGCTCACAGTTGCGGGCACAGCCCCGGATTCGCACCGGGTTCCCTTTTCACTCTGACTTCTCAGAGCACCGCCTGGGCGGAGCTATCGATAAAACCCGTCACGTTGTCAACATGGAACATGGGTACGCCTCAACGCTTAGCGGGCGACTAATTTGACTTTGGCGAACGTTCTAATGCCTTGGCACGGCGCCCTCGTCTCGATCAACAGGTTGAAGCCCGAGGGTTTTTTGGTTGGGCGCAACACGGTGAACCTCACACCATGGGCGGCGCGTTTGATGTTGCGCGTTATGAATCGCGCGGCCCAGCAATCGCCGCTGATCCTAAACAAGCGCCTCGAACGAAAATGCGCGCTATCCGGTATCCTAAGAGCCATCGCGAATTTGTCGGTCCTACGCGCAAAACTGTTTAGGCGCGCGCTCCTGGATAGTGTCGCGCATTCATCATGCCGCCATGCGACGCCCAAGAGATAAATGCGAGTCATTCTCACTTTCAGCATACGCATGGCAGCGCTGCCTGTTGCGCCGCACATCACTCGCATTTGAATTTCTGCGGCCTGGGGCCGCACAGTTCCGATTGTGAGGCCAACCGACTTTGCTATGGAGACTCCCGACCGTATATTGAGCGCTGGGCAAGTTTTTGAATCAGAACCCTTTTCGATAAGAACGCGGCGGCGACGCCGGCCCGCGCGGAGGAAAGAATGGATTACGAAGCCTTTTTTACGGAACAACTGGATGCGCTCCGGGAAGAAGGCAATTATCGGATTTTTGCTGACCTAGAACGGCGCGCGGGCGCTTTTCCCCGCGCGGATTGGTACGGGCCCAACGGACGCGATGACGTGACCGTTTGGTGTTCCAATGATTATCTCGGCATGGGTCAGCATCCTGCGGTCATCGCGGCGATGCATGAAGCGCTGGACAAATGTGGCGCGGGCGCAGGCGGCACCCGAAATATATCGGGTACGAACCATTATCACGTATTGCTTGAACGTGAACTGGCTGACCTCCATGGCAAAGAATCGGCGCTTTTGTTTACGTCCGGATACGTCTCAAATTGGGCGGCGATAACCACCCTCGCCGGCCGCATACCCGGATGTATCGTGTTGTCAGATGAACTGAACCACGCGTCAATGATTGAAGGCGTTCGGCATAGCCGCGCAGAAAAACACATATTCAAGCACAATGACCCAGAAGATCTAGAACGCATTCTGCGGACCTTAGATCCCGATGCGCCGAAGATGATCGCATTCGAGTCCGTTTACTCAATGGATGGCGACATCGCGCCGATTGCTGAGTTCTGTGATGTGGCGGACAAATACGGCGCTATGACCTATCTCGATGAAGTGCACGCGGTCGGGCTCTACGGGCCGCGCGGAGGCGGAATCGCTGAACGCGAAGGGCTCATGGATCGGCTGACTGTCATTGAAGGTACGCTCGGCAAAGCTTTTGGCGTTATCGGCGGCTATATCGCGGCGTCTGACAAGTTATGCGATTTCATTCGGAGTTTTGCTTCAGGGTTTATATTCACAACCGCCCTGCCGCCGTCTGTAGCTGCGGGCGCTCTAGCAAGCGTAAGGCATTTGAAGACCAGCGACTTTGAGCGCGCCCAACACCGCAACCGTGTTCAAGAAGTGCGTCGCCGGCTCAATAATATCGGGATCCCGACGCTTGATAACCCAAGCCACATCGTTCCGGTAATGGTGAAAGACCCTGTGAAGTGCAAGTGGATCAGCGATTGGCTCATGGACAATCACGGTATCTATGTCCAACCGATTAACTACCCCACTGTTCCCAAAGGGACGGAACGCTTGCGCTTAACGCCCTCCCCGGTGCATAGCGACGCGGATATCAATCGCCTTGTTGCCGCGTTGTCAGAAATTTGGTCGCAATGCGCGCTAGCGCGCGCCGTCGCGTAGAGTAAGTCCGCCGCGCCGCCTTATTTCGTCGGAATCAACTGAACATCGATAACGGCGTTGCCCCCTGCCGGGTCAATGTCGATTTTGCTATTTGCCCGGCGGACGATCGCTTCGCCAACCTGAAGTTCCTCGGTGGTCCCGTCGAACTTAACTTTGACCTCATTAGCGCGCCTGGAGCCCTGCGGCGGCTCGTCCCACAAAAATTTCACGGCGAATAGGACGCCGCCAGACTTCTTGTTTTCGTAAAGGCGCCAAGTCCTGTCTACGAACAGCTTCTCAAGCGAAATCTTTTCTCCGTCCATCGATCCCCCGCATTCCCAACGTCTCTAATTTCTAACGCGTTAACCAAAAGAGTCACGCAGATTGCGTATCAAGCGCATGTGGGCGCTTGCATCGCGCGCGCAATCGCGTATCCCCTCCGGCTATGACGCAACGCACAAATACGCCCATCCGCAATATCGCGATCATCGCCCATGTGGACCACGGCAAAACCACGCTCGTTGACGAAATGCTTCGCCAGTCAGGCGCCGTGGCGGCGCACGCAGAGATGGCGGAGCGGGCAATGGACTCAAATGACATTGAGCGTGAACGCGGCATTACAATCCTAGCGAAATGCACCTCGGTATTGTGGGGTGAGACCAGCGACGCTGTCCGGGTCAATATCGTCGATACGCCCGGACACGCGGATTTTGGCGGTGAAGTCGAGCGCATTTTGTCCATGGTGGACGGATGCCTACTGCTCATCGACGCGGCCGAAGGGCCGATGCCCCAGACGAAATTTGTGCTGTCAAAGGCGCTCGCCCTTGGCCTCAAACCTATTGTCGTGCTCAACAAGGTCGATCGGCCAAGCGCTGATCCGGACGCCGCCCTTGATGCGGCCTTTGATCTTTTCTTGGCGCTGGGCGCCAATGAGGAGCAACTGGATTTCCCCGTTCTTTACGCGTCCGGCAAAGACGGTTGGGCGGCAGATGATCTATCGGGAGCGCGCGAGAACCTGGCCCCATTATTCGCAGCTGTCATCGCCAACACGCCGCCGCCCGCATTGGAAGAGAATGCTGAAACCTTGCCATTCAAGATGCTTGCAACAACGCTTGAGGCGGATCCGTTTTTAGGACGCCTTCTTACCGGCCGCGTTGTATCGGGCGTCGCGCGCCCGGGTGCAACGCTCAAAGCCCTGTCGGTTGACGGCAATCGCGAAATAGAACGGGCGAGAATCTCTAAGGTGATGGCGTTTCGCGGTTTAAAGCGACAACCCGTTGAGGATGCTTATCCCGGCGACATCGTTGCGCTAGCGGGCTATGGCAAAGCCTCGGTCGCAGACACGCTATGCGATCTTGATGTGCAAGACGCTTTGGAAGCACAGCCAATAGATCCACCGACATTGTCCGTCACCATTATGGCCAACGACTCGCCGCTTGCCGGTCGTGAAGGCGATAAGGTGCAATCGCGCGTCATTCGGGAACGCTTGCTGAGACAGGCGGAAGCAGATGTCGCCATTTCCGTGAGAGAAACAGAAAATAAAGACGCATTCGATGTTGCAGGGCGCGGCGAGTTGCAGCTTGGCGTGCTGATTGAGAACATGCGGCGCGAAGGGTTTGAGCTGGCTGTTTCTAGGCCCCGCGTCATCACGCGCCGCGATGACGCCGGGCAATTGCTTGAGCCGATAGAAGAGATCACGATCGACCTTGACGACGAGTTTTCCGGCGCAGTTATTGAAAAACTGACCGCCAAAAAAGCAGAGCTCGTGGAAATGAAACCATCAGGAGGCGGAAAAACACGGCTCATTCTTAACGCACCCTCGCGCGCCATGATTGGCTATCATGGAGAGTTTCTTACAGCCACGCGCGGCACAGGCGTTATCAACCGGGCTTATCTAGAAATGGCTCCCCATAAGGGCCCAATAGAAGAGCGACGCAATGGCGCGCTGATCGCCAATGGCGATGGCGAGGCAGTGCCTTATGCATTGTGGAACTTGGAAGAACGCGGCGTGATGTTCATCTCGCCGGGCGAGAAAGTCTACAAGGGCATGATTATTGGTGAAAACGCCAAATCAGAGGACCTCGACGTCAATCCGCTTAAAACCAAGCAGCTCACAAATATTCGCGCAGCTGGCAAAGATGATGCGGTGCGTTTAACGCCGCCCAAACGGTTAAGCCTCGAACAGGCGATTTCCTATATCAACGAAGACGAGTTGGTGGAAGTGACGCCTAAAACCATTCGTTTACGGAAAAAAGAACGCGAACCTCACATGCGCAAACGCCGGCGGGCAGCGGAATAGCAGCCGCTTTTGTCTCACGGGAACGCTAGATCATCCGCGCATTTTCTTTCAATAGCGCCAAAAGCTGCTCTTGTGTTTTGGTGGGTCGCCATGAGGACCGCCGCGTGAGGGCGATCGACCGTTTCCGCGCGCCGCCCGGCGGCGGACGCGATTCAAGAGCGCCCATGCTTTTTTCAAATTGAATTTGCGCGTCAGATAAAAGCGCCAGGCGGTCTGAGTTCATCAACATTACCCGCGAGGCGCCGAGAGCATTACACTCGATAATGTTGCCGGGCGGGCTTTTTGGCGCAAACAATTGTTCGAAATGCTGACGCAAAGGAGACTCAGCACGCGGTGCAATCCACGGATACTGTTTCAATGTCGCTATTGAAATGCGCTTCACATTTATGAGCGGATGCCCCGCTCGCATCACAATGGCGAGTTCGTCCGAAAAAAGCGCCTCTTGGGCGACCCCTTTTACCGAAAGGTCCGCCCGCTCCGCGCCGACAAGGAAATCGATATCTCCGCGCCTAAGGCCGACCAAAAGATCGTCGTACGCGCCTTCCGCAATGGTAATCCGGTGATTGGCGTGCCGGCGGCTGAATATCTCAACCGAAACGGGAACAAGTTGACTGCGCGCTAGGGGCATAGCGCCGATAACGGTGCGGCCCGTCTCGCGCCCCATAAAAGCGTCAATTTCCGCCGCGGCTTGTCGTAGCTCCGCAAAGGCCAAGGACGCAGCGCGAGCGACGATTTCAGCTTGTCGAGACGGGCGCACGCCAAAACTGGTGGCTTCGAAAAGCACGATCCCCAAGCTCTTTTCTAAGTCTCGCGCGGCGCGATGAAGCGTGGGCGCGGCCACATCAAGCGCCCGCGAGGCGGCCGTAAAACTTTGGTGACGGACAACCGCGGTCAGGGCTTCCAAGCGTGCGCTCGATATGGCGCGAACCAATTGGATGGTCTTGCTTGACGGCGCGCCAATCGCCTCGCGCAGCCCGTCAGACAACAGCGCCAAGGTCCGCGCCGCGCGCATCGCCAAGATCTCGCCCGCCCCGGTAAGCGCTACGCGGCCCGCAACCCGGCGCGCCAGGTCGCAGGCATAATGCGCCTCCAATCCCGCCAAAGCTTGGCTCACCGCCGGCTGCGTTAGCAAAAGTTTAGCCGCCGCCGTCGACAGATTGTGGGTTTCGGCTACGGTTAGAAATACCTGCAAATGCCACAAATTCGGCCAATCTGATCGCATTCACACCTCTCAATCACTGAATTCCATAAACAAACGCATTAGCGTTATCTTATAGTATAGGTAGTTTTCTAATTTCCGAAAACAGCTGTCATTTTGGATAAAGCGCCTATCGAATAGAGTGGAGGCCCGAAAAAATGGCTGTTGTCGTCACCAATATTGCGCGCACAGACACCGACATAGTCGCGAAGTTCAATGAAGGACGGTATGGCGTCGCAACGGTGCATGAAGCGCAAGGCCGCAAGGGCCTGCTCAACGCGCAGATCGGACCCATCTATACCGGCGCATATGTCGCCGGGCCTGCGGTGACGATCTCTGCGCCGCCATGCGACAACTGGATGATCCACGTTGCGGTCGAGCAATGCCAGCCCGGCGACGTATTAGTTCTCGCTCCAACCTCAGAGTCTGACGCTGGCTATTTCGGTGATTTATTGGCGACGTCGCTTAAAGCGCGCGGCGTGAAGGCGCTGATCATCAATGCGGGCGTGCGCGATACAAAGGACCTAACGGAAATGGATTTCCCGGTTTGGTCAAAACGCGTGTTTAGTCAGGGTACGGTTAAAGAAACCCTTGGCGATGTGAATATTCCCGTCGTTTGCGCTGGCCAGCTCGTGAGCCCTGGCGACCTTATTGTGGCCGATGACGACGGAGTGGTCGTCGTTGCGCGCGCGGAGGCGGCGGACGTGTTGGCGAAGTCAAAGGCGCGCGAGGACAATGAAGAGAGCAAGCGTCAGCGGCTAGCAGCTGGTGAACTGGGGCTCGATATATACGCGATGCGAGAACGCCTTGCAGAGAAGGGGCTGCGCTATATCGATCAAAAAGATCTGGACTGAGCAATGTTGCGGGCGATACCAGCGACCTTAATGCGCGGCGGCACGTCTAAGGGACTGTATTTCGCCGCGAAAGACTTGCCATCCGATGAAAAAGCGCGGAACGCGGTACTCTTGGCGGCAATGGGCTCGCCAGATCCGCGCCAGATTGATGGTGTTGGCGGGGCGCATCCGCTGACGAGTAAGATAGCGATATTATCACCGTCAGATCACCCCAACGCCGATGTCGATTATCTCTTTCTGCAAGTTGTCGTCGATAAGGCGGAAGTTTCCGATAGCCAACCTTGCGGCAATATTCTCGCCGGCGTTGGGCCTTGGGCGATTGAAAATGGCCTCATCACACCGCGAAATGATATCACGCCTATCCGCATACGCACTGTAAATAACGGTTCGATGGCGGTTGCCCATATTCAGACGCCGCAAGGAAAAGTTGACTACGAGGGCGACGCCCGCATTGACGGGGTGCCTGGAACAGCAGCGCCCATACCTTTGAACTTCTTAGATGTCGCCGGCTCGAATTGCGGCGCACTTTTGCCGACAGGCAACGCCATAGACATCATAGAGGGCGTCGAGGTCACGTGCATCGACAACGGAATGCCCGTCGTCTTGCTCCGCGCAGAGGACTTTGGCCTCACCGGTCGTGAGTCCCCGGAGGAACTGGAAGCCAATGAGACGCTTAAGGAAAAGGTTGAAGGGGTGCGCCTACGCGCAGGCCCGCTGATGAATTTGGGCGATGTCGCCCAAAAGACCGTGCCGAAAATGACCCTGATATCGCCGCCAAAATCAGGCGGCGCATTGTCGACCCGCACGTTTATTCCGCATCGGGTTCATGAGGCGATTGGTGTTTTGGGCGCAGTGAGCGTCGCGACCGCCGCAGCTCTCACAGGGTCGGTTGCAGCAGGGATTTATAGTCCGCCCAAAGCTGACGGTCCGCTGCAGCTTAATATTGAACATCCGACGGGGTTCTTCACCGTCGAGCTGGAAACCGCTGCCGAGGAGGACTCTTTCATCGTCAAACGGTCCGCGCTTTTGCGAACTGCGCGGCTCTTAATGCGTGGCGAGGTGTTCGTGCCTGCTGCCGCATGGGACGGCCCATGAGCATCAAAAAAGTCGCGCTTATTGGTTTTGGCGAAGTCGGACAAATTCTCGGGGCGGAACTGGCGTTGCTCAACAAGTTTTCGCAAACCGCTTTCGATGTTGCGTTTAGCGACGACAAGTCAAACCCAGCAAAGGCCGCAAATGATAGCGTAGTCCGCAAAGCCTTGTCATCAGACGACTGCGTTCGCGGCGCAGATCTCGTGATTTCAGCTGTGACAGCCGCTTCGACTGTTGAGGCCGCCGCGGCTGCGGCGTCAGCGCTCACCGAAGGGACTTGGTATCTCGATCTAAATTCAGCATCGCCGCACTCAAAGGCCGATGCAGCAGCGGCGATCAACAAAGGCGGCGGGCGTTATGTTGAAGCGTCAGTGATGTCGCCAATCGAACCCAAGCGGCTTGGCGCGCCGATCTTTTTAGGCGGCCCCTATGCACGCGCGTTCGAGCCTATCGCCAAAGCGATCGGCTTTAGCGATGCCAACTTCTATTCAGAACGGCCAGGTAAAACTGCAGCGGCGAAGCTCTGCAGGAGCGTCGTCATCAAAGGAATGGAAGCCCTGATTAGCGAATCTCTATTAGCGGCGCATCATTACGGGGTTGAAGACGACGTCATCGCATCCCTTGAAAATCTTTTTCCGCATCCAGATTGGCGCAGCTACGCGAGCTACATGATCAATCGAACCTTGCAGCATGGGGGTCGCCGATCCGAAGAGATGCAAGAAGCGGCGCGAACCGTGTCAGATGCAGGCGTGACCCCATGGATGGCGCGCGCAACGGTTGAGCGCCAGGCCTTTGCGGGCGATTTAAAGATCAATGCCACACGCGAAATGCTAACACCACTGCTCGAAGACATCCGAGTACAAACAAAAAATCTCGCGAGGAAATGAGGACCGATTTATGATCATTGATTGTCATGGGCATCAAACGTTAGTGCCCCAAGCCCATTTAGACTTTCGAGCCGCCCAAAAAGCACGGTTAGATGATCCCTCACTGCCGCGTCCGCCATTGCCTGGCATGCCCGATGACGAGATTTATGAAATCATCGAGAACAACCAGCTGAAGCTTCTAAAGGAACGCGGCGGTGATATGACGATCTTCAGCCCGCGCGCCTCCGCGATGGAGCCTCATGTAGGTGATCGCGAGACAGCCGTCGATTGGTCGCATGCGTGCAACGATCTCATTCACAAAGTCACCGAGCTTTTCCCGGAAAATTTCATTGGCGTCGGCATGCTGCCGCAACGACCGGACTCGCCGCTGGATGATGCCATTGCCGAGTTGGAGCGTGTGGTCACAGACCTCAACTTCGTCGGGGTCAACCTTAATCCTGATCCGTCAGGGGGCCATTGGACCGCGCCGCCACTAACCGATCGGTATTGGTATCCGATCTATGAGAAACTCGTCGAGTTGGAAGTCCCGGCGATGATCCACGTGTCTGGTTCATGCAACCCTACTTTTCACGCGACCGGATCATACTATATTGCGGCCGACACCAATGCGTTTATGCAATTCGTCCAAGGTAATCTGTTCAAAGACTTTCCTGACCTAAAGCTCATAATTCCACATGGCGGCGGCGCCGTGCCATATCATTGGGGTCGCTATCGGGGGTTAGCGGATATGCTCAAGCAGCCGTCGCTTGATGGTCACGTCATGAAAAATATTTATTTCGACACTTGCGTTTATCATCAACCGGGCATTGATCTCCTCTTTGACGTGATTGACGTTGAGAACATTCTCTTTGGGTCGGAAATGGTGGGCGCGGTGCGCGGCATTGACCCGCAGACCGGTCATAATTTTGACGACACCAAACGCTATATCGACAATTTGTCGATCCCTCCTGAGGACAAACAGAAAGTCTTCGAAGGCAATGCGCGACGTGTGTATCCTCGGCTCGACAAAATTCTAGCGGATCGCGGACTCTAGTCAAAGCTGACCTAAGCTTGGCGAAAGCAGACCGCTAACATGATCGTCTTTTAAGGCTTCGCCGGCTTCAGGCGATCGGCTGTCTGTCAAAATACTGAGCGTGAATACTTTCGCAGTCCACTATTCGTAAGCGGAGAGAAAATCGAATAGGCGAACGTTTTCTGTCAATACATTCAGCGTGGCGTCGACATCTGAAATCCGCAATATCAACGCCGGCGCAAAAGCGGCGTTCGCTTTCAAGGCGGCTGCCGCGCTCGCTAATTCAACGGCAGGCAAATCGAGCGTGCATTGATAATCAAGGGTCGCGCCGCGATTAGCAAAATCGGTTTCATCAAGCGGCCGATCACCGCATCGCTCACGCAACCGGCGATGGATGTCTGGCGGAACGATTTTTCCGAATTCCGTTTTGATAGGAGAGTTCTGATCGCGATCCGAGATATCTTCAATAAAATCCGTATTGAAATAGACCACCGCCGTATCGCGCAATTGTTCGTCACGGATTAGGTTCAAGGCGCCGGTAGACTTCAATTCGTCATACGCGGCGCGACGGCGGCTATACCAAAAAAACTGCGTGGCGCGGAAAGCGCTGATCAGAAATTCCTCATCGGTCGCCGTGCTGACGTCATTGACCGCCAAGAACGCCGCTTCAGCATTCTCTTGAACGCTGGCATAATACGAAACTGTATCGGCGTACAGAACAGCTTCAGCTTGCATCTCTGAAACCAGACGCCCGGCGAACGCCTCAGCCGTTTGTTTTTCAACGCGGGCATCATTCCAATTCGAAACCTGAATGCCCAAAAACACGCCGACGACAACAATGACAAAGTCTAGCGCCACGGCTGTCCAGTTTTGAGCCTTTACATGGTTGATCATGCGGCGCAGCAGCATAGGTGTACTTTCGGCTCCTGGCCCGATTATGCGCTCAACGACGCGCAAACAAAATGCTGGGCCCAAACGAACAAACATCAAATGGATTTTGAGAGAAATTGCAAGTTTGAGCCAAGAGACTCAACGAAAACGACTGCGACCCTAATCTAAGACACACGGTGTTATAGACACGCGATCGGCAAAGTAATGCGCCCCCGGCAACGACCGCGCCCAATTCATCCAGGAGCGCGCGAAGTGATTAAGCCGTCCGACGCGCAACATTCGTATGATCACGCACCGTCGCTAAAACAAGTTGAACGGCGAAAAGAGCGGATAAGCACAGCGCCGGAATCGTTGTGACCGTGATCGCATATAGAAGGTTCTCATTGAAAATAGCTTCCGATAGGACACCAGCGATCAAGGGCCCTAGCGCCGAGAATATCGATACTAAGAAACTCCATATCGCAAAGCTTCGAGCCCTGAGCGCGGCGGGTGTGAGGTCTTGCAGCATTGTCGGGACCAACGCGTTGGCAGTCGCGGTGACGAACAAGAATGCGCCGACTGCCATAAAGGCGTGATCGACGGTATTAGCAGACATCAATATGAGCGTAGCAGGAATTGCCGCGAGGGTCCCGATCGCCATTATTGCGGGTCGCGACGCTCGGGCTTGATTCAAATACCGTCCGAATACTCTGTCGAGTAGCCCGGCTGCGGGTATACTACCTGCACTGACGAATAGTAAAATCACGCCCATCGATTGACCAATTTTGCTCATGCTTGCATCAAAACGGCGTTCCATCGCCAAAGCGATGAGTTGATTGAGCGCTTGTACAGCAATAAGCAAAAATCCGGCAACGCCCACAAAAAGCACTATTGTTTTCCACTGCTGTCGTAGGAACTCAGAGAACGAATCCGACGCATGCTTCGTGGCGAGGCCTGGATATCTTGGCGGATCCAGCGTCAAAAGGCCAAGCAAGAACAACGGAAGCCCGGATATCGAAATCAGCAAAAAACCCTTTCTCCAGGCATCCATTGCGAATGGGAATATGCGGTCTCCCGCTTCTATGATGGCGTGTCCAAAATAGTATCCGCCGCTCGCGCCCGCCGCCATTATGGCAGCGAACCCCAAATTCGCGAGCACGCGATCTCGCTCGGGCGATAAATCTGGGATCATCGAGTAAACAAGGGGGATCATCGCAAACTCTAAGATTCCCGCCGATGACCGACCAATAAAGAATAGCTCAAAATTGGGCGCGAGCGCGCTCAGGATCATCATGCTTGTCGATGCGATGACAAGACAAAGAAAAATGAGTTTGCGCGAGAACTTATCGACCAGGCGCGACAGCGGGATGGCGAGCAGACTGCCGACAAAAAAGCCTGCCAATCCCTGAATGGCGCCTAAGGCTGCGTCTCCAACGCCAAACGCTCTCTGAATCGCAGACAGCGATAGGCTTTGAATGCCTTGATCGCTCAGTTGAACGCCCGCGCACGCGCCCAAGACGATGATCGTGAGCAATGCGCGCGGCGTCCACTTTTCTGGGGTTAAAACTGCGCTAGCTTCGGCGTTCAGCGTCAACGAGCTCGCTTCCTTTTTACTGCGATTGTGGCAGGCGAAGGGTCACACAAAGAGTAATTCTCTGACAAGCCCCCAGCGACCGAAGCACTTAAACTCAAGCGCTTCAGTAGGGGCAAGAGACGTTCACGAAAAGCGCACCGTCTTTGAACAGCAGACGCCCTAAGGCGCCGCCCATGTTGCTATTGCCGGCTGATCGCACAAATTAGAACTTATATTGAACGGTGCCGATGACTTGCCTGGGCGCGCCAAAATTACATCCGGTTGCACTCGCACACCGTGCGCCATAGCGTTCGTCAAACAGGTTCGATGCGTTTACAGAAAACCGCCAGTCGGGCAGGTCATAGCTGACAATGGCGTCAAACAGCACGGGATCTTCGCCATTGAAGACAACAGGATTGAATGGCCCCGGTAAACTGCCCGCGCTTTCGCTCACATAGCGAACGCCGAGACCGACGCCAAGCCCAGCCAAAGGCCCGGCTTGTACATTGTAATTGCCGAAAACTGCGATTTTGTGTTCGGGCGTTACCGGCAGGGGCCGCCCAACTTCGGCTGGCGTATTCTCGCTTTTCGTAACTTCGCTGTCGGTGTAGCTGTACGCAGCATTGAAGGAAATCCGGTCATCAATTCGCGTAACAAACTCCACTTCGAAGCCTTGAACTTCAACTTCGCCCGATTGCGTGCCGAAAACGGGCGTGGTCCCCGCGCCGAATGAAACCACATCCGTTTGCGTGATATGGAAAAAGGCCGCGCTCGCGAACAAGTCGATGTTATCTGCCAGGTTCCGGCCATCATACTTGAATCCAACTTCGAATTGCTCGCCTTCGCTCGGCTCGAACTCGTTGCCCGTTCCAGAGTCGACGCCTAATAACGGTTCGAAGGATGTCGAATAGCTCGCGTAAGGAGTAACGCCGCTATTGGTTACGTAGTTTACACCAACGCGGTAAGTGAACGCTTCCTGCTCTCGCATCGTCATCGATAGGGCGTCATCTATCTCAACCCAGTCTTGGCGTAGGCCAACCGTCACATATAGCTGGCCAATTTCGATCTGATCTTGAAGATAAAGACCTATCTGCTGGAGCTGTTGGTCATTGAAAGGTGTAGGATACGGATCAGCAGGCTGGGGGACATCTGTGAAAACCGGGTCAAAGAGATCAATGGGCTCCGGGTCAAAAAAGAAACCGAAGTCGGCGACGTTCTCTACGTCGCGATAGTCGACCCCGACAATAAGTTTGTGCTTAACGCCGCCAGTGTCGAATTCAGCGTCTAGTCGCGTATCAGCGGATACCGCTGTTACGTCTTCCGCATAGGTAAAATTGAAGCGATTGAGCGTATTGAAAAAGCTCGGGAGAGAAGAGTCGGTCGTGTTGTCGAAGCCGCCTCCAGCATACACATTCTGCGGCGTACGCTCTTGATAATCAGCATAGCGAATATTTGTGACAAAAGTTAGCGCATCGTTGAATATATGCTCTAATTGACCGCCTATGGCGTATTGGTCCCGCTCGAACCGATTGCCCGGATCGCCAATGTTCACATTGGTGGGGATTTCGCCATTAGGATTGGGCAAGAGTATCCCCTCAACAGGCAAGAAGCCGTTGAATTCGCCATTGATTTCGTCTTTTTGATAGAGCCCTTCCAGGTTTAACGTGGTGCTGTCGCCAAGCTCGTACTTTACAGCGGGCACAATGAGAAACCGCTCAGCGTCAACAAAGTCACGATACGATTCTTGATTGCGATAAAGGGTTGTAATTCTACCTGACAGATTCTCCGTCAGACCGTCCGTCACCGTCCCCGCGACTTCATAGAAATTGTCTGTACCAATGCGCGCGCGAAGTTCGCCGCGTAAATCGTCCTCAACCCGACGTGTCGTCTGATTATAAATGCCGCCCGGCGGCGTGTTGCCATAAAGGGTGGAAGACGGGCCCTTTAAGATCTCGACCGACTCAAAGGCATAAAGATCCACGCCAGTTGCGGCAATTGTTGTCGAAGAGGGCGCAACGAGACCATTTATGTACTGCTTAGGGACAAAGCCGCGCGACGTTAGGAAGTCGAAGCGCAAATCCGGTCCGTAATTCTCACTGGAAATCCCGGCCGTGTAGCGAGTGGCTTGTTGGAGATCGATGAACCCAAGCAGATCGATCTGGTCGCGTGTTATAACTGAGACAGATTGCGGCGTTTGGATAAGCGGAATATCGGTCTTATTCGCTGAAATATTCTCTACTGGTACATACGCTTCAGCAGTCACGATGATCGTATCAAATTCGCGCACCGTCTCAACCGTGTCGGCCGCCGCGCGTTCTGCGTTTTGTGCTACGGCGCCGGGAGCCAGAAGGAGCAAAGACCCTCCCGCCAACAGGCTTCGTTTGAACATTGACCTAGTATTCATTTTCGCGACCCCGCTTTTTTACCAATCAACTACAAATTACTCCGCCGCGCGGTCCCAGATTTTCTCCGCACACAGATGAGCGCGAGCGTCATAAGACGTTCCGCTTCCACCCGTCGGCAAGCGTTTATTGTTAGTGATTATCATTCGCGATATAGCGTATTTTTGATGAAAAATAACCTCCCTAACGGGCCGGTTTATATCTTCATTGGGCCAAATTGTGGTATGAAATTGGGAAACGCGGAAACAATTCGCCGCCCATCGGAAAACAGCCCCAACTGAGACGCCCCGCGACGGTAAAGAGAGATCCTATTGACCGATAAACCGCCGACGCCCCCAACACATCGACAGGCGCTCAAGCGTATTGAGAAGTTCGGCGTGGAGCGTCAGGATCCCTATGCGTGGATGAAGCCTGCAGATTGGCAAGCAGTGCTCAAAGATCCCGCTTCTCTGGATGAAGAAATCAGGGCTGCAATTGAAAAAGAGAACGCTTACACCGAGGCCTATATGGCTCAGTCGGCCGCGTTAATGCACGACATAAAAAACCAATTGTCATTGATCAAAGAACGCACGGCAATCGAAACTGGGGTTGTTCGAGGCGATTACTTTTTCTTCGAGACTAAGAGCGAAAGCGGTGAAGCATTCTTTGGACGCCGTAACCTCAATACGGGCGAACAAAAAACGCTGCTTGATATGGACCGAGAGCGCGAGAGAAACCCTCGCGCAAGACTAAGTTGGGGCGGCCCAAAACTGAGCCCCGACGCAACACTGTTCGGGTGGGCCGTTGACGAAACCGGTTCAGGCAGTTTTGCCGTCAACGTCCGACATATCGATAGCGGAGAAATGCGTGTCTGCAACGTGCGCGAATGCCACGGCGCTTTCGCTTTTGACAAACAGGGACGGTATCTGTTTTGGGTCGGCCGGGACTGGAAGGGGCGGTCGGCATGCGTCTGGCGGCGAAACATCGATGACGGGACTGATATCAAGTGCTTCGAATACGACGACCCTGCGTATTTTATCGACCTTAAGACCTCGTCATCCGGTGAATATATATTCATTCGCGTCTTGAACGGCGATCAATCTGAGACTTGGTTTATCCCGTCGGCCGCGCCGACCGACGCACCGGCGGTAATCGAACCGATGTCGCGTTACCACGATTACGACGTAGAACACTGGCGCGATAAATTTATTATCAGAACCAATACTGACGACGCTGAGGATTTCAAAATCGTATCCGCGCCTCTTGATGCGCCTCAACAGGACAATTGGTCAACGCTGACGCCACATGTCAGCGGGCGATACATAACCAGCGTGACACCTTTTTTCAGCCATTTGGTTCGGTTCGAGTGGCGCGACGCGAAACCGCGGTTAGTCATTACATCTATGGATGGCAGCGAATACCCTGTTGATTTTGCGGATGAGGCATACGCCATCGATCTGACGCCACAGCAAGACTACCAAAGCGACTTTGTGAGCTATGTTTACAGCTCTCCTGTTTCTCCAAAAAAACTCTGCAAAACGAAATTCCGCGACAGACGGTCTTCGCCCTTGCTGGAAAACCACATCGCGCAGACTTTCGATGCGCAAAAGTTTGGTTTGAAACGTCTCGATATCATTGCGGAGGACGGTGCGCTTATTCCATTGACGTTGCTCTATCGAAGAGATTCTCCTCCGTGTCGGGATCAACCTCTCTATATGTACGCTTATGGCGCATACGGCGAGATTATGGAAGAGACATTCAGACCGGAAGCGATTGCGCTTGCAGAGCGAGGCTGGACTTTTGCCATTGCTCACATACGCGGCGGTGGAGAACGCGGGTCATCTTGGTGGCGCTCAACACTCAAGCATGGAAAGAAGGCCACTTTTTCCGACTTCACAACATGCGCCGAAGCTCTGGTAGCCCAAGGGCTGGCGGGCAAAGGGAATATTGTTTGCCATGGCATGTCTGCAGGCGGCCTCCTCATGGGGTCTGTGTTTGCCTCCCACCCTCATTTGTGGGCTGGCGTCATTGCGCAGGTCCCGTTTGTAGACATTCTTAATACGCTCGACGACTGGCAAAACCACCCGCTGGGGTCAACTCCCTTCGCCATATGGGGCGATCCGAGAATCGAAGCGG
>JBCDBM010000014.1:0-25307 GCA_039183665.1 Pseudomonadota bacterium | reverse complement strand
TTGAAAACGAATATCTCGTCGCTTGCTGCGATGTAGACTTTATCGTCATAAAAAGCGATTCCGCGTAGGCCTCTGTCCCAGCCGCGGCCGCGCCAATCGATATCGACTGTGTTCCAATCGACGGGCTGTAAAATTTCGTCTGTTTCAAGATCAATCAGATAGACGCCGCCATGGCTTTCGCCCTGATTTGCGCCGCGAACGACGGATGTCGCTATAAGCTGGGTCACCGAGAAAGCCTATTGGGTCGCTGACTGGACAGCATGGCGCGGCACATAATCAAAAATGAAATTGATCCGATCCTCGTCACCCTTGTTGATGACGCCATGCCTTTTCTGGTTGTTGATTTCATAGGCATTGCCGACCGTCATTTTGTGCGGGCGGCCGTCTATCATGAACCGCACCTTATTATTTGTTATGATCGGAAGGTGGATACGATGTCCGCTATGAAACGACATATGATTGTCGGTATGGGTCGTGATCGTTTTGCCGGCCTTCAGCTTTGCCGCCATGGCGCGGATAATCGTTCCGCCCGTGGGATAATGCTCGCCAATTATACGGTGCATAATTGGCAGCGCTAAGTCTGAAAGGCGATCCCAACCGGCCCCCTTTATCAAATCAATCTTCGGCCAATCAGTATGATCACAGAAAATCATAATGACGGACTCTGTATTATAGTGCACGTCGTCGTATTTTTTCTGGCGGACCTCCTCTTCGCGCCACATGACGTCATCGAATGACAATATTTTGTCTCGAAGCGCTGACACGTCTATCGGCCCCAAGTCTTTGATTGGCGCACCAAAATCCATTAAAAACTCTCACCTTTTAGAGTGTCGGTTCTACTCTGATCTTGCTTAGCAGATTATGTCAATCTGTGAAGAATTCGATAGCATACGCATCGATAAAGCTGCATCGCATCATGTTGCACAGTTGCAACATCGGCGCCCAACGCGCCGAAAGCTCGCCCAATTGTGCGATGTCCTATTGAGCTATTTTGTGATCACGTTTAGCGTGGCAATCAGGGTTGCATGCGTCACGTCGAGGCGAACGCGTGCTGTCGCGCTAGGAGGGATTAATGGCGAAAGATAACCGTTCAGGTCTACGTTTGAGTGCTTCGCTCCTGGCGATGTCCGCGCTTTTGGCGGCGACCAATCGCGCTGCGGCGCAAGATACGGGTTCGGAAGAACCGGCGGTGACCCGCGACGAATTGATCGTTACGGCTCGAAAGCGTGCTCAAAGCATTCAAGATGTGCCGTTGTCGCTGCAAGCGTTTGACAACGACTCGATCCGCGAAAAAGGCTTGCGGGATTTTCAAGATTACTCAAAAGAGCTGACGAGTGTGGCGTTCGGCACCAGTTCGCCCGGGGCGACCACGATCGCTTTTCGCGGCGCGCTGGCGCAGCCGACAGGCTTCGACACAATTAGTTCGTCGGTGCTTTACCTCGACGAGATTCCAATTACGCGGGACGGGCAAAACCCAGATGTTCGCTTGATTGACATTGAGCGACTCGAAGCGCTGAACGGCCCCCAGCCAACGATTTACGGCGCTGGGTCTCAGTCCGGGACTTTGAAGATCGTAACCGCGAAGCCAAACACGTCAGAATTTAGCGGTTGGGCTGAGGTTGGCGCGAGCACCACTAGAGACGGCGAGCCTAGCTATGATGTTAGCGGCGCTATCAACATTCCGCTGGTTAAAGATGAACTCGCCATCCGCCTCGTTGGGTTTTACGAGCGCGAAGGCGGGTATATCGACAACGTACTTGGCACAACGTCGGCGTACTCTGACAATAACGGCACACGAGACAATGCGGACTTTGTCGATGATGATATCAACGACTACACCGGGTATGGCGGCCGAGCCATGCTTCGTTGGCAGCCCAATGACGATTGGACGGTGGACGCGGGCGTTATTTATCAAGTTTCCGAGCTTGATGCGCTATTCGATTTCAATCCGGCTTTCGGCGACCTCGATACGATCAAGTTCAAAGACGAGAATCGGGATGATGAGTGGTACAACGTATCGCTTACGATCCAGGGTGATCTTGGATTTGCAGATCTTACGGTGGCATCCGGCTTTCACCGTCGGTCGATCGACTACGACGTGGACTCAACCGCGTACATGACTGCGTATCGAGACAATATCCTCGATTACTTGAGTTACAACGGGTTTATGGATTTCCCATCATTCCCGGATTGTTACGCTTACACATATCTTTGCTTCACGAATGCGTACAATTTTGGACCGGATCCCACGGGGACGATTTCTCTCGATCAGCGTGTACGATCTTTTGTCCAAGAAGTTCGCTTGACGTCCAAAGACGATGGCGAGAGCCGTTTCAACTGGCTGTTAGGCGCGTTTTATGAGCGCACCAACAATGATTGGGACTATCTCTCAAACGTTGATGATCTCGATATCTTCGGCGGTCCAGACGTAGCGGCGTATTACTATTACTTTGGATATTATGATGCTGTACCGACTGAAGCTTGGTTCGACCAAGGCTTCCAGGAAGGTATCCTTTATAACGGACTGCCCGGAAACGACTTCAATGGTTACTTAGGTGATCTGGAGTCCATCGCGGTCTTCGGCGAGGTCAGTTACGATGTCACCGACACGATTACGATATCTGGCGGCGGCCGTTGGTACACGACTGATTACCGTGTCGCCGAAAATTCGATTTACGTCGGGGTGTCTACGGATGACAACTTTGATGAGGAGTTGAATACCAAAGACTTCGCGCCGAGAGCCAACATAACTTGGGAGCCGACGGACGATTTCCTCACCTATTTCACATATTCTGAGGGGACGCGCATTGGCGGCACCAATGGCGGCGTTAGCCAGTCCAGAATAAATGGCCTCGCGATTGGGATCGAGCCTGAATCATATTCTAGCGATAGGCTCGTCAACTATGAGGTGGGCGTTAAATCCACTTGGCTAGATGGTCGTATCGTTGCGAACGTAAGTGCGTTCATGATGAACTGGCGAGATTTCCAATTGCAGGCGGATTTGCCCATTTCCGGTCCGGCGGTGGTGAATGCTGGCAACGCGTCCATCGACGGGGTTGAAGGCCAGTTTGCATTCAAACCGACGAACGCATTAGAATTTTCGACGGCCGTCACCTATCTAGATGCACGCGTCGATGAAGATCTCGTTCTACCGACGGACAGCATGCCGGTCGCCGCGTTCGCAGGAGATCCACTGCCTGCGGTCCCAGAATGGAAACTCACCGCTGGCGTCAACTACGAAACAGAGCTCCCATGGTCCGGTCTGACCGGATACGCTCGCTTCGATGTCGCCCACACGGGTGAGTCAGTGAACGGTACAACAACGTCAGTTTCACTGTTTGGCGCGGGCGTGACAGTGCCACAAACGCAACCGGCCTATCAGATTGGGGACCTCAGTGTGGGGATCAAGTCTGATGCTGATTGGCAGGTATGGTTCTCCGTAAACAATATTTGGGATGAGCGTGCGATAACTTATATTTGGCCGCGCTTCTCGGACAATCGGGTGTTTACGGTTAGGCCGCGTGAGTTCAGGATTGGCGTCTATAAAGGGTTCTGACGCAGCCAGTGGTTCAAAAAAAACGGCGCTGATATCAGCGCCGTTTTTTTTGTGTCCTGTACAGACTGTGTCCGACAGTTCCCTTTGTTCCCACTGACTAGGGCAGAGCGTCGCGAAGTTTGTGGAAGGACATGCCCGCCGCGAACATCGATTGTCGCAAGAACCCAACGCCGGGGAAGGGCATGTGGCGCACTTTTGCCATCATGTCGAAGCGCTGCGGCTGGCCTTTAACCGCTTCCGCTATAATGCGTGCGGACATATGCGTGGGCGCAACGCCATGACCGCCATACGCTTGTGCGTAATAAACATTGGGCGCGAGCTTGCCGAGCTGAGGGACGCGGTTAATGCCGATCCCCATCACGCCGCCCCAATAGTAATCGATTTTCGCATCACTCAACTGGGGGAATACCTTTAGCATCTTTTTTCGAAGCGTTGCGGTGATGGATCGAGGCGCCGTGGCGTTGTAATTGGATACGCCGCCGAACAGCATGCGTTTATCTGCACTCAGACGAAAATAGTCGAGCGCCGTCCGTTGATCGCACGTCGCGTAATTTCGCGGCATGACCGACTTGGCCATCGCATCAGATAGCGGCTCCGTTGCGATGATGTAGCTGCTCGCAGGTAAGATGAAGGGAGTCAGTCTGGGGGCAAGCTTCGGCGAGATTTTCGCAAGATACGCGTTGCCGCAGAAGATCGTCGTTTTGGCTTTGACCGATCCCTGGGCGGTGTGAACAGTTGTCGTTTCACCGAAATCAATTCTTTCGGCCGGCGATTGTTCGAAAATCTCCGCGCCGAGATTGGACGCGGCCCGCGCTTCCCCTTTGCACAAATCTAGGACCTGCAAGTGACCCCAACCCTCGTCGGCCATCCCGCCAATATAGCGGTCAGTTCCGAGATACTTTCGCACCTCAGTTGCATCCAACATGCGCAGCGCGTGCGGATAATTTTGTTCCTTCAACTCATCGTAGTATTCAGCGATATCGCGCATTTCTCTATTCTTGAGCGCAACATGCAAAAAGCCCCATTCAAGGTCACAGTCGATTTGATATTTCTGAATGCGTGAGCGGATAATATCGACACACTCCGTGCCCATGCTGACTAACGAGTCGACTGACCCCTCGCCAAGCGTCCGCTCGACTTTCTTTGGGTCAGACAGCAGCCTTCCTGCATAGCCGCCAATAATCTGTCCGCCATTGCGACCTGATGCGCCCCAACCAATGCGATTGGCTTCCACGAGCGCCACCTTGAAGCCCGCCTCAGACAGTTCCACCGCAGCGGCAACGCCCGTTAAGCCGCCGCCTACAATACAGACATCGGCAGTCACCGTACTCGTCAGCGTGGGGAAGGGGTCTTTGTCACGCTGGGTCGCAGCGTAGTAAGACGATGTGTGCTCGCTTTTGTTCGCATCAAGCGTGTCGGCGCTCATTCGATTTGGCTCCGTTTAATACCTACAAATACCAGTCCAACTCTCGAGGACTTATAAAGTCCTCGAAAGAATGGAGTTCGCCTTCGCGATGATTGGCGAACAACGCGATGAAGTCTTCATCGATATAATTGGGAAGAATCTGTCCCTCGCGCGTGTTTTTAATCGCATCTCGAATAGAGAGGGGCAAAAGTGATGAATCCATCCCCGGCGCGCCGCTCGTTTCTTCGCCGGGATCGATTTGGTTCTCGATACCGTAAAGCATGCCCGCTAGCATTGTCGCCATTGTGAGATAGCAGTTCGCGTCGGCGCCCGGCACCCGGTTTTCCACGCGCCATGCATTGCCTTTGGCCAGCGGAATGCGAAACGCCACATGGCGGTGTTCAAACGCCCAGGTTGCGCCCGTGGGCGTACAATTACTCGGCGCAAATCGTCGATAGGAATTGAGGCTCGGCGCCCAGAAAAGCATGGCTTCGCGCGATGCTTGTTTGAGACCGCCAATGGCGTGCATGAGCGCATCAGCCGGTTTGTCGCCACCGCTAAAGATGTTCTCACCTTTCTCGTTGAGCATGCTCACATGCATGTGTTGGCCATTCCCTGCGCACTCTGGATCATATTTCGCGATGAAGCTCGCCCGTTTATTGTTCTTTCGCGCCACTGACTTTACTGCGCGGCGAAACAACTGTGCATGATCCGCCGCCTCGAGGGCGTTCTCATAGTGCGGGAAATTTATCTCGAATTGTCCTGCCCCGTATTCTGCGCAGACGGTGCTCGTCCCGATCCCTTGCGCTTTGCAGCTAGCGATGGTCTCATTGAGGATAGACTCAAAACCCTCCAACCTCTCAGCGCCCAGCATTGTTGGCGTATCGGCTTCATTCGTAAGCGGATTAATGACAGTCTTTAGAGCGCCGTTCTCAGCGCGATCTTTTTCAAAATACGTGTATTCCAGTTCGAAAGCGACAACGGGATTAAGTCCCTTTTTTTTGCACTGGTCGATGACATCAGCCAGGACCCGACGGGGGTCGACGATGACCTCGCTCGGTCGGCTATGCAGCACGGCTTGCGCTCGCGCGATTTCACCCCAATCCGTAATCGACAGGGTTCCTGGCGCGATATCGACGAGCATATCTGGATCGCCATCATCTTCGCCCATGCCCACATAATCGGCCATCGACTCGCTGGTGCCGCTCAACACATACATGGCCCGCGGCACTGAGAGGCCGTTTTCGACCAACTGCGGAAGCTGATGGTAAGGGAAGCGCTTCGAAAAGAAATTGCCGTTTAAATCGCTGGCCAGGAGTTCAAGCTGATCGAGATGTGGATGCTGTTTGACAAACGCATCTGCTTGTTCCTTAAGCGATAGATCTTGACGAGCCGTCATCAGCATCTCCGACAGTTCAAGTTGGATCCGGCAAAAGGGCTCAAAAACGCCCTAATGTCGGCGCACCGAGCTAGCGCGCCGTCACCCCTCCTATCATAAAGAGATATGTCATCGCCTAAAGGGGGTAAATATCTTGCGGACCCGGACGGCGCCCCTCACCAAGACATGGTTAACCGGCGAAAAGTCTGAATTTGGTGTGGTCACAAAAGCCCCGCGGCGCTTAGAATTAAGCTCTTAGATCGTCCGGCGCAGATAGCGCCGCTTTGGCTGCGGCGACCTGTTTCGCGGACGGACTTCATTTGGGCGGCCAATTCTATGTTCCATATGCTGAGCTGCTTCACGTTGAAGGACGGCGTTCAAATTGACGAGTTCAAGGAGGCTTTGGACGCGTTTACGGAACATATGCGCGATCAAACCTTGATCGCTTCCATCGGCCCGATCGGACGACGGCGCCGCGACACGCCAATGGATACCGATGACGCGCGAGATCATGCGTTATTTTTTGTTACGCACTTCGACGATCGTTCCCAATGCGATAGCGCGTATTCCTATATTCTGGCAGCTGATCAGCAAGTCGCCAAAATTCATTATGCGGTAATGGGAAAAGTGAAAAGCGACGCTGTCTTTATTTGCTGGGAAGATGCGTAGCCTTGCTATTGCGGACGGTTTATTTGAATTTCTTCCAGTCCTTTAGAATACGCTTGGCGGCGTTGCGTCCAGGCGCGCCCGTGACCCCGCCGCCGGGATGAGCGCCGGATCCGCAAAGATATAGCCCCTTGACGGGTGTAGCGTACTGCGCGGCGTCCGGGTGTGGTCTGGCGCTGAAAAGTTGATCGGGCTCCAATCGGCCATGACAAATATCACCGCGCGTCATCCCAAACATGCGTTCGAGATCGAGCGGGGTTAGGCACTGATAACCCACAAGAATATCAGGCAGATTTGGGATCATCTTGGTCAAATAAGCGAGAATATTTTCTACCACCCGTTCTTTCTCGGTGTCCCAAGATTTCCCATCGGCTAGATCATACGGCATGTATTTGCAGAGAAGGCTCATGACATGCGTACCCGGCTCGTCGGTTAAACTGTCGTCCAACACACTCGGGATGATCGCGTCGATAAAAGGCGGGTCCGCCGGCCGGCCCGCGCGCGCAGCGTTATAGGCGGCCTCAACGTGATCCTTGCTCTCGATAAACATGATGCTCGCGCGATGGTGCAACCCTATTCCGTCACTCGGCAGCGCGGCGAATTGCGGAAGATCGCGCAAGGCGAGGTTCATCCGGAGCGATGCTGATTCTTGTCGAAATGCGCGAATGTCTTTTTCAAAATCCGTTGGCAAATTGCCATTTCCGAGCAAGCCAAAAAACGTTCTTTTAGGATCCGTGTTCGCAGCGATGACTTTCGCATTTAGCGTTTCCCCCCCAGCTAAGCGAACACCATACGCGACCTTATTGTCGGTGAGGATCTCTTCCACGGCGGCTTGCGTGCGAATCACCACGCCTTTTGCCTCAGCGCTCGCGCCCATGGCTTGAGTGACCGCGCCCATGCCGCCTTTTACCAGTCCCCATGCGCCTTTTTCACCGTCGATCTCTCCTACGGCGTGATGAAGCATGGCCATTGCGGCGCCCGGTTGGCAAAGCGAAGCGTAGTTCGCCGGCGTGCAGGACGCTGCGATCAGCGCCTTTACTTTTTCGCTTTCAAACCAACGATCAATAATCGAAATTGGCGCGCCGACAAAAAGCTGCAGCATACGGTGCCGCGCTTCATCATCGAGCTTCAACACGTCTAGCCCGATTTTGGCTGAGCTGATTAGGTCATAAATTCCTTGGCCGGAAAGTTTCGGCGGTTCTTTGAGCCATTGATCAGAGACGATCGCGCCGATCTGGTCGACCATTGCATAATAGTCTTGCAAAGAGTCGTAATCAGTGGCCGAGAATTTTCCGTATTGCGCTTTATTGTGCTCAACGTCATCGGTGAGCAGTACGTAGTCACCCTTGGAGTCAGGATAAAAGGAATTGTTCAGTTTGATGGGCTCATACCCATATTTTTTAAGCTCAAGCTCCTCAACGACTTCTGGACGCAGCAAGCTCACCACGTAAGACGCGACCGAATTTCGATATCCGGGATGAAACTCTTCCGTGACGGCCGCGCCGCCAATGACGTGTCGTTTTTCCAAGACACAAACGCGCAACCCGCCCATGGCTAGATAGTTTGCCGCGGTAAGACCATTGTGGCCGCCGCCGATTATGATCGCGTCAAATTGTTGGTTCGTCATAGCCGTGCCGTGAAACGTTGCCGCCGCGGTGGGGGCCGTAGAGTTTTTTTGTTATGTTAGCTAAGGGTCTGTTTGCGATAAACCATGGTCAAACTGCAAGAGCAGACGTCATCAAATTTTATACGTCTAGAAAGACGGCGGGGTGCAAGCCGAAATTAACTGACATTTCGTTTTTCCCGTGTTTCGAAAGCGATGGGGGAGGTGGCTTGGAAATTGATAGGCGTCGCCCGCACGCAGTTTTTTCTTTTTGTCCAGCACCTGTACCTCCAACTCGCCGGAAATAATAATTCCGCCTTCTTCGCCCTCATGGCGCAACATTGATGGCCCGGTATCGGCGCCTGGTTCATAGATCTCGCTTAAAATCTGTAGCTGTCGATTCTTACGAGGGTCAGAAACATGCTTGTAAGAAATTTTCCCGGCCCCGATCTCGACGAGTTGCTCATTGGTGTAAAAATATTGATCCGCGGGTTCCGAATTGGGCTCAAAAAACTGCGCCATGGACACATTCAGAACACTAAGTATTTTCTTAAGCTGGCCTACCGTCGGATCAGATTGACCACTTTCAATAAGCGAAATCGTGCCGTTCGAGACGCCTGCGTCGCGAGCCAATGACCGCTGACTTTTGCCGGCGCTTGTGCGCAGCAACCTGATGCGTTCGCCCAAATCTTCCACCTCGACCTCGCCGTTTAGAAAATTGAACAATCCTGACCAAACCCCTTTGAATCCGGCAGTTTTTTATTTTCTCGCAAAACAGTTGTTCTGACAAGCGTTCAACATAATAGTCGCAACGGAGATTGTCCGCATGGCGTGGGAGAGAAGTTGATGGCCGTGGATACTGCCTTGGATGGCGCAAATAACTGGGTCAAACCCTATTGGATGCCGTTCACCGCGAACAAGGCATTCCAAGCGGACCCGCGTTTAATGGCGCGTGCGGATGGTCATTATTATTTCACCGAAGACGGACGCCAAGTTTTGGATGCGTTTTCGGGTCTGTGGTGCTGCAACCTAGGACACAATCATCCGAAGATTGTTGAAGCCATCAAAGAGCAGGCCTCGACGATGGACTACTCGCCCGCATTTAATTTTGGCCATCCGAAGATTTTCGAATTGGCGAAAGTCATTACGGATCAGTTTCCCGGCAAGCTAAACCATGCCTTTTTTGTCAACTCTGGTTCCGAGGCGGCCGATACGGCGTTGAAGCTCGCAATCGCCTATCATCGCATGCGTGGCGAGGGGTCGAGAACACGTCTTATTGGCCGCGCGCGCGGCTATCACGGCGTCGGCTTTGGCGGCATTAGCGTCGGCGGTATGGTCAACAATAGGAAGTTCTTCGGCAGCTTGCTGCCAGGAACTGACCATATGTCCTTTCCTTATGATCCGGTCGCGCATGCTTTCACGGTAGGCCAGCCCACCATCGATCCCGAGCCCTACATGAAAGAGCTCGAAGACGTCATTACATTGCATGACCCCTCTACAATCGCGGCGGTCATGGTTGAGCCCATGTCCGGTTCTGGCGGCGTTTACATTCCGCCGGTGGGTTATCTCAATCGCTTGCGTGAGGTCACTGAAAAGCACGGCATCTTGCTCATCGTCGATGAAGTGATTACCGCCTTTGGGCGCCTCGGTGCGGAGAATGCGTCAACGCTTTACGGTGTTGAACCGGACATCGTCACCGTCGCCAAGGGCGTCAACAATGGCGCTGTGCCGATGGGCGCAGCGATCATCCAAGAGAAAATCTATGACGCTTTGATGGATGGGACGAAAGCGGGTGTAGAGTTTTTCCACGGCTATACATATTCGGGCCATCCCCTGGCGGCGGCGGCGGCGCTTGCGGCGCAAGACGTCTTTCGCGAAGAGGGCGTCTACCAGAATGCGCGCAGCATCATCCCCGTGTTTGAGGAGGCCATGCATAGCCTGAAGGGCGAGCCGCACATCGCGGACATTCGCAATATCGGCTTAGCGTGCGGGATTACGGTAGCGCATAGAGAGGTCATGGGTGATCGCGCGACCGCTGTCTTCAAACACGCATATGCGAACAATGTGTATGTTCGCAATAATGGCAATGAACTCCAGGTTGCCCCCATTCTAACGTATGCACCGAGCGATATCGAAACTGTCACCGAAACGCTTCGCGCCGCGTTTCGCGCGGTCGACTAAACCGAATAAGAGGATTCATCATGCAAACTGTTGATCATTTCATTGGCGGGACCGCAGTGTCCGGCGCCGGGGATCGGACGGCGCCAGTTTATAATCCAGCAACGGGAGAAGTCTTGCGCCAGGTGCGCATGGCGTCTGTCGATGATGTGGATGCGGCCGTGAAGTCGGCTGTCGCCGCAGCAACGGGCTGGGCGGAAACGCCGATCATGAAGCGGATCTCTGTGATCTTCCGTTTTCGCGAACTGCTTCTTCAGAACCGTGACCGGCTCTGTGAGGCTATCGTTCAGGAACATGGCAAGGTCTGGTCGGATGCACTTGGCGAGCTCACGCGCGGATTCGAAGTTGTCGAATACGCTTGCGGCGCGCCAGAGCTGCTTAAAGGGGATTTTTCACAGCAGATCGGTCCCGGTATTGATTGCTTCAATAGCCGCGAGCCAGTGGGTGTCGTCGCCGCGATTACGCCGTTCAATTTCCCCGCAATGGTGCCGCTCTGGACGGCGCCGATCGCGATTGCGTGCGGCAACTCATATATTCTAAAGCCCAGCGAACGCGATCCTTCGGCAGGGGGCATTTTGGCGGAGCTGTTCGCGGAAGCCGGATTGCCGGAAGGCGTCTTCAATGTTGTTCATGGCGATAAGGTTGCCGTTGATCGCCTGCTAGAACATCCAGATGTCGATGCCATTAGCTTTGTCGGCTCGACGCCGGTTGCTGAGTATATCCACAAAACCGCGACAGAGAATGGCAAACGCGTCCAAGCGCTCGGCGGCGCCAAAAACCACGCCATCATCATGCCGGATGCAGATTTAGATCAGGCTGTCGACGCGATGATCGGCGCCGCTTACGGCTCGGCTGGCGAGCGTTGCATGGCGTTATCGGTGGCGGTTGCCGTTGGCGATGAGACCGCTGACTCTTTGGTAAGCGCCATTTCCGAAAAGGCGCAGTCAATTAAGGTTGGCGACGGCATGGACCGCGACAATGAAATGGGTCCGCTGATCACGGCTGCGCATGCGGCGAAGGTCCGTGGTTATATCGACCAAGGCGAAGCGGCTGGCGCGGATATAGTGCTGGATGGGCGCAGCTTTCAACCAGGGCAAGGATACGAAGAAGGCTTTTGGTGCGGCCCGACGCTAATTGATCGCGTATCTCCCGATATGAGCGTCTATCGCGATGAGATCTTTGGCCCGGTTCTCGTTTGTGTTCGGACAAAAAGCTATGATGAGGCGTTATCGCTGGTGCAAAGCCATGAGTATGGCAATGGCACATGCATCTTCACCCGCGACGGGGACGCGGCCCGCGACTTTGCCCGTGAGGCCAATATCGGAATGGTCGGTGTCAATGTCCCATTGCCGGTGCCTTTAGCGTTTTATTCATTCGGTGGCTGGAAGCGATCTCTTTTCGGTGATCATCACATGTACGGCCCAGAAGGTGTGCGCTTCTTCACCCGGATGAAAACAGTAACGGCGCGCTGGCCAACGAGCATTCGATCAGGGGCTGAGTTGAGTTTCCCCACGATGTCGTAAATCAGCTCGTTGCATTTGTATCAGATGCTTTTTGTAGAGATACTCTATCGCGACAACGAACGGTCAGCAGGGCGCAGGCGATGGCGCTTTCGCTCTTGGGGAAAGACGATCGTGATGGCGACTTTGAGCAATATATCGCGGCGGGATTTTTTAAACGGGGCAGCGCTAACGATTGGCGCAGCGCCGTTTACAGTTGGCGCGTGCGCTCGACAAAACACTGCCGACATCGCGTCTTCTGAAACGCGCGCCGCGTATCCCCCGGCCATGACGGGCATGCGGGGCAGCCATGTCGGCTCTTTTGAGGTAGCCCATCAACTCGCGTGGGAAAATAAAAGCTGGCCTCGACCCGAAGCACAGACAGACGATGACTACGATTTGATCATTGTCGGCGGCGGCATTTCCGGGCTTGCCGCAGCATATTTTTTCCAAGAGCGCCATGGTGCGGACTCACGCATTCTGATCCTTGATAATCACGACGACTTTGGCGGGCATGCGAAACGTAACGAATTCTCGGTCGACGGCAAAACCCTTGTCGCCTACGGCGGCAGTCAACTCATCGAAGGGCCAAGCGGTTATTCTGACAATACAAAAAAGCTTTTGAGCGCGATCGGATTGGAAACTGACAGGTTCTATCAGTTTTACAATCAAGATTTTTTTTCTGAACAGGGCCTCCAGGAGCGCATTTATTTTGATGCGGAGCATTACGGGGTGGATAAGCTGGTCAAGTCCATCATCCCTAATATTGGATCGACTGACAGCGCGGAAATTATTGGAACTGCGATCGACCAATTCCCCATGTCTGCGGCGTCGCGCGATAGTTTGAAGGCGCTCTTTCTCAAGCCGCAAGACTATTTAGCCGGAGAGACGATCGAAGATAAGAAAAAGCTGATGCGGTCAATCAGTTATGAGAAGTTCCTTCAAGACCATGCGGGGTTAACAGAGGAGGCTGCGCTATTTCTTCGTCGGCGCTATCTCGGCATCTGGGCTGTGGGTTGGGACTCGTTGTCTGCGATGGAAGGCATGCGATTGGGCATGCCGGGAACTTACGTACTTGGATTTCTAGAGACTTATAGCGACGGTGAAGAAGAACCGAGCGTTTTTCGATTTCCTGATGGCAACGCCGGCATCGCGCGCATGCTCGTTCGGTCGCTACTGCCGGGCTCAGCGCCAGGTGACACCATGGAAGACAGTGCGATGGCGCGCTTTGACTATGGTAAGCTTGATGAAGAGGGCGCGCCGCTGCGGTTGCGCCTTTCCGCGACCGCGGTCGACGTGCGCAACACGAGCGATACATCCGTAGACGTTGTTTATGTGAAGAACGGCGCTTCGCATCGCGTTCGCGGCAAATATGCCGTAATGGCGTGTTACGCAAAGATGACGCCATTTCTATGTTCGCAGATGCCGCGCGCCCAAAGGGAGGCCATCGAATACTCCGAAAAGACGCCGCTCGTTTACGTCAACGTAGCGTTGAGGAACTGGCGGGCGTTCAAACAAGCGGGTGTTTCGCGGCTGTATTCACCGCGCGCCTTCTACCATTCGATACGGTTAAACTATCCGATCACG
Source organism: Pseudomonadota bacterium (assembly GCA_039183665.1). Taxonomy (GTDB): domain Bacteria; phylum Pseudomonadota; class Alphaproteobacteria; order Caulobacterales; family Parvularculaceae; genus Hyphococcus. The sequence continues at coordinate 11,435 of JBCDBM010000014.1, read as the reverse complement.
ATGGGTGACTACGCTTACGCATCCTCGCCGGACGAACCAACCATAGCGCTGATGCAATATGCGCCGATTACGCCAGGGCAAGGGCTCTCTATGAAAGAGCAAAGCCGGCTCGGCAGGCAGAAACTGTATCAAATGCCTTTCGATGAATTCGAGCGAAACGTTGTTAGCCAGCTCACCGGCGCCTTTGGCGCATACGGGTTCAATGCGGACGAAGACATCGCCGGCATCACGGTCAACCGTTGGCCGCATGGCTATGCGTATGAGTACAATGAGCTAGAGGATGATCCGAGTTTCGGCTGGAGTAATGGACCGCATATCGCCGGCCGCGCCCCGATTGGTCGAATAGCCATGGCAAATAGCGACAGCGAAGCATCGTCCTACGTGGACGCTGCGATCGATGCCGCGGATCGCGCGATCAACGAATTACTCTTGGGCTGACTTTTTACTCGTCGGCGTTAACGCCAGTCAGGCCCTAGGCGTCGAACCAATTACCGTCCGGATCGCCTGGATAAACACCCAGATACGGACCATGCGACTGGTATCCCATCAGCCTACGAATATGTTCAGGGTAGGCGTCCGCAATTTCTCGCGGCACTGCCAAATACTGGTTTTCTTCTTGGCGAAGCCAGCCGAGACTGTAAGTGGTGATAAGGCCGGTGCGCGGCGCTTCAGCTCTATTTGCGCCGCCCCCATGAACCGTTGAGCCAAGATAAAAAAGTACTGAACCCTTCGGCATTACCGCTTGTTCGATGTCGGTCTCGCCAACGCTCTCAATCTCACGCAAGTCGTGACTACCCGGCACAACGCGTGTTGCGCCATTTTCTATCGTGAAATCATCCAGCGCCCACATGGCGCCTATTTGCGTTTCTATACCGGGTAGGCGCATGGGATACATGTCGTCGTCACGATGAAGCACTTGCGCCGCTTCCCCGGGCAGAATCTCGATCGCGGTGGTGCTGCCAATGCGATAATTTTCACAGTGCCTTTTTAAAACTGCGTCAGCAATATTGATCACGAGCGGGTGCGCGATGATCTCAGCCGAAGTCTGAGACAGCCCTAAAACACCACCAAGCCGAAGCGTTTTATAGCCGTTGAAGTCGTTCTCAAAATCCCGCCCCTCTCGAACAAATGACGGACGTAACTCGTCACGGATCTTGTTCATTGTCTTTGCCGGCGCTTGGTGCGTCACGATCACAGCGCCACCGCAGAGCAGGGCCGCGATGATTGGAGCGGTATCAGTTCCGGTGCTGAATGATTGAATCATGGCGATCTCTCGTAGCAGATCCCGCGATCGGGTCGATCGCGACTAATGCGGATTTGGCGGTGTCGCAGTGCGTCGCGGATGCGACCAGAATGCGCGATCGACCACGTCACACCGCGCCCATTTTACCCGCCATTTGAGCTCTTTTTGATAATAGATTTCGGCCCAGAGTTCCGCTGGTGGTTGGCCGTTTTTAAAATCCACATCAGCGATTGCGAGACATCGCTTTAAAATTGGCGACCAGGTCTGTCCCATAACGGCGCCAGTCTGCTTGCCGCCTTTTCCGTTGAATAAAAAGGAACCGACTGGCGGTTTGTTGCCCTCAAGCATAAGCTTGAGAAGACGGCGCTTCGGCGGTCGACGCGTTTCTTCGACAAGTGCGCGCTTGCCCGTAAAATGAGGTTTGTCAAAGGTGACGGCCCAGTCTAAGCCCAACTCAAATGGCGAACGATCATGATCCGCACGGATCGTTGTTTCGGCCGTATTGAAATCCCATCCGGGCATTAAGAAACCGGCTTCGATACGAACCATCTCTAGCGCATCAAGGCCTATCAAACGAATGTCGTACAACCCCCGCGTTTTCACGGCAAAGATCGCGTTCCACAGAGCGTCTGCGTATTCGGGCGCTGTCCATAACTCATAGCCGAGATCGCCAGTAAAGCCTGTTCGTGAGACTGTCAGCGCAAAGCCTTCAAGCGTGGTTTGTCGAATTCCGAAGGGTTTTAGATCGTCAAGGCCTTCCACGCCCGCCGCCGTTAAAACTGAATAACTTGTCGGCCCCTGTACGGAGAGCGCTGCGATTTCATGGGTTTCTTTAGCGATCGAAACATCGAATCCGATGCTCGACAGCAAAAGCCAATCGAGTTGATGATGCTGTGCGCACAGCCGATAGTCGCTTTCGCCAAGGCGGAAGATCGTGCCGTCATCGAGCACTTTACCTTCATCATTGCACCAGACGGCGTAAGCTACACGACCAATTTTCAATTTGGCGATATCGCGGGTCACCAACCTGTTTAAGTAGCTCTGGGCATCTCGACCGGTAATCCGATATTTCTCCATCGGGGTTAGGTCCATGATCGAACAGCCGCTTCTGACCGCGAAATACTCCGCAGCCAGCGTATCGGCGATGCGGGGGGTTAAGTAGCCGTTCCATCCCGCCCAATTTTGCGTGTGATTGAGGGCTCGGAGGTGTTTGTCGAAAGGTGAGGGCTGCAGCGTTTGCGAGAAATCATGAGCGCTCATGACGGCGGCTCCGTTTTGACCGAAAGGATACGCCGCGCAGCGTTCCAACCAGGCAGGCCTGTAATGCCGCCGCCGGGATGCGCGGCTGCACCGCAAAGAAATAGACCGTCTATTGGCGCGTTATATTGCGCGGCGCCGTGGACGGGCCGCATCATAAACGATTGGTCAATCGTCATCTCGCCGTGATGCCAGTGGCCGCCCGCAACGCCATAGTCGCGTTCAATGTCGACGGGTGTGAGAAGCTCTTTGTGCTGTATTAAATTACGAATACCCGGCGCGTATGAATCCAAGGTATTGATCACGAGATCGGCGAATGTCTCTCGACCCGAATCCCAGCCGCCTTTTAACTTATAGGGCGCGTAGCTCGCATTTATCGACATGACCTGCCCACCCTCGGGCGCCAGCGAACGATCGTGAATGCTCGGGATCAGGATCTCAAGCACCGGCTGTTCTGAAAAGCGTCCATACTTTGCGGCGTTGAAAGCGCGTTCGATATAGTTCATGTCAGGTGCGACGAGCAGCCTGTTGCCAAGTCGGTTTTCAGACAGGCCCGTAAATTCTGGCATCCCAGATAGCGCGAGCGTTAGCCGCGCTACATTGCCATTTGTTCTGGTCTTGCTGATGCGGTGAACGAACATCGCATCGAGATCACCTGGCGAAACCAACTTTAGAAATGTGGATTTCGCATCGGCGTTCGAGGCCACGATGTCGGCGTCTACGGTTTCGCCATTGACGAGGACCACGCCCGAAACGCGTCCATCAGAAATGACAAGGTTTAAAACGCTTGAGTTCGTGACGATTTCGACACCATTGTCACGCGCCGCTTTTTCAAGTTGTTGCGTTAGACTTGCAGGCGCCAGGATCGGCGTCCCGCGTGCGCTGTGGGTATCTCCAAACAGCAATTGCAGGAGCGTGAGAACACTAGTCGGCGTGCGCGGCCCCATATGTTGCCCCTGCACGGCGTCGAGGGCGATCGCAGCCTTCAATAAATCGTCATCGAAGATTTCGTTCAGAATGTCATAGATGTTTGCGCCGCCAACACGTAGAAATTCCTGCATAGACTGTGCGCCGAGGCCAAACCGTAGCGACCACCCGACTTTTGCAAGCGTCCATTGATCGCCGCTATCCATGTCTTTCAGGCGCGGCGGTTTGTTGAGCAGTAGCGGCGATAGCGCTTTGGCGTATTCGGTGAAGTCTTTTCTGAACTGCGAATAGGCTTGCGCATCCGCTTCTGATAGTGCTTCGCCTTCTACTGCACCTGACTTTAGCGTTCGATGCCCACCGCCTTTTCGCAACGCAATCGTATTCACTGCGACGCGCTCATCTGCGACGAGGCCAACATCCTTTGCAATTCGCGGGTGAAGCCCATGGTGGAAGTGAGCGAGGCCCGGGGCTTTGAAACCGTCGGCCAAATCGCGATTCGCTAAGCCGCCGCCAATTTGAGCACGCGCTTCATGGATCGCGACTTTACATCCGGCCTTGGCCAACATGATCGCGCAAACGAGGCCATTATGGCCTGCTCCGATAACGATCGCTCTGCGTTGCTTAGTCATCGCCGAAATCCTTCGGCGTCGAATCGGTCTGTTTCAGATCCTTCAATATCTCCCGGGCAGCATTGGCGCCCGGTGCGCCCATGACGCCGCCGCCCGGATGTGTCGATGATCCGCACATATACATATTACCCACGGGGCCGCGATACTGTGCATAGCCGGGGAAGGGGCGGTTGAACATTAGCTGATCAAGCGTTAGTTCGCCTTGGAAGATATTGCCCTCGGTGAGGCCAACTTCCGCTTCGATCTCTTTGGGTGTTCGCACTTCGGCATGCAGCAGCAGATCTTTGAAGTTGGGACTATACTCAGCAATTTGATCAATCACCGTCTTCCCGAAGGCCGCTTTTTTCTCTTCGTCCCATCCGCCTTCAACCTCGACGGGGCAATATTGAACGAATACTGACATCATATGCTTGCCAGGCGGCGCCATCGTCGGATCATATTGAGTGGGGATTAGGGTGTCCGTATAAGGATCAGTGGACCACCGGTTCTCTTTCCAATCATCATACGCGCGCTCAAGGCGTTCTAATGAATCGCTGAAGTGCATATGCCCCAACGACAGCGGCGACCCATTTGGAAGCGCCGGAAAGGTTGGAAGTCCATCAAGAGAAATATTAAGCTTGCCCGACGAGCCCCGAATTTTGAAATTCTGCGCTTGTTTAACGAGGTCGGCGGGAATGTCCTCCGCGTTCATGATGTTCAGGAACGTACGTTTCGCATCGAGATTTGAAACGACGCATCGTGCCTCTATGGTTTCGCCGGACGATAGTACGATACCTCGAGCGCGTTCATTTTCGACACGGATTGAGGCCACTTCTGCGTCGGTACGGATCTCACCGCCATAAGATTGGAACGCTGATGCGATGGCGCCGGAGACAGCGCCCATGCCCCCCCGTGCAACCCCCCAAGATCCGACGCTGCCGTCTACGTCGCCCATCGCATGATGGAGCAAGACGTATGCAGTTCCCGGAGAGTAGACGCCAAGGCCTGTGCCGATAATGCTGCCGCCTGAATAATGAGCGAGCACGACGTCGCTTTCGAAATACTCCTCTAGGTACTCCGCAATCGACATCGTAAAGAAGCGAATGAATTCGTAGAGCTGGTTTTCCGACAGCTCGTAGAATTTCTTGAGAAGAAACGCGAACTCGAATGCGTCGCGCGGCTTGAACGATGTTGGATCGGGCGGCGTGCGCAATAATAGACCACGAATTAAGCGGCACCATTTCATCAAGTCGGCATCAAATCGAATGACAGCGTCTGCGTCTCTCACCGAATGGCGCGCAATCTCTCTGCGGCGTACTTCGTGGTGATGGTAGTTGCCGTAATAATCGCCATTTTGCATCATCGTGATGCCGCCCTGGAGCGGCACCACTTCGAGGCCATGACGACCCAAGTCTAGCGCTTGATAAATTTCCGGCCGAAAAAGGCTACATACGTATGAACAGTTCGAGTATTTCCAACCCTCATACAATTCACGACTGACTGTCGCGCCGCCAATGTAGTCGTTCTTCTCCACGACCAGCACGTCAAGGCCAGCCTTGGCGAGAAACGCCGCATTGGTTAGGCCATTGTGCCCAGCGCCAATAACGATCGCATCATATTTTTTTCCGCTTTGCGGGCGCATCGAATCTCATGGCTTTCTTTGGGTGATTAAAGTGACGGCTTTAAATAGTAGGTGAAGAACTCGGTGTCACGCTTCCAGCCGAGTTTCTCATACAGTGATTGCGCTGGCTGATTAGTAGCCTCGGTTTCAAGTTTCAACCATGCGACTTTGAGTTCATCCGCATACGCAGCGGCGGTTTCTAAAAGATTCGTCGCGATCCCCTGGCGACGCATGGCCGGGTCGACAAACAAATCATACAGCACCAGGACCTGCTGCGCCGCCACCGAACAAAAGGTCGGATATAGGAGCGTAAATCCCGCTGGGCTTCCGCCGTCTGGTGTAGCCAGAAAAACAATCGCTTCGTTACGCTCAAGGCGCGCTTGAAGATAGGCCTTTGCACCGGGTAAATCCGCCTCTTCGTTGTAAAATTGGCGGTAGGCGTCAAAAAGCGGCGCTATATCGTCCAGATACGACATGTCAGCCCGAAAGACTTTTATCATCGCTTGGGGTTCCCGGACCACATGTCGATCAAGCAGAATCTTTGTGCGCGACCACCGGCTCTAGGAAACGCCAAGTTCTTCAGCGGTGAGATCGAGACTCCGTCCGATGAGCGAGAACATCTCGTCGATTTCATTCGGCGAAATCACGAGCGGCGGCGATAAGAACATCGTATCGCCCACAGCCCGCATGACGACCCCGCTCTCAAAACAATGGCTTCGACAAATCGTGCCCGCCTTGCCCTCTGGCGCAAAGCGTTCTTTGGTTGCTTTGTTGCACACCAACTCCATGGCGCCGAGCAAGCCGACGCTGCGCGTTTGACCGATAAGGGGATGGCCGTCGAGCTCAGCCAACCGCTTTCTGAAATGCTCGCCAGTTTCGCCGTTGACCTTCTCCGGCAAATTCCACTCTTCGATGAGCTCGATGTTTCGAATGGCGACAGCGCTCGTTACTGGGTGTCCCGAATAGGTGAAGCCATGCGCCATTTCCGTATCTGCATCGACAATCATATTGGCAATTTCGTCATTGAGCGCCACAGCCGACATCGGCACGTAACCGCTCGTCATACCTTTGGCCATTGTAATGATATCCGGCGTAAAGCCGAACGTCTGGCATCCGAACCAAGAGCCCGTCCGTCCAAATCCGCAGATAACTTCGTCCGACCAGAGTAGGACATCATATTTTCGACAAATCGCTTCAACCCGTTGCCAATATCCTTTGGGCGGTATCATCAATCCGCCCGCGCCCATAACAGGCTCGCCCACAAAAGCGGCGACATTCTCGGGCCCTAGCTCCAAAATTTTGTCTTCGAGCGCATCGGCGCAGCGCGCCGCAAAGTCCTCTTCGCTTTCGCCGTCTTGTCCGTATTCGTAGTAGTGTGGCGTCGGGCCAAAATGATGCATTTGCGGCAGCGGCAAATCAAAGATGCCATGCATAAAGGGGAGGCCTGTCATGCTGGCCGCAGCGACGGTTGTGCCGTGATAAGCGCGCTCGCGGCTTATAATCGCCTTCTTGTTGGTTTTGCCCTTTAGGTTCCAATAGTACCAAATGAACTTAATCGCCGAGTCGTTCGCTTCAGAACCAGAGCTGGCGAAGAATATCTGATTGAGATCGGCTGGCGTCTTGCTTGCGATCAGAGCACTGAGCTTTGCCGCGTCAGGGGTCGTCGTTTGGAAAAAGGTATTATAATAGCTCAGAGACTTAATGGCGGAGGACGCCGCTATTGCGAGTTCTTCAGCGCCATATCCCAGCTGGGTGCACCACAATCCAGCCATGCCGTCGATTATGCGATTGCCGTCTGTATCCCAAAGGTAAACCCCTTCTCCGCGCGCGATGACGCGCGGGTTCTGTTCGCGCAATTCGTGATGCACCGTGAAGGGGTGAAGATGATGTGCGTTGTCCAACGCTTGGAGCATTTGCGTATCTTCTGCGCCCGGCGTCGGCTCGAAATCTGACGTCATACGAACTGCCTCTGACATAATCGCGTCCTCATCATCATACGTTGACCATCAAGTATCGAACATCCCATGGACTCAAAACACTTGATCTATTCTCTTGTTCAGCTTGTTTCACATCCGCAAACGTTTTGACGAACGCCTCACCGAGATAATCGCGCAGAATTTCAGACGCTCGGAATTGGCCGAGCGCTTCGCGCAGCGTTTTCGGCAACGCTTGACGTTTGTCTTCAGCACTCTGCCCGATAAATTCTGCTGTCCGCTCTTGCCTATTCTCGATCCCGATTAACCCGCAGACCAGCGAGGCGGCGATAGCCAAGTAGGGATTAACGTCCGATCCTGGGATTCGATTCTCAACACGGCGCGCAGGAGCGGCCGTTTGCGGAACACGCAATCCAACTGATCTGTTTTCCCGGCTCCAATGCAGATTGGTGGGCGCGCTCATATAGGCTTGGTAACGGTTGAACGAATTCGTATAGGGCGCGATCAGCGGCATTGCTTCGTTCATGTGGTTCTGAATGCCGCCGATGTAATAGGAAAAAAATTCGCTGTCAGATCCATCATCGTTCGCGAAAACATTTCGTCGCGTTTCGCGCTCCACCAGGCTTTGATGGAGGTGCATGGAACTGCCGCAGTCATCCGCATAAGGCTTCGCCATAAACGTCACGAATATGCCGTGGCGCTTTGCGGCGTGACGGGCGAGCCGTTTGAACAGAAACAGTTTATCAGCCACCTCAAGAGCGTTGCCATGTTTGAGATTGATCTCAAATTGGCAAGTTCCCTCTTCGTGGACAATCGTGTCAACGGGGATGTCTTGAACCTTCGCGAATTCGTAGAGCGTTTCAAAAAATCCGTCGAATTCATCAATGGCGTCTAAGCTAAAGGCGTGCTGACCAAACTCCGCCAAGCCCGACGCGCCCTTCGGGGGCTCGGGTTCTAGAATCGTATCCTTATATTTCTTGATAAGGTAGAACTCGACTTCTGGGCCAACAACGGGGTCCAAACCCAGCGTGTTATAGCGCTCAATAATGTTCTTCAGAATTTGCCGCGGTGCGATCGGCGAGGGCGCGCCGTCCACGGAGAAACCGTCGCATATCACGCAGGCCGTTTTATCTTTTGCCCAGGGCGCGATGTGCAGTGTCGAAAGATCTGGGATCAGAATTGCATCCTTTTCCGTCTCATCGACAAACTCATTCATCGTGAAGTCGCCATGGACGTTGATCGCGTAGGTCGCTTCCGGAATTCGCAGGTTTTGATTGTCCAGCGTGCTTGAGAACAGAGCCGGCGTCATGGACTTGCCGCGCGCCGCACCGTTCATGTCGGGCGCTAAGCAAGAAACTTCGCTGACGCCATTCTCGGACAGCCAGCCTTTGAGTTCATTGGCGTTCATCGCGCGGTTGTTTCCTAACGTCCGTTCTAAGCGCGCTTCGCCGCCACTTTACGCGCCTGGCGTTGTTGTGGGTTGCGCGGGAAGTCGTCCTGATACAAGTCTGATATTTAAATGTGATCACAAAATAGAGATTCTCGGCGGGAAAATCAATCAACTTTCGTGTCGCGACAAGAGCAATCGTCAATGTTGCAGCGCACATTATGATGACAATTGACGGCGGTCAGGCTATATCCCCACAGCGCGTCTCAATCGGACGGTCGAGGGCGAGGAAACCGCTGCAACATGGCTGCAGTTACGAAAATTGATGCTGGTCTAACGGCCAGTGGGAGCAACCAAAAAAAGCAAGCGCCTGAGCTCGGCGCGGTGATGCACGAGCACGTCTATAACCGCTTGCGCGACGCCTTGATTACAGGACGCCTGACACCGGGACGCGCGTTATCCGTCAGAGGCATTGCGGCGGAGTTTGACGTGAGCGCAATGCCGGCGCGCGAGGCTATTCGCCAATTGGCTGCGGTGGGGGCGCTCGAATTTACCGATACGCGCCGTGTCTCAATCGCGAAAATGACGGCGGAGAAACTTGAAGAAATTAAGACCGCGCGGTTACTCCTGGAGCCGATTTTGGCTGAGCGGTCGCTTATTTCAGTGGCGGGTAAGCAGCGGGAAAAAAGGCGCCTGTTGCGCTCTTTGGAAAAGCACGACGCTGCTCTTGACGCCGCCATTCGGCGCGGGGATGTCAGTCAATACACCCAATACAATAGCGCTTTTCATTTCGAGTTGTATCGTGCGTCCGGTTCGGCGGTGCTCATAGATTTGGTGGAAAGCCTGTGGCTCCGTTTTGGTCCTTTTATGCGTGTTGTCATCGGGCGCTTGGGCACTTCCTGCCTGATTGACGATCGTCATAAAGACATCATGGAAGCGATTGAGGCGGAAGACGCGAAAGCCCTCAAAAAGGCGGTTCGCGATGATCTTCTGCACGGTATGAACAATATCGATGTGGCGGAAATTGAAGCCGACACTTAATCGGACCTGTCTTTCTACCACCATTCAAAGCCTTAATATTTGCGATTTCAGCATCTTCATTTCTTCCCATAGGACCAGGGCGCCCGCCCCATTCTCCAAAAACGCGAGTGATCATAGATATAGAATGCCCCCGGCGCCGGCTTTTGAGTTCTTAACGCCATTTGCGATTGGACGACTGGTGCGCAACCTGCTCGGGGAGGAATCCAGCCAGGCCAGTGACTTTCATTTGACGATAATTGTGATCACAAATTGTGGTTTTCGTTGAAATGCCTTGGCGAGTTTGATAGGTCATTATCGTCACGAGGGATTGCGCCGGCGCGCGCCGCGTTGCGACTTTCCCCTTATTCACACGACAAAAAAGCTGGTCGACTATGCCTCAGAACGTTGAAACTGCCCTGGAACGCGTCACTTTGCGGCGCGATGCCTTTATCGATGGCAAATTTACGCCAGCCCGATCCGGCGCTCGCACGCCGTCTATTTCACCTATCGACGGCTCGGTGTTGGCGGACGTCGCCGCGACCGGCGCGGAGGATATTGATGCTGCTGTTCGCGCCGCGCGGGCCTGTTTCGAGGCCGGGCGGTGGCGGGACCAGAGCCCCAACCAGCGACGGAAAGCCCTGCTGCGTTTCGCCGACATTATGGAAGCCCATGCGGATGAGCTGGCGCTCCTAGAAACGCTCGATCTCGGCAAACCCATCGCGAACACGCGAAACGCTGATATTCCGCTGTCTATCGAAACCGTTCGGTATTACGCCGAGGCGATCAACAAAGTGAATGACGAGATCGGACCGTCGCCGGCCAACGCCGTCTCGATGATCGTGCGTGAGCCGGTCGGGGTGGTCGGCGCGATCACGCCTTGGAATTTTCCACTTTTGATGGCGGCCTGGAAATTCGCGCCGGCGCTGGCGGCTGGCAATAGCGTGGTGATGAAGCCTGCCGAACAGACGAGTTTGTCGCTTCTTCGGGTTGCCGAGCTTGCCGCTGAGGCGGGTCTTCCAGACGGGGTGTTCAACGTGGCGCCCGGCGATGGCCCGACTGCAGGCGCGCCGTTGGCGCTTCACATGGATGTCGACGCCATAGCGTTCACAGGCTCCACGCAGATCGGCAAAGTGATTATGGGCTATGCAGCTCAATCCAACATGAAGCGCGTTGGCCTAGAATGCGGCGGCAAGAGCCCGCAAATTGTCATGGCCGACTGCCCGGACTTCGACGCGGCGGCCGAGGCGGCGGCGTGGGGCGTTTTTTATGATCAAGGGCAAGTCTGCACTGCCGGATCCAGGCTCCTCGTGCAACGTGAGGTCAAAGACGATTTTTTGGCGAAGGTTGCCCAGATCGCCCGCGAGTTACGCCCCGGTGATCCTCTTGATCCGGATACAGCGTTTGGCGCGCTCGTCGATGACGGGCAGATGAATACTGT
>JBCDBM010000013.1:0-25486 GCA_039183665.1 Pseudomonadota bacterium | reverse complement strand
CGGGCGCTGTCGGCTATGATGAAATCGAGCTCGAGGACGGCGCGGAGGCTTTCTTCGACGAAGACGCGTTGTCCGGGTTTTACTGGCGTGCAGGCGTAACCGGGCGGCCTAATCGGCGTACCGACATTCGCGTTGAGTATGGCGAGCGCTATGACGGCGATTTCATTGACGCCAATATCACCTATGACGTGACGCCCCGCATTCGCGTCGTTGCGCGCGCTGGACGATCTTTCCAAACGCGAACGCAGCAAATCGACTCGCGGACACGCGTTGCGCAAATTGATGCGCTGGATTTTGCGGATCAGCTTCGCCAAGGGGCTGAATTAAGTGCGCGGCAAGTGATTAGCGCGGCGGGCGATCTGTCCTCAACGCTGTCGGGCGCAGGAGCGCAGGCTGTGGGCGTCAGCGTTACAAACGACGCTTCTGCCGGTCTCATCTATTATCGGGACCGCTGGAATATCGGCGCCTCAGTAACCTACGAAGACAGTGATTTCGGCGTCCGCGACTCTGAAGTTTATGGGGCGCAGATAAACGCCTCAAGACGGCTCAACAAAGCAACGACCGCCCGCGCCGCTGTTCGGTATCGGAATGTTGATTCATCGGGCACGTTGGATGACTGTTTCGCCGCGCCCGCAGATTTTGGGATCGATGACATGGCGGATCCGTCAGTTATCAATGCTGCCTGTACGGCGATATCCGGCGACAATGGGCAATCAGAAACCGTGATTGCATCTGTTGGAATTTCATACCAATTGTTTGAGAACATCGCGCTTTTCGGACAAGCATCGCATACTGAGCGTTTTGCAGCGGACAATCTCCTTGAGTATGATGAGACGGCGGCGTCAGTCGGACTCACGCTGGAATTCTAAGCATGGCTGAGGCGTATTTCGGATTATCGGATGCGCCCTTCCGGCTTAGCCCGGACGCCAAGTTCTATTTTGGCAGCCAAGGCCACAATAAGGCGATGGCGTATTTGCATTTCGGTCTCAAACAGGCCGAGGGCTTTATTGTCATCACGGGGCCCGTAGGCTCCGGCAAAACGCTGCTGATCAACCATTTGCTTGATCAATTAGATCGCTCCACTGTTGTCGCCGCACAGTTGCAAACGGCGTCCATCGAACCTGCTGACTTGCTTCCCCGCATCCTCGCCGCGTTTCAGATCGAAGCGCAAGGCGAGGGGCGAACAGCTCAGCTTGAAGCCCTTGAGGACTATTTATACGACCAGTTGCAGCGCGGTCGCCGCGTTTTACTCGTTCTTGACGAAGCGCAGAACCTACCCCTCAAAACGCTTGAAGAAATCCGCATGCTGTCGAATATCGACTATGACGGCACGCCCATGTTCCAGGTTTTTTTGGTCGGACAGCCAGAATTTCGGCGGGTTCTCGCGTCAGGAAGGCTTGAACAATTGCGCCAGCGGGTCATCGCCTCTTACCATCTGGAGGCGCTTAGTCGAGACGAAACGCGCGAGTATATATTGCACCGTTTGTCGGTTGTTGGGTGGCGGCGTGATCCTGTTTTCATGGATGACGCTGTTGACGAAATTTTCCGATTTACCAGCGGGCTTCCGCGCCGGATTAATCTGGTGTGCAATCGCTTGATGTTGTGCGCATCAATCGAGAAGCGTCATGAAATCGATAGGGAGTTGGTTTTGCGCATCGTCAAGGAAATGCGCGCGGAACACGCGGCGGGAACAAACCGGCAAAAATCCGGCTCGCAAAAAAAACAAAAACCGGGCGCGATAAAACGGCCTACGCCGCCGGCGGGCTTACAGCAGCGCCATCACGCGGCGTCGCTCGCGCAATCGCGGTCAATTATTGCCGATGCCGTAAATGCAAACACGATCCTCGAAAGCGCGGTAGCGACGGACACGCTAGTGTCAGACGCAGCGAGCGCAGCGCGCCAGCGTACGCCAAAATTCGTCGCCCAAAGCGGAACGGCGCGCCCTGAGCCACCTTCCCGCAGAAGGGCGACCAAGATCGATCCGCCGCCGGTCGTTGCTGCGCCGCCGCCGCCCGCTCCGGCGCTTCCGCCCCAATCACAAAGTGTTCTCGATCGCGTTCGGGCCGATCGTACGGTAGACGGAGAGACGGACGAACCATCGGCAAGTCCGCGCGCGCCCGCGACGCTTCAGGACGTGGCCTCCGCCATTGCCGCGGCGACGCAAGCGCCCCCGGTTGATGATTTGCGAGAGGCGCTCAAGGAATCGCAAATGGCCGCCGCGATCATCGCCCAAGAGGACGAGCAAAACCGAGAGGCAGACGGCTTTGACCTCAATGATCTGCGCCAGTCGCTGGAAAGAGCGCGTGCGGAAATCAAAGACGCGCAGGGAAGTTTGGCGTCGTTGCGCGATGCGTTAACGGGGGCCCAAAAGCGCCACATTGAGACACGCGCTGATGTGGCCAAGAGTTTGGCGCGCGCTCAATCGCTGTTGGTGGAGATCGGCGACGGGCTCCAGTAAACGGCGCGGGATTTGCGAGCGGCCATGTCATGGCCCCTCTGTCCCAAAAATCTAATCGCACTTTCGCGCTTACCATTGACGTCGAAGATTATTTTCAAGTCTGTGCGTTCAGCAACGTGGTTAACCGATCCGATTGGGGGCGATATCCCTACCGGGCCGGGGCGACGACGCGCCGATTACTGGACCTTCTAGACGCGCACAAGGCGCGCGCGACCTTCTTTGTGCTTGGGTGGATTGCGGCGCGGGATCCGGCCCTCGTTCGTGAAATTGTGGCGCGCGGCCATGAACTGGCGAGTCATGGCTGCAACCATGAAAAAGTCGGAGCGCTGTCCCCGCGCGCGTTCGCGGAAGATGTACGCGCTTCCAAAGCGCGCTTAGAAGACATTGGCGGCGTTCCCGTCTTTGGCTACCGCGCGCCGAGCTTTTCCATTAGCGATGCAACGCCTTTTGCTTATGAAACGCTGCGCGCGGCCGGATATGCGTATTCTTCAAGCGCGCATCCTATCGCCCATGACCACTATGGCGACCCGAATGGGCTGCGCTCAATCCATCATCCGATCCCGCGCGACCCTTTTATCGAGGCGCCCGTCGCCACGGTAAGCTTATTTGGGCGACGCATGAGTGCTGCGGGCGGCGGTTGGTTTCGCGCAACGCCGTCAGCCGCGGCGCGATGGTTACTGGAGCGCGCGGCCAATCAATTGTCCGGACCCGCTATTTTTTACTTGCACCCTTGGGAGATTGACCCGACGCAACCGCGCATTGGGAATGCGCCGTTAAAATCGCGTATGCGTCACTACCTCAATCTGAAAACCACTGAGACGAAGTTCCAAAAACTTCTCGCAGCATTTGAGTGGCGCGCGCTCGCGCCATTGTTGGGTCTTGCCGATCAAAACGCCCCTATCAACAAGCCTATGAAGGTAGCCTCATGAGTGCGCTTGCCAGCCCAATGCTACAGGCGTCAAGCGCCGCGCCTGTTGATATTTCATTCGCGACGTCGCGTGATGCAGAGCGATGGGACGCCTTTGTATCGTCGAGCGCTGAGGGAACACTTTTTCATCGCTTTGGATGGGCGCAGCTGGCGCGAGACGCCTATGGCTATGAACCGCTTTATCTCATGGCGACGCAAGGGGCGGAGATTGTGGGCGTCGCACCTTTTGTCGATGTGCGCGCGCCCCTTACGGGCCGAGCGCTCATCTCGACGGCGTTCACTACCGGCGGCGGGGTGCTCGCTTACGATCCGTCGGTAAGAGAGAAACTGGAAGCGTCAGCAGTTGCACTCGGGCGCGCTCTCGGCGTCAACTATGTTGAACTGCGCAACGATACGGTCATTAGTGAGGGATGGCGCGAGAAAAACAACAAATATGTCAACTATCAAGTTCCTCTTGAAACGGATGAAATAGACGCGTTCAATGCGATCCCGCGTCGCCGCCGGGCAGATTTGCGCAAAGCGCTTAGTTTGGTGAAGGATGGAGACGTTAGAATTGAGCACGGCAACGCGCCGCGCAATTTCTATGGGCTATATGCGCGCTCCCTGCATCGCCTTGGCACCCCAATTTTTCCGCGGCGATTTCTCCATGGTCTGTTGGATGAGTTTCGCGACGCAATAGAGTTTTCATTTGCTTATGGAGGCAATGACTGCGTTGCCGTGCTTCTGTCGTTTCGCCATGGCGATCGCATTTTGCCCTATTACATTGGCGCGGCGCCGAAAGCGCGCGAAACGCATGCTGTCGATCTCCTTTATTGGGCTGTGATGCGACGGGCTGCTGCGCGTGGCGCGCACCTATTCGATTTTGGTCGCTCGAAAATCGGTTCCGGCGCCGCGCGTTACAAAAAGCTTTGGGGCGCCACAGAAGTTCCGCTCTCCTATCATTACTATCTGCTGAATGCCGATCGCTTGCCAGATTTGAGCGGCCAAAATCCAAAGTTCGACCGACTATCGACGCTCTGGCGGCAAACGCCATCGCCCATCGCCAGTGCTTTAGGGCCGCTTTTGGCGCCAAATTTTCCGTGAGAGAGAAATGGGTGACACGTCAGAAGTTCTGTTCGTCACGCCTCGTATGCCATATCCCCCGAACAAGGGTGATAAGATTCGTTCTTGGCGGCTGCTGAAGCATCTCTCAAATCGTTTTGCGGTCAACCTCGTCACGTTTGTCGATGATCGAACAGATTTTGCGTATACTGATAAAGTAAAAACGCACTGTAAGACCGCGGCGTTTATCCCGCTCGACAAACGGCTCGCGATTTTGCGCTGCGCGGCCGCGGTAACTTTGGGGGAGAGTTTCACGCTCGCGTATCATCGGTCAGCGCAATTTGCGCGTGCAGTTGATCGCGTTCGGCGGCGGCCGTTAACGGCGGAGATCGCCTTTTCCTCAGCAATGGCGCCCTATATCGCGCGAGCTCAAAGCGGCGCTTTGCGGATCATTGATTTTTGTGATGCCGACTCAGAAAAATGGCGCGCATACGGAAACGCGGAACATAGTCTGAAACGCGGTGCTTTCTCACGCGAGGCCGATCTCCTGGCGCGTGCGGAGACCAGGATAGCCAACTGGGCGGATATCAGCTTCGCCGTGACGCCCCAAGAGGCCGAACTCTTTAACGCACGAGAAGACGCGCGGCGTCGGGTCGATTATTTCTGTAATGGGGTGGATGCCGCGTATTTCGATCCCACGAGGATTTCGCCTGCGCCTAAAGGTTGTGACGTCATATTCGTCGGTATGATGAATTATCGCCCTAATGTGGAAGCCGTTCTACACTTCGTGAAGCGGACATGGCCGAGCGTGCGAGAGGAAATGCCCCAGGCGCGGTTCGCGGTCGTCGGCGCCGAGCCCGTCCGCGCCATTCGCGCGCTCGACGGGGCCAATGGCGTTCTTGTTGCCGGACGCGTCAACGATGTGCGTCCTTGGCTTAAGGCGGCGCGGGTTGCCGTGGCGCCGCTCGCCCTTGGTCGGGGCGTTCAAAACAAGGTCCTCGAAGCCATGGCCATGGGGTTGCCCATGGTGCTTACCGAAGCCGCCTCGACGGGGGCGCCGGTCGAAGACGGCGGCACAGCGTTGATTGCGCAGACGCCTGAGGAAACCGCGCGCGCGATCGCGCGGCTGCTCAAAGATCATGACGCAGCGCAGCAGATGGGCCTTCGCGCCAGGCAAGCCGTGATGCAATCGAATGGCTGGCCGCAGCAGATGCAGCGCTTTGATAGGGCAATAGATCGCGCCCTGAATTTGACCCGTGCGGCGCAAACGCACGCACTGTATCCAGCGACATCTGCTACGGTTGGCTTCCCCATCGTCTAGGGTTAAGCTTCCTGCCTGGGAATGGGAAAGCGCGGGGGCTTTTTGTTATGGATCGGATCTTATTACCTTTAGCGATTTTGGCGGCCCTATGGATTGCGCCACTCGTCTCAGTGGAATCGAGCGATTCATTTCTCGGCGAGGGATATCGCACGGTGTCCGGCCAGAACGTTCTTTCTGGCACGGCCGAGTGCTGGATCGGCGGCGAATACAGCTTGTCCGGCGATTGTGCGCCGAGAGGCGAGCGGCAAATGGTCGGCTTTGCAATTGCCGCGACGGCGGGGGCCGCAATTTTGGCAGCGCTGGCGGGCGTCCTTGGCATATTGCCAGTCATTGGCAGGCTCTTCAGCATCGTAACATTGACGGCCGGCGGGATCGCCGTCGCATCAATGGGCTATTTAATCTTAGACAGGATCGGTTCGCCCGAGGGCTTGGGCGGCGTCAGCTGGGGAATTTATCTCACGGGCGGGATCGGCTTGTTGACCATCATCGCCGGGCTCTCAGGCATGCGCGGGCGCGACTAGGCGCGAAATCTCAAAACCATATTTTTGGAATCAAAAAAGGCCGCCAATGTAGGCGGCCTTTTTATGGAGTTTTGGTTGCAGTCTAGCGGAGCGGCGAGCGGGACTGGCTCAAAAACGCGGGCCCGTCGCTGCCAGTTGGACGCAATTCTTGTTCATCGCTAGAGGCGGTGGGAGACGGCGTGGGACGCGGCGTCGATGGCGTCGGACGCGATCGACGCGAGTCTTTTGCGGCTGACTCGGCGAGCGGGTCATCTGAGTGGCGGCAATTGCCCTCGAAATGCGCACCCGATTCCACCGATAAAGAGCTGTGCACAATGTCGCCAACGATATGCGCCGTAGAAGCCAGCGACACCGACTTGGCGCGAATTGAACCTTCGACCCGACCGCGCACGGTAACCGTTTCGCAAACGACCTCGCCTTTTACCGAGGCCTTCTCGCCAATAATGAGAAGGGCTGCTTTCAGATCCCCTTCAAGCGCGCCATCGAACTGAATTTCGCCGGCAGAATTGATGTTGCCGCTTAAGACCACGTCCGTTGAAATCAGAGACGGAACGCTGGGCGCCCGGCTTTGGCTAGAGCGCTTTGACGGCGACGCCTGCGAAGCAGCGATCTGCGGCGCGGGTTCGGATTGCGCGCCATTTGCTTGTTTGGCGTCATTCGACTTGGTTGTCTTAGCTTTCGAAAACATATCTGCCTGCCTCTATAAATCGGCTTGGATTAAGGGGCTTGCCCTTAAACAGGATCTCATAGTGCACATGAGGGCCTGTAGACCGTCCGCTCGAACCCAACTCGCCAATCTTGTCATGCAACTCTACGCGTTGGCCCTTTTTGACCGTAATACGATTAAGATGTGCATAACGTGTGACGAATCCGTTTCCATGATTGATTTCGACCATGCGTCCCCAACCAGCGCGAGTCCCCGCAAAATTGATAACGCCTGGCGCCGTCGCCGTGATTGGCGACGCCCATGCCGCAGCAAAATCAATGCCATGGTGGCTGGCTAGTTTGCCGGTGAGGGGGTCTCGACGCAGACCGAATCCGCTCGTGAAACGGCGGCTGACCGTGAGCGGCGACGACAACGGGATTTGCGCAACAATAGCCTTGAGCGTGTCGAGCGTATCCACAGCCTCGGCGGCGCGGTTAAAACGCTGGAAAAACTCGGGCGAGGCGTTGTCCATCATGGCAGCATCAATGAAAACGCCGCCCTGGGCGAGCGGCGTGTTCGTGACTTTGGCTGGGGCGACAAGGCTATCGAGGGATACGCCAGTCGCTTCGATTATGGTCTCGAGGTGATCAATGCGGCGCGTCGCTGTTTCTTCGAGCGCGGCCAGCAGCAGGAACTGCTCATTGTAAAGCTTGGCTGCGGCTTCCTCCATGGACTCCATCGCCCCACCGGCTGGACTGTCTTCCAGCTCGGACCGCTCGCCCGCGATCGCTTCCGCATCAGCCTGGCGCCGCAACAACGAGACGCGCGATTGGCGCGGCGTTGGCTCTCCCGGCTCAGCATCAATCATCAATCGATTAGAGTTCGAGGGTTTCTGTCCTCGCGGGCCGCCTGCTTCCGCAAGGCCGTCGGCCAACAGTTCTAGCGTGCTGTCAATTTCGGCTTTGCGTGCGACCGTGTTCTTCAGAATCTGATGGCGCGCCCATATATCCGACATCGCTGAATCGAATTCTTTCTCGATGACATGGTTCAACAGATTGACGTCGTCATAGGCCTTTTGGGCGTCGATCAGCCGTTTGGACAGCGTCGTTTCCATGATCCGAATATCGCGCTCTTTGGCGACGATAATCTGCTCTTTAAAGACCACGTTCACCGATGCGTAAGCGACCCATAACAACGCGCCAACGGCAACAATCGCCAAAGCGATTTGCGTCTTGGACGACATCGAGATGAAGTGCACCACACCGTCGCTGCGGTGATAAATTTGGCGTTCTTTGAAGAGTCGGCTGAGAAAGCGCCTAATCTTACCGGTCTGACGGCCCATCCGTTAAACGCCCCTTAACAAACGCCCAGGTTACAAAACGTCCAGATTATGCGCTGCCACCCATTAAAATATTGCAGCGCAAATCCGAACATTACGCAACAATTATGTGATGGTGTAACGTATTTATTTACACTGCGCCAATCGCGTCTGACGTTCTCCCGGCCACATAAACCCCACGAAACCTTACGCTACTCGTACATCTCACGCGCCAAACCCGCCTGCGCTCGCGCATCATGGTTAAAAGGCGGCTTCAACGCGCCCGAAAAAAAACGAGCCTTTAGATCCCGAAAGGTTTCTTCTGGCTCCATCGCCCGCACGTTGCATAACGCAAAAAACCATCGTTTTCCACAACGAACGTGGCCGATTTCATCGTGGTAGATAATTTTCAGGCAGTCGGCTGATGCGTGATCCCCAATTGCCTGCAATTTATCGATCATTGTCGGGGTAACATCTAAGCCGCGCGCTTCGAGTATCATGGGCGCGACCGTAAGCCGAGCCGCGACGCTATGCGCCGTGTTCTCGGCCGCCTCCCAGAGCCCGCCATGCGCAGGGAAGTCGCCATATGCGCCGCCAAGCTCGCCGAGACGCTCATTGATGAGATTGAAGTGCAGTGCTTCTTCGCCGCCAATCGCCGCCCAGTCGCGAACAAAGGCGTCGGCATCGAGACCCGCCGATTCGATTTCTGATGCGAAACGAACAGCCATATCGAAAGCGAGATCGATGGCATTGAACTCAATATGCGCGATGGCATGCAAAAGCGCTTTGCGCCCGTCTTGAGACCCTAGACGCCGACGCGGAACGTCGCTTGGCGCGGCAAGGACAGGTTTCTCTGGCCGCGCCGGTTGATCCGGCAGCGAAACGTTCTCTTTAAAGCCGAGCGTGGCGCTCGACGCGGCAAGCTCTGAGGCAATGCGGGCTGCATCCGTCTTCGCCTCTGGCGCAGCCGCTCTAAGGACGTTCGCGCACGCCTCAAGCACCGTTAAAGGCGGCGCGCTCAAAGAGCTTTGACCTCTTTGAGCACGGCTTCAGCGTGACCCGGGACTTTTACTTTGCGCCAAATCGCGCTGATGACGCCATCGCCGTCAATCAGGAAAGTCGAGCGCTCGATGCCCATATATTTCTTGCCGTACATGCTCTTTTCTTTCCAAACGCCATAGTTCTCGGTGACGTCGCCCGCTTCATCGGACCCTAGCCGAACTTTCAAGCCATGTTTGTCGATGAATTTCTGGTGTTTCGCGACCGTGTCCCGCGACACGCCAATAACGACCGCGCCAGCGCGCTTAAATTTCGCGATGTCCGCCGAAAACGCGATCGCTTCTTTGGTGCAGCCAGGCGTGTCGTCTTTTGGGTAGAAGTAGAGGACCACCTTTTGGCCCGAAAGCTCGGACAGCGATAGCGTTTCGTCATTGTCCATGGGCAGCGAGAAGTCCGGGGCGGGATCGCCCGGTTCCAAAATTTTGGTCATGCAGGGGTAGCCTCAATGATTATCAGGTGTTGTCCGTCAAATATGGAATCTTTTTTGCGATGCGCAAAGCGTGTTTAACGACTTGTCGAAGTGCGAATAGGCCGGTACCCCTAACACGGTGGGGCACAGGCGCTTTGGGGCGCGCGGCAGTCGGGTTTGCGACGGTCCGCGACGATCATGGTTATGAAGAGTATCGCCGCAAAGTCCGGAATTCTCCTTATTGAGCTTGTCGCAATCGTCGTCGCGATCGTCTCGGCGCTCGGCGGCTATCTGTATTGGCGTCTTGAGCGCGGCCCAATGGAGTTGCCTATCGTCGAGACTGCGATCGAGACACTCGCTGAGCGTCGGTTGGGGCCGGGGTTCGTCGCCAATGTTGACGGCGTCTCCGCCTCGCATGCTCATGAAACCGGGCGCATTGTCGTCACGCTCGTCGCCCCGAAAATCGACGCTCCTTCAGGGGACACCGTCGCCCGCGCCGATCATATCGAGCTGGCCTTCTCGCCGACAGACATGCTGCGCGGCGCCTTCGGTCCACGACTCATTCGGATCCATGGCGCCGCTTTTGTTGTGTCGCGCGATGATCCTGGAAAAACAGAGCGCCGTCGCTTTGAAAACATCTTTGCTGAGATCTTTAGTCCGCTTACAGACGGTGAGATATTCCACGGCCCGATCGAACAGATCGCGATGGAAAATGCGCGCATTGAGTTTAGCGATCGCGTTTCGAACCGGTCTTGGGAGTCGCAAAACGCCTCGTTTTTTGTTCGTCGGGAACCGGGAGGCTTCTCTGCGAGCGCTGGCGGCGACTTGGATACCGGTTCGGGAACCGCGAGCGTTCATGCGGCGCTTGATTACACACGCGCGAGCGACATCGTTGCGTTGGAATTGGAAAGCGACGCTTTCCCGATCAGCGACGGTTTATTGATGATCGCCGGCGAGCAGACGATCAAGATCGATGCGCCGTTGTCGGGACGCGCGAGCCTTTCAATGACCTCGGCAGGCAAGCTGCTCGACGCTAAAATCGATGCGAGGGTTGATCGCGGCGCCATTCGACTGCCCGATAGAGAAATCTCGCTGGAATCTATAAATAGCCGCCTCGCATTTGATCCTGACGCGAATGCTCTTGAAATTGATACGCTGGACTTTGACACGAATGCGGCCAAAGGGTCTTTCGCTGGCGCTGTTCGAATTGTCGTTGATAGCGCGGCAACCATGCCGCAAGCCGTCACCTTTGACCTTACAGGAACCGACATCGAGGTCGCTCAGTCTGATCAGCTGGATAACGGTTTGTCTATTGACCGCGCTGATCTTGTCGGCGGTTTCGATGTCCAATCGCGCCGGTTGTTTTTCTCCGACCTCGCCCTGAATGTCGTGGATGTTGTGATCGCCGGCAACCTTGGCTTCACCTTTCCTCAAAGCGCACCCGAAGGAACACGTCCATCCATGGGCGTCGACGCCGATATCACGATTGACGGTGCGTTGAACCCTGAACGGCTTTTGACGCTATGGCCGGTTGGCCCGGGGCTTGGTGCGCGCGATTGGGTAAAAGATCGGCTTGCCGCGGCGACCATTGATAACGTTCGCGCCCGGATGGATCTGCCTGTTGGCGGTGTTGGAGACGCAGGGTTGCTCCCAGACGATGCGTTATCAATCGAATTTGACGCCCGGGATGTCACGGCCTTTTACGTAAAAAGAATGACGCCATTGACAGCGGGGAAGGGTCGCGGCGTGTTGCGCGGCAATAGTTTTTTCCTCGATGTCGAGCGCGCCCGCGTCGGCGCGGTCGATATCACCGAGGGCGAAATCGAATTCCCGCTATTCGTGCCCAAGCATCAAGATACGTTTTATCGCTTTACGGCCGTCGGGCGCACTGAGGATATTCTCGGCATTATTGATGAAACACCGCTAAACTTGCTCTCGAAGATTAATCTGTCACCAGAACAATTTCGCGGAAACGGCGTGGCGAAAATCGAAGTCATGCGGCCAAACATGCGCCATGTGGCGCCAGACGAGTATGAATATCGCGGTACAGCCAGCTTCGAAGATATGACAATCGATGGCCTTGTGGGCGCGCTCGAATTGCGCGGCGCGCGGGGCTCGGTCGACTTAATGCCGCGCAGCATGACTGTTCGCGCAGACACGACGCTTGGCGAAGCGCCCATCGATATCGTCTGGACAAAGAATTTCTTCGCGCAAGAAGACGGACCGTCCAAACTTTCTGTATCCGGCGTCCTTGACCCGTCCGCGGGCGATGCGCTTGGGTTTGCGATGCGTCAATATATGCGCGGCCAAGCTCAGTTCGAATCGACCGCTATCGGTGAAATCGGCAACTTCAAAACCATCGACGCCACTGCGGATTTCACTGATACAGCCCTGACCATCGACGCTTTGGGGTGGTCTAAGGCTACGGGCGCCCCGGCAAACGGCGCGTTGCGCATGGTTTATTCAGACCGTGCGCCTACGATCGAGTCGATCACTCTAGAGGGCGAGGGCGTGTCGCTATTTGGCGGCATGTCTTTTGACGAAGACGGTGCGCTGTTGAGCGCGGATTTTCCAACATTTTTTTTAGAGGGCGCGGCCGATCTCGTCCTTTCCGCAAAACGCCAAGAGGCTGACGAGCCCGGCATGTCGCGTGATCTTGAGATGACGTTGACCGGATCGCTCTTATCAGCCGGACCCGCGATCGAAACCTATTTCGCGCGCGATGTCGTTGGACAAGGCGAGAGCGGCGATGATTGGTCCGACGGAATCCGATTGGATGCACAAGTCAAAGAGCTCATTTTGCGCAACAATGTTCCCTATCGTGATGCCTCGCTATCAGTTTGGCGCTCGGGCGGGGCGTTGAAGGAGTTACGGTTGGCGGCAAGCGAGCCCAATGGGGATCCCATCACACTATCGCTCGCGCTCACGGGTAATGAAGTGGGGCCATTGCAGCGGATCGAGGCGCGCGCTGGTGATATTGGATCGCTCTTGAGCGGGGTCTTTGGGTTGCGCTCAATCAGCGGCGGCGATGGCTCAATGTCCATATTGCTGAACGATACGCAAAGAACCGGCATGAGCGGCGAGCTCGAAGCGCGGAATCTCAAGGTCGTCAACGCGCCGCTCTTGGCGCGCGTGTTCTCAGCGGGTTCCCTTGAGGGGCTCGCCGGTTTGTTGAGCGGCGAGGGCGTTGATCTGTCCTACGCCTACGGATCGTTTGACTACGCCGATAATTTGCTGCGTCTCAACGATGTCCATGCGACGGGACCGTCCGTGGGCGTGACCGCCGAGGGCGCGGTAAAATTTGGCGAGAATCGCGCACTCGACATTAATGGTTCTCTGGCGCCTCTGTACCAAATAAATTCCGTGCTCGGCCGTGCGCCCATCATTGGCGATCTCTTTATCAATAAAGAAGGCGAGGGACTCGTTGCGGTGAGCTACGGGGTCGAGGGCGATTGGGCGGCACCGAATGTCTACGTCAACCCGCTTTCTGCGCTAACCCCGGGCATCATGCGACGCCTGCTTGAGCCCGAGCCAATGGCGGACCCCCGCGTCATGCAGCCGGCAAATGACGACGCTGAGACTGTCGACGAAGACGCATCAGCCGAGCGAGCGGTGAGCGCTCCGTAGCTTACGAAATGCGGATAAGCGCGTGTTTTTTGCGACCAATTGAGATTTTGATAACCCCGTCTTGAACATCGTTGGCGGACAGGGGCCGTTCTTCTTTCAGCGCCGTATCATTTACTTTAAGCGCGCCGCCTTTGATGTGGCGGCGGGCTTCGCCCTTTGAGCTGCACAACCCTGCGGCGACAAACTGATCAACTAACGGCGCGCCGGCGTCCAATGTCGCGCGCGCAATTTCAATGGCCGGCAAGTCATCGCCGCGCCCGCCTTGTTCGAACGTTTTGGCGGCCGTTGCGGCAGCGCGCGCGGCTGCCTCTTTGCCGTGGAGTAGTGTTGTCGCCTCATTGGCAAGTACTTTTTTGGCCTCGTTGATCTCTGCGCCGTCGAGGCTCGCCAAGCGATTGACTTCATCCATGGGCAATGTCGTGAAGCGCGCGAGCATCAAACCCACATCGGCGTCTTCCGTATTGCGCCAATATTGCCAATAGTCATACGGCGACAACATATCGCCATCGAGCCAAACGGCGCCGCTTTCGGTCTTACCCATTTTTTTGCCCGAGGCCGTTTTTAAGAGCGGCGTCGTCAAGCCGAAGACTTCCTTGCCAGCGGCGCGTCGGCAGAGTTCGACACCGTTGACGATGTTGCCCCACTGGTCCGAACCGCCCATTTGCAGCGCGCAATCAAATCGCCGGTTGAGTTCAAGGAAGTCATATGCCTGCATCAGCATGTAATTGAACTCAAGGAACGTCATTGGGCTTTCGCGTTCCAAGCGAAGCTTGACGCTGTCGAATGTCAGCATGCGGTTGATGGTGAAGTGAACCCCGTAATCGCGCAAGAACGCCACATAGTTCAGCGCGCCGAGCCAATCGTCATTATTCACCATCAGCGCGTCGGTCGGCCCTTCGCCGAAGGTGAGAAATTGCGAGAATGATTTCTTAATGCCGTCGATGTTTTGCGTGATTGCTGCGTCGTCTAGGAGTTGGCGTTGTTGGTCTTTGCCGGACGGGTCGCCCACCTTCGTGGTGCCGCCCCCCATCAGGGCGATCGGGCGATGGCCCGTCTGCTGCAGCCAGTAAAGCATCATGATTTGAATAAGACTGCCGGCATGAAGGCTTTTGGCGGTCGCGTCGAAACCGATATAGCCCGTAAGGACGCCGTTGGCGGCCTTCTCGTCCAGGGCCTCCAGATTGGTCCCTTGGGCGACAAAGCCCCGCTCGTCCAAGACGCGTAAGAAATCCGATTTATAAGAAATTGACGTGCTCATGATATCGTTTCTTTCAGAGCGCGCGGCCTAGCATGCGGCGTGATGAATTCCAAGGAAGGCGAGGCGCTGCGCCGTGAGTGACGCCCTAACAGCGATTGGTTTGATGAGCGGCGCGTCTTTGGATGGGATTGACGCGGCGGTGCTCGTTACAGACGGCGATCGCATGGTCGAGCAGGGGCCTGTCTACCACGCGCCCTTCGACCGGGATTTGAAAATCGATTTGCGGCGCGCCATCAAGGCTGCGCTTGAAGGCCGAGACGGCGCCGTTGAAATCGGCAAAGCGGCGGGTGAGCTCACCGAAGCCCACGTTAAGGCCGTCGACGGTTTGATGAAGCAGGCGGGGCTGAGCATCCACAGCGTCGATGTGATCGGATTTCACGGCCAGACAATATTGCATCGGCCCCCGACAGACTCTTTGGTGGTGGGACGATCATGGCAGATCGGCGATGGCGCGCGGTTGGCGGAAGCGACGGGCATCGACGTCATCTCGGATTTTCGCGCAGCCGACATCGCCGCTGGCGGCGCGGGCGCGCCTTTCGCGCCCGTCTATCATCGCGCGCTTGTCAACGCCTTGCCGTCGCCGCGTCCCCAAGCGGTTGGCGTCGTGACGCTCGGTCGCGCGGCCAATCTGACATTTGTCCGAGCCGATGCGCCGGCAAGCGAACTGGTTGCCTTCGAGTGCGGCCCTGGAAATGGCCTAATCAATGAGTGGATCGAGTTTAAAACCGGCGAGCCGATGGACCGGGATGGCTTGCTCGCGGCGAAGGGCGAGGTCAATGAAGAGGCGTTTCGGACGCTCTTGCTTTCGCCGTTCTTGCGTCGCCGGCCGCCAAAGTTCTTAGACCGGTATGATTTCAAAATTGATCCAATAAAAGGTCTGACTCTAGAGGATGGGGCCGCCACGCTTACCTACTTTGCCGCGGCGTGCCTTCGGCAATCGGAAACCTTTTTGCCTGCAATTCCTGATGAGTGGGTTATCTGCGGAAGCGGGCGTCGCAATCCCGCCATGATGGCCGCCTTGCGCGAGTCGCTGACCTCTCCAGTGCACGCGGCTGATGAAATTGGTTGGCGGGGCGATGATCTTGAGGCGGAGTGTTTCGCATATCTTGCTGTGCGCAGTCTTAAAAAAATGCCCTTGAGTTACCCAATGACGACGCGGGTTCCTACGCCCATTTGCGGCGGGGTTTTTCATCGGGCGCCGCCGCGCATAGCGCCAGAAAGCAAGGCGCGGCGTTAACCATTGCGCTCTTGATTTTTGCGGCGATCCATCTCAGAGTTCATACAGGTTTTAGCAATTGAGAGGAGGTGATCCGATGTCTAGCGATTTCACGAAGCCAAATGAGACTTTGCGAGTGAGACGCGGTTCGGAGCAGCCTCCAACCGTCACCTGATCGCCAGATCATTTTTGATCTTGAGGCTCTTTGGCCCAGGGAATTGCGGGGTCGCCACATCGGCGGCCCTTTTCCTTTTTTTGTAGCCGCTTTGCCACCGCGTGGGTCTGCCGCTCGACCTAGACGTCCGTGTGAGGATTGTCGAGTAAACGGGCCTGATCGTCAAAAAACTCTAGATTTCCTAACGCCGATTGGTCGGTTATGGCATGTTCCTGCTTCGCAGCATCGGGCGCATGAGGCGCGTCTTTTTTGCGAAGGTCAGCGTGAGCGGCGATTAGCGTGGCGATGGCGGCTGCGCCAGAGGTTCGAATAATGAGCATGGTATGTCCGTGGTCTATACGCGTGGAACCATGAAAAACTATGATAATGATTATCAGTTACACAATAGTTAAGCCGTTTCCCGAGAGGGGTCAATTGCCAAGTTGGCGCAGGGCGGCGTTTAGCGTTGGAGGCGCATAATGGTTGCGACGTTGGATGAAAAAGAGCGAAAGGCGTTTTTCGCGGCGCATCCGGATTGGACGCCCGTCGACGGACGAGACGCGATTTTTCGCTCATTTTCGTTTCGTGATTTTAATGGCGCTTGGGGCTTCATGGCGCAGATCGCTCTCGCGGCGGAGAAGGCGGACCACCATCCCGAGTGGTTCAATGTCTACAATCGCGTTGATATTACGCTGTCGACCCATGATGCCGGCGGGTTATCGGAACGTGATGTTAAGCTCGCCGATTTCATTGATCGGCTGGCCGGCGCCCGTTAAGCCTTTTTGAAGCGCCCGGCCGCAAAGTCGCCTTTTCGGCGCCATGGATACGCCTGTCCGTGCGCTTAATGTGGCGATGGACGGCTTGTCTGGCCGTTTGGACGCGGGAGAAAGCAATATGGCGACCATCGCTTTAGTCGACGACGACGAGAACATTCTGACTTCAGTTTCCATGGCGTTGGAATCTGATGGGCATTCGGTGAAGACTTTTGAGGACGGCGCGGCGGCGCTCGACTTCATTTCCTCCACGCCGCCGGACCTTGTCGTATCCGATATCAAAATGCCCACCATGGACGGCATGGAGCTGCTGCGGCGTGTGCGTCAGGGCTCGTCCTTACCGCTTATTTTCCTCACCTCGAAAGATGAGGAAATCGACGAAGTTCTCGGCCTAACAATGGGCGCGGACGATTACGTCAAAAAACCGTTCTCCCAGCGCTTGCTGTTGGAGCGTGTGAAGGCGGTCTTGCGCCGAGCCGGCGCCGATGAGACGCCCACGGCGGAAGAAGAAAAGAAAATCCTGCGCCGCGGCCCGCTGACGCTGGACCCCATGCGTCACGCATGTTCTTGGAACGAAAAGCCAGTCATTTTGACGGTGACGGAGTTTTTGATTTTGGAAGCCTTGGCGCAGCGGCCAGGCTTCGTCAAAAGCCGAGACCAGCTCATGGATGCGGCTTATGACGATCAAGTTTATGTGGATGATCGCACGATCGACAGTCACATCAAACGCGTCCGGAAGAAGTTTCGCGTCGTTGATCCCACCTTCGACGCTATCGAGACGCTTTATGGCGTCGGGTACAAATATAAGGACGAGTAGCACTGAATGGCTGGGCAGGGCGGCATCGCGCGGAAGCGACGGACGCGTGTCGCGTTTTCGCGGCTGACCCTGACCATCGTTTTGGCGAATCTCATCAGCCTCGCCATTTTATTCATCGCCTCGTTTACACTCACCCAACACCGAGACGGCCTCATTGGCGCCAAACTTCAAGGCGTGCGCGCTCAAGCGCAAATCATTGCTGACGTGTTGGCGCAAGTCGCAATCGATGAGACGTCCTGCCAGCCGGTGGATGAAGCGGACATCGCCCGCGGCGGCGAGGAGCCCACATTATGCGCCCTCGCGCTCAACCAAACGGATGTGCGCGAAGTGTTCAATCGCGTTTGGGACAGCTTTGAAGGGCGCGTGCGGATCTTCGCCGCGCCGCAGACGTTTGATGATCCGCCGGTAAGCGATGCAGCGGTGTTGTTGATTGAAGACGTCGTGTTGCGCGAGGATCATATTATCGCGGAGGACTTGCCCAATCTGAATGGCGGGTTCGCGGGGTCGTGGCTTTCGGGCCAGCGTTTATGGGAAACCGTGCTCGATTTCTTTTCGCGAGATTTTCACGAGCGGGCGGCGCGGCGCACCATTGAGGCGGAGCTGAACCAAGCATTGGCGTCGTCTCCCTTCGCTAGCGAGCGCGGCGCGACGTCGGTGCGCATCGACGAAGAAGGCGAACTGGTTGCGTCCGTGACGGTTCCCATTCGGCGCGTCCAGGCGATTTATGGATTGGTGACGGCAGAAATTGGCGGCATCGACGAGCTGGTCGAGGAGGCAAAACTAGCGATCCTGCCGTTTTTTGGTCTGGCCGTGATCGCGGCCGTTTTGTCGTCTTTGCTGCTAACCGCCGCTATTGCGCAGCCGATCCGACAGCTTGCCATTGCAGCGGATAAAGTGCGCGAAGGGATCGCCGCCGCCGGCCGCGCGCGCATCCCCGATTTTACGGGTCGCCGCGACGAAATTGGCGAACTATCTGGCTCGCTCAAATCGATGACCCAGGCGATCTACGCGCGTATCGACGCTATCGAGAGCTTTGCCGCTGACGTTGCCCATGAGTTGAAAAATCCGCTGACGTCGATCCGCAGCGCGGCTGAAACCCTTGTCCTAGCGAAGACGCCTGAGCAGCAAGAAAAGCTCCTTGCGGTAATCAGTAAAGACGTCGCGCGAATGGACCGCCTGATCACGGATATCTCCAACGCCTCGCGGCTCGATGCGGAGCTGGCGCGGGAGACGCGCGAGGCGGTGGACCTCCGCCAGCTCATTGGGGATATCACACGCGTTTACGGAACGACCGGCGCAGACGCCGCGCCCGTTCAGTTTCGCGACCCCGGTCAAGCGATCTATGTTTTGGGCAACGCCACCGCGCTCGGCCAGGTCATCAGAAATCTCATCGACAACGCGCGCTCCTTCACGCCCGCAACCGGTCGCGTGCGCGTGAGTTTGGATGGCCCCACCCAGCGCGCTGCGATCGCACGCATCACGGTTGACGATAATGGACCGGGCCTGCCGCCAGACAGTTTGGAGAAAATCTTCGATCGTTTTTATACCAAACGACCGGCCGGTGCGGCCTTTGGCAACAACTCAGGATTGGGCCTCGCTATCTCTCGGCAAATCGCCAACGCTCATGGGGGCCGGATCTACGCCAAGAATCGCGTGCGACGAGACGACGCTGGAAAAGAAGAAATCACCGGCGCGCGCTTTGTTGTCGAGTTGCCCGCAGAATAGCGACCGTCGATTTTTGTGGACAAATCTCGCGATCGCAGCACCATAGGGGCTTCATGCAGACTTGGGGCGTGTGATGATTGGATTGGTAGTCGTCACCCATGGCCGTTTGGCGGAAGAGTTTCTCGCCGCGGCTGAACATGTGGTTGGACCGCAAGAGCAAGTCCGGGCCGTCTCCATCGGACCGGACGACGATATGGAACGTCGGCGCGAGGATATTCTTGAGGCGTCCAAAGAGGTTGATACTGGAGAGGGCGTGATCATTCTCACCGACATGTTTGGGGGCACGCCCTCGAACTTGGCGATCGCGGTGATGGAGAAGGCCAATGCGGAGGTGGTCGCCGGCGTCAACCTGCCGATGCTGATCAAGCTCGCCTCTGCGCGCAATGAAGGTCATCTCAAAGAAGCGGTCGCCGCCGCTCACGAAGCGGGCCGCAAGTATATCAATGTTGCGTCCTGGGTGTTGTCGGGAGAGGCCGCTGATTAATGTCCGATCAGCCGGTCACCGCACAAGTCGAGATACAAAATAAGCTCGGCCTGCACATTCGTCCGTCTCGGCATCTTTCGGCCGTTGCGAAGTCTTACGATGCGGAGATCACGGTTCGAAACGGCGATCGGACGGCGCTCGCAGACTCCCAACTCGATCTCCTAATGCTGCTCGCATCCAAAGGAACACTTCTGGAGATTTCCGCTAGCGGTCCACAGGCGGCCGAAGCGGTGGATTCACTCGTGAAGCTCGTGAACGATCGGTTCGGCGAGGACTAAATGGGGCTACTCTAATCGCGTCGGCTTTTGGGTCGCCCGCCTTAGCGACGCACTTCATTGATAACGGTCGCCAATCGCGCCAGGTCCTGTTCCCGAGACAATCGGTGGTCGCCGTCTTTCACCAACGTAAGCTCGACATCCTGCGATGCTAACTGCTCTGAGAATGCTAAAGCGTGGCGCCAGGGCACCGCATCGTCCTTCATGCCTTGAAGGATGCGAATGGGCGCGTTGATGTTGATCGGTCCGTCCATGATTAAGTGCTGGCGGCCGTCTTCAACGAGTTTCTTCGTGTAAATATAGGGGTCGCCAAAGTCCGAGGGCTGCTCAAGCTTGCCCTCGCGCATCAGTCTTTCTTGGAGGTCGGGGCTAAGGCGCTCAAAGAACAACGTCTCGGTGAAATCGGGCGCGGGCGCAATGAAGATACTGCTCGCGACCGCTTGGGGTCTCGCGAGAGCAGTGAGTGCTGCGATCCAACCGCCCATGGATGAGCCAATCAAAGTCTGTTTCCCGCTAGTTAGCGCATCGAACGCCGCCAACGCGTCGGCGGCCCATTCGCCGACGCATCCGTCTTCGAATACCCCGTCGGATGTTCCGTGCCCCGTATAGTCAAACCGCAAGCAGGCGCAGCCCAAATGCTTGGCGAACTCGTCCACCATCTGCG
This sequence comes from Pseudomonadota bacterium, assembly GCA_039183665.1. GTDB lineage: Bacteria > Pseudomonadota > Alphaproteobacteria > Caulobacterales > Parvularculaceae > Hyphococcus. Next base: position 4,792 of record JBCDBM010000013.1, on the reverse strand, counting down.
CTTTGGAGCCGGTCATGTCAGACTTGAACCCGCCAAACCAAACGAGCCCAGGCCCCGCATTCGGCGCGCTCGCCTCGCGTCGCTTATAAGCGATACGCCCATTGGGGCCGTTGAGGTATGCTTCTGTGAGGGCCATGCGATTCTCCCTAAAACACACCCTTATCGGGAATTGACTCCAATGCCAGCGCTTTTCGCCAATGACGCCGTATTCAGGGCGCAGCACATTGATCGGACATGATGCGGTTCGACAAAACCATTTTGCAGATCATCCCGCGGCTTGACGGCGGCGGTGCTGAGCGCATGGTCGTTGAGATATCTGGGGCGATTGTCCGCGCCGGCGGGCGGGCCCTGGTCGCATCCGCCGGCGGGCGCTTGGCTCAAGATGTCGAGCGCGTCGGCGGCGCGTTCTTGAAGGCCCCGGTGCAGTCAAAAAACCCGGCGACCCTCGTCGCCAACATCAGTCTGTTGAAAAGGCTAATCGCGGCGCACAATGTGGATATCGTCCATGTGCATTCCCGGGCCCCTGCCTGGAGCGCGCTTTTTGCGGCGCGCGGCGCGGGCGTTCCTTTGGTGACGAGCTATCACGGCGCCTATCGCGCGAGGGGGCCGCTGAAGCGTTGGTACAATTCATCCATGGCACGCGGTGATTGCGTGATCGCCAACTCCCGCTTCATCGCCGATATTGTGCGCGCCGAACACGGGGTTGGTGAAGACCGGATCCGCGTCATCCCGCCTGGCGCCGATTTATCGGTTTTTGACCCCAAAAAGGTCAGCCCTGCGCGGGTCGCAAAACTCGTTGGGTCATGGCGCTTGCCGGACGATGGATCGTCGGCGCCGCGCGATTTTCGCATTCTGTTCCCGGGCCGGCCGACGCGCCTTAAAGGACACGCGGTCGCCATTGACGCTGTCGCGCAATTCGCGGCGCGGCTGGGCACTGGCCATGATCTCGAATTAACGCTAGTTTTTTGTGGGGGCGCGCAAGGCCGCAATCGCTACGCCGACGAGATGCGCGCGAAAGTGGAAGAGTACGGGGTTAGCGACATGGTTCATTGGGTCGGTGAATGCGCCGACATGCCAGCCGCTTATGATTGGGCTGACCTAGTTCTCGCGCCATCAACGCGCCCGGAAGGCTTTGGCCGCGTCGCGGTTGAGGCGGGGGCTATGTGTCGCCCCGTGGTTGCATCCGCTCATGGCGGCGCTCTGGAGACCGTGATTGACGGCGAAAACGGCTATCTCGCAACGCCCGGTGATGCGCGCGCGCTCAGCGACGCAATTGAGAAAGTCTGGCGCTTGGGCGAGACGGGGCGCCGCACAATGGGTGAAAAAGCGCGTGCGCGCGCTCGCAGTCTCTATTCTGCTGAGACGATGTGCGATGCGACCTTAATGGCGTATACTGGGGCGGCGAGTAAAAAGGGCGGCAAGATCTAATGTTCGGGGGAAAGCAGGGCAATGTTCTGGTCATAAAGACCGACGGCTTGGCGTCTTTTGTCGCCGCCGAACCTGCCTTTGAAGCCATTCGCGATGCTCATGAAGGCGCAAAAATCAGCCTGCTGACCACCCGCGCTTTGCAGCGGATTGCGCGGGCATCACCCTATTTCGACCAGGTTGCCGCCGCGCCCGAGATGCGCGATGCGACGGCGCGCAAAGAGTTGGTCAAGCAGCTCAAGTCTAACCGGTTTGCTGCGGTGTACGATTTGTCTGGCGATGATGTGGCCAAACGGTTGTTTCGCGCGATGGGGCCCTTTCGCCCGAAGTGGCGATCGGCGCCGGCCCCTGACAAGCGCGCTCGCAAAACGGCGCTCCACTCTGCGCCTGATTTCACATCCGCGCTTACAGCCGCCGGGATCGACGCGCCGGAGCGAGCGCCTGATTGCGTCTGGGCGCTCGAAGCGCGAAAAGACTCCGCTAATATGAAGCCGTCTTGGTACGGCATATCAGGGGCATATGGGTTGCTGCTTCCGGCCATTGATCCCGAACACCGTTGGACCGCCGAAGGGTACGCGGAACTGGCGATGAAGATGGCGGATGAGGGGTTCATGCCTGTTTTGGCTGGGCCGAGAGAGCTTCATGGATTGGGCGACGACATTGCCGAAGATACCCCGCAATTGGTCGACCTAACCGGGAAGACCGATCATTTGCAACTGGCGGCGCTGGCGCGCGATGCGGCTTTCTTTGTGAGCGACACGGCTGATGAAATGCGCCTGGCGATAAGCGTTGGCTGCCGTGGCGTTGTGATCCTAAAGACGAACGCTGTGGATAATGCGCCCTCAGGGCGCGATGTGGTCATTTTGACGACCAATGGCGGCTACGAGAAGGTGCAGTCTTCTTTCGTTTGGCAAACGCTGACCAATATGGGCCTCAATCATACGACGGCGAAACCGCCTTTATCCGAACCCGCTAGTTGATCAGTGGGCCTGAACCACTATGTTCCCCCGCTCTCACATCGCCCATGGTCGCCAGATGCGCTCATTGCGGTGGAGAGCGATCATATCCGTCGTTAGCAACCAAAGGAGAGAAATCCATCGCACGCAAACCTTACGTTCAGGCGCCGCCCAAATCCACCGGTCCGCGCGTGAATGAAGACATCGCCGTTCCACAGATTCTGCTGATTGATCATGAAGGAACAAAGCACGGCGTTGTCGATACGGAAAAAGCCCTTGCCGCGGCGTCTGCAGTCGGCATGGACCTTGTCGAAGTGTCTCCGAACACGCAGCCGCCGGTCTGCAAAATTCTGGACTACGGCAAGTACAAATACCAACAACAAAAACGAAAAGCCGAGGCGAAAAAGAAGCAAAAAGTCGTTGAGATCAAAGAGATCAAAATGCGGCCCAATATCGATGACCACGACTATCAAGTTAAGGTCAAAGCGATGAAGCGGTTTTTCGAAGAAGGCGACAAAGTTAAAGTCACCCTGCGCTTTCGCGGTCGGGAAATGGCTCATACGGATCGGGGCGCCGACCTCTTAAAACGTGTTCAGAATGATTTTGAGGAAATCGCAAAAGTCGAGCAGTTTCCGAAAATGGAAGGCCGTCAGATTATGATGGTCATGGCGCCGCGCTAAAGACTGGGAGCCGCCGATCATGTCGCTGGGCCTTTGGCTTGCGATTATCGCGTATTGTCTTGGGCTCGGCACGGGCTGGATGATTTGGCGCGCGGCGCCAAAGTCGGCGCCTAAGTCTGTGCAGGGCGAAAACCAAAACGATGCTGCCCGAACTGCGGAGCCGGTCGCCGTTGCGAACCCCGATCAAATGGCGGTTAAGCTCGAGGCGCTGCGCAAAGAGATCGAAGCGGCCAAATCTCGTTTAGACGCCGACGCGGATGAAAACGCCGTGCTGTCCGAGCTGATTGACGCATTGGAGGCGGCGGTGAAGCGTTCTACGGCGCGCCTCAATAGCATGCTTTATGCTGTCGAAAAACGCGCGGCGGAGAAGGACGGCGAGTAAACGGCGCCGCGTCTGCGGAAGCAGCGTTTCGCCCGCCGAATATGTAAGGTTATGGCTTCGTGTTTGACTCCGTAGAGCTCCACCATCAGTTCCTTGTCGGCGGCGGTGTAAACGCGGCCTCGACGTTCGCCCACGCTGTGTTTGTGGCCGCGGGCGCTGCTGTTTTTCGCTCGAGCATCTCGCGCGTTACCGGATCTTATCGTTTTTTTAGAGACAGCTTTGTGATGGTGGCCTTGGTGCTCTGGCTGCTTTTATCCCATGCGATTGGGATTGCCATGTGGGCGGCGACGTTCCAAGCCCTCGACCTTTTCCCGGACTTTGAAACGGCGCTTTATTACTCCGCCGCGTGTTACACCACGATCGGTTTCGGAGACATTTTATTACCCGAGGAATGGCGATTACTTGCCGGTGCGGAAGGGGCGAACGGCCTAATTTTGTTTGGCTTGTCCGCCGCCTTCTTGTTCGACGCCGCAGCGAAGTTGCGCCTGGGTGGCGCGGCGCGAGACTAAAGCGTCGACTGACCAGGCGATGAGGCGGGCGTAGCGTCCGCCTTTGGCCGCATATGGCGGAACGCGCGAAACAAGATGACGATGGCGAGGCACTGCAAAACGGATGCGAACACGAACGGCGCGCCTGGGAAATAATATGGCGCCCCGGTTTCTAAAACCGTTATTGATCCCACCTTGAAGGGCTCGCCAGGTTTTGAAAAAACCGCAAAGATCTGCGTGACCAATAACGGCCCGATAACCATCGTAAGGCTGTTCAGGGCGCCCACTGCGCCTTGAAGCTCGCCCTGCGCATTGGCCGGCATGGTGCGTGACATCAGCCCTTGCAAGGCTGGTTGAGCGAGGCCGCCGAGCGCAGAAATGATAATCAGGACAAAAACCACAGGCGCTGACTGCGCTAGCGAAAAGGCGAGATAGCATGCAGCGCTCACGAGCATGGCGAAAATTGCGGTCCGCCTTTCGCCCAATCTTGGGATGATGAGCCGTATCAGCCCCGCTTGCACCACGGCGGCGCCGAGCCCGACGACCATGAGCGAAATGCCGATAAGTCCCGGGGTCCAGCCGAATTTCTCATCGGCGTAATAGGACCAAACGGACGGGTACGTCCATTGAGCAAGGCCAGAGAGAAACAGCACGCCAGCGATCGGCAGCATTATGGGATAGTGGCGAAACTGCAGAAAGCTCCCAAATGCGTTGGCGCGCTTCCACTCAAACTTTCGTCTGTTTTCAGGGGCCAAGGTTTCCGGCAGCACAAAGGCCCCAAAGCAGAGGTTCACGGCGCCGATGCAAGCGACAAAATAAAAAGGCGCGCGCGGTCCGAATTGCTCTCCCAATATCCCGCCG
>JBCDBM010000012.1:0-25616 GCA_039183665.1 Pseudomonadota bacterium | reverse complement strand
GTCCACTTAATGTATGTGTTGGAAAACGCCATTCGGCGCGAGCAGCACCCCGAAGAGATCGAGAAGAAATATCTTGACCTCATCAAGTCCGAGCTTTCCGCGCGTTATGCGGACTTCATCGGCAAAGAAATCCAAAAAGCGTATCTGGAAAGTTACTCCGAATACGGTCAAAATCTTTTTGACCGATATATCTCATACGCTGACGCATGGATTGAAGACCAAGACTTCAAAGATCCAGATACCGGACAACTTCTCGACCGGGCGATGCTTGATGCGGAGCTTTCGAAAATTGAAAAGCCGGCCGGCATTGCGAATCCCAAAGACTTCCGCAACGAAGTCGTCAAATTTGCGCTGCGCGCCCGCGCTGGCAATGCAGGCAAGAACCCGGCTTGGACCTCGTACGAGAAACTGCGCAACGTCATCGAGAAGCGCATGTTCAGCCAGGTGGAAGATCTTCTGCCGGTGATTTCGTTTGACTCCAAAAAGGACTCCGACACCGAGCAGAAGCACGAGAACTTTGTCAGCCGCATGGTCGACCGAGGCTATACGGCGCGCCAGGTGCGCCGGCTGGTCGAGTGGTATATGCGCGTTAATAAGGCGGGCTAGGTTGGCGAAATTGGCCGGCCCGCCAGAAATTCAGACTCCGGAAAGCTGGCCCAGCGATAAAGGTGTGCTATGGCTTGGTGCGACAGCCGGGAGATCCGGCGTTTAACGCGCTGGCGACCGGACCTATGAGCATGAATGGTTATCATTTCATCGACCGGCGCAAGAACCCCAAGGGCAAGTCTTTGGGCAATCGCCAGCGCTTTTTGAAGCGCGCGCGGGGGCAAATCAAAGATGCGGTGAACAAATCCTTGCGCGATCGCTCGCTAAAGGAAGTAGACAAGGGCGAGAAAATCTCGATCCCCTCGAAGTCCACCGCGGAACCGCGTTTTCGCATCGACCCTGAGAGCGGCCAGCGCCATGTGGTGCACCCGGGAAATAAATAATTTGCGACCGGCGATCGTTTTAAAAAACCGCCGCGCGGCGGCGGCAAGGGGAAAGGTAAAGACGCTTCGGATTCCGGGGACAGCGAAGACAATTTCCAATTTACGCTCACCCAAGATGAGTTTCTTGATATTTTCTTCGAAGATCTGGAGCTTCCCAATCTCGTCAAACGATCACTCAAAGAGATCAAAGCCACCGCCTGGAAGCGTGCCGGCATAACCGTCGCGGGATCGCCCTCGAATCTCAATTTAGTCCGCACCATGCGCAACGCCCATGGGCGCAGGCTCGCCTTGCGTCGCCCGTCGACCCGGGAGATGAACGAGCTGAAAGAGCGCCTCTTCTCGCTAGAGCGGATTGCACAGCCTACCGAGGCCCAAATCGCTGAGATCAAGGAGATCCTCGCGAAGCTGGAAGACATGGAGGCGCGTCGACGCTGGACGCCGTTCATTGATCCATTGGATGTGCGCTATAACGCCTATTCCCCGACCCCCGTTGAAACGACAGCGGCCGTGATGTTCTGCTTGATGGACGTGTCCGGCTCCATGGGCGAGCGCGAGAAAGACCTCGCCAAACGCTTTTACATGCTGCTCTATTTATTCTTGAAACGCCGTTATGAGCGCGTGGATGTGGTCTTTATTCGGCATACGCATCATGCGGAGGAAGTGGACGAAGAAACGTTCTTCTATTCGCGCCAGTCCGGCGGCACGGTGGTCTCTACAGCTCTGGAGAAAATGCTGGAAGTGCAGCGGGATCGCTATGCGGCCCATGAGTGGAACATTTATGTGGCCCAAGCGTCCGACGGCTTTACGCAATCGGGCGATGCGAAACGTTGCGTTGAGTTGTTGAACGAAGAAGTGATGCCGATTTCTCAGTATTACGCCTATATCGAGATCCTCGATGAGCGGGAGCTGGAAGTGTTTGCGGATGCGGATTCGGGCGCGGAACTGTGGCGCGCTTATCGCGAGCTGGCGCCGTTATTCGAAAACTTCGCGCAGACGCGCATCGCCAAGCCGCAAGATATCTTCCCTGTGTTCCGGGAGCTCTTCTCTAAAGCCAAAAGGGAGGCGGCATAGTGGATGACCCGCTCCACCCAATCACCGATTTTGGCGAGATCCCCGAGCTTGTAAATATCCGAGCGTTTTTTGACGGTACCGACGCCATTGTGGAATGCATTCCGGCTAAGACGCTTGAAAAGCCTTTCGTGCCGGATACGACTGCAGAGCGTAAATCTGAGACCGAAAAGCAAATAGACAGTGTCCTTTCAGGCGCCTTCCCGATCGTGGAAAGCCCAAACATGTTGCGGTTGAACTTTACATTTCTTCGAGGTTTTTGCGCACACGAAGAGTTTGTAGAGCATCCGTTTTTTAACGACCGTCTTCTGGGCAAACGGCCAGACTTTAGTCCCCTGTGTGAAGTCGCACCGTCGCCTTGGAGAGAATTTCTTCCTGGTTATGATGGTGGTGATAATCCAGACGTAAAGCACTATCGCATGCTCAGCATGGAAATATATGTCGATATATTGGGCGTGCTGGAAGGCGGCGAATGGATCAAAAATGAGGCGGCGGAAATTCGAGAAGTATTGCAATGACCGAAACCGCCCAAAAAGACCTCGGCCTCATTTTTGACGACGCCGATTGGGACTATGAGAAGCTGCGTCTGATCTATGACGTGATCGAAGAGATTGCGCTCAAAGACCTGGGTCTTGAGGTCTATCCCAATCAAATCGAGATCATCTCGTCAGAACAAATGCTCGACGCCTATTCCAGCCATGGCATGCCGCTGATGTATCGTCATTGGTCGTTCGGCAAGCATTTTGCGCGCGATCAGATGATGTATCAAAAGGGCTATACGGGCCTGGCCTATGAAATCGTCATCAACTCTAATCCGTGTATCGCCTATTTGATGGAAGAGAACACCATGACGATGCAATCGCTCGTCATGGCCCACGCCTGCTTCGGGCATAATCATTTCTTCAAAAACAACTACCTGTTCCAGCAATGGACCGACGCAGAAGGCATTCTGCCCTATCTCGATTTCGCCAAGAAATATATCGCCAAATGCGAAGACGAGTATGGCTTTGAAGAGGTTGAAGCGATTTTAGACGCCGCCCATGCGCTGATGGATCAGGGCGTGTTTCGCTATAATCGCCCGCCCAGGCTCTCCGAGGCGGATCGCCTTGCGAAGCTCGCCGCGCGCGCCGCCCATGAAGAGATGGCGTTCAACGATATTTGGCGCACACTGCCGAAAACAGAAGAAGGCGAAGACGAAAAAGAAGAGCGCCAACAAGAAGTTCAAAATATCAAACTACCTGAAGAAAACCTGCTTTATTTCATCGAGAAGGCGAGCCCCATTTTGCGGCCTTGGCAGCGCGAGCTTGTGCGCATCGTGCGCAATATCGGCCAATATTTTTATCCGCAAAAGCAAACCAAGGTGATGAACGAAGGCTGCGCGACCTTCGTCCACCATTACATCATGAACGAACTTTATCACCGCGGCGCCATCAATGAAGGCGCAATCATGGAGTTTTTGCACTCCCATTCGTCGGTGGTGTTTCAGCCGGAATTCGACGACCCGCGCTATTCAGGACTTAATCCGTATGCGCTGGGTTTCGCCATCATGGAAGATATCAAACGCATATGCGAGGCGCCAACGGACGAAGATCGAGACTGGTTCCCGGACCTCGCCGGGAGCAAGGATTGGCGCAGTGAGCTTCGTTACGCATGGGCGAATTTCCGCGATGAGAGTTTCTTACTGCAATATCTCTCGCCGAAGGTCATTCGCGATTTTCGCCTGTTTGCGATCGCCGACAACTCCAAAGACAGCTATGTGGAGATCGCCGCGATCCATGATGAAGGCGGCTATCGGCGCGTGCGCGAACAATTGGCGATTATGTATGATTTAGGGATGGCCGAACCCAACATTCAGGTCGTGGGCGCGGATCTACAAGGCGACCGCGCACTCAAATTGCGTCATCATGTTCATGAAGGCCGCACGCTTGCGGAGAAAACCAAAGGCGACGTCCTTACCCATATCGAAACGCTGTGGGGACACGAAGTGGTGCTGGACGAGGTTGACGCGTAACGGTTTTAAGGCGCGCGCGACGACTCAAAAACTTGCGTCTCACTTTTGCGACCCTGTTAGCCGAGCTTTTCTCTCAGCAGCGCAACGAACAATTCAAGCCCTTCTTTCTCGCCAATAGACACGCGTAAATATTCAGGGAGATGATACGCATCCATGCGCCGCACGATGACGCCGCGCTCGCGAAGATAGTCGTAAATTTCCGCTGCGGTTTTGCCCGGCGTATCGGGAAAGCGAATAAGCAAAAAGTTCGCTTCGCTCGGCACAAACTCTAACCCCAGCCCGCCGATTTGTTGGGCGAGCCAATCACGCTCTCGCCCATTGTAGACTTGCGCGGTTTGAATGAAGTCTCGATCTTCCAGCGCCGCTATACCGGCCGCTTGCGCGGCGTTGTTCACGTTGTAGGGCCCGCGAATACGGTTCAGCGCGTCAATGACATCGGGCGGGCAATAGGCCCACCCTAAACGCACCGCCGCCAGGCCATAAATCTTGGAGAACGTCCGGGTCATGACGACATTGCCATAGTCGTCAACGAGCGCGGCGCCGTCTGAATAATCAGGCGCGTTGACGAATTCCGCATAAGCGGCGTCAAGCACGAGCAAAATGTCCTCGCGCAAGTCTTCGCGCAGTCGACGCAGCGTTTTTTCGGGGATATAGGCGCCGGTGGGATTGCCAGGGCTCGCCAAAAAGACGATGCGCGTATCCGCATCGACGTGTTCCAAGATCGCATCGATATCCACGCGCAAGTCTTTTTCCGGGGCCAATCGCGGCTCGGCGCCCGCCGCACGCGACACGATCGGGTACATGGAAAATCCGTGGACGGTTTGAACGGTATTGGTCCCGAGCCCCGAATAGGCGTGCGCGATAAGCTGCAGCAATTCGTCTGAGCCCGCGCCACAAATGATCTGCGCGGGATTAAGCCCATGAACGTCGCCGATTTTTTCGCGCAAGGCCTGAACGGTTCCGTCCGGATAAGCGGCAAGCGAGCGTGACGCCTCTTCAAAGGCCGCCACCGCCTTAGGGCTCGCCCCAAAGGCGGATTCATTGGCCGAGAGTTTGAAAATTTTATCAGCTTTCGGGGCGGTTGAGACCGCCGTCACATAAGCGCTGATATCGAGGATGCCGCGGCGCGGCTTCAGGGACGACATGGGTTCGGCTCTCACTTTGGAACGCGCGATAATGAGCGCGCGCATAGGCGCTATCAACCCTCGCGTTTCAGCCCTGTCAATGAGGCGGGTTTGGGCGACACCACCACAGGACGCAGAGCGCGCGAAGCCTTTGAGCGCACGAGCCCCGCCGGCGCCATCAAATCTTTCGCCGCCTCGACCAGTAAAACCCCGCCTAATCCGGGCCAAACCCGGGCGCCGGCGCGCTCCCAGGCGCGCGCTGCGCGCAATAACACCTTCGCGCCGAGGGGCGGAAAGTACAGCGCTGAGCTCCAGGCGGTGGCGCGATAAAGGGCGTCTTGGAGCAGTCCGTTTAGCTGGCGCTTCAGATACGGTCTGCCATGACCGAACGGCGTCGCTTCCACCATCGACCAAAGCCCCCGGCGATGCGACACCACAATGATGATGCGCCCGTCGGGCGTCAGCACGCGCCACGCCTCGCGCAAGAGCTGTCGCGGGTCCGGCGACTCCTCTAGCCCATGCACGATGAGGACGCGATCAAGGCAAGCGTCCGGCAAAGGCCATCGGCGCTCGCCCACAAGGCTGGCGCTGTTGCGCCCATCGGCGGGCCAGCGAATGACGCCCTGCCCGCCCGGCGAGAGCACCAGGCGCGAACGCGCTTCGGTAAACAAATCCAAATAGGGATTGGCGTAGCCAAAGCCGGCGATCGAAAGGCCCGGCGCCGCCCCCCACGCCTCAGAAAGCCGCGCCGCCACAAAAGAACGCGTCAGCGCGCCAAGCGCGCCGGCGTAAAAATCGTGGAGGTCCAGGACATCTGTGCGCATAAGGGTAACTAAAAGCGCGAACGTTGCCGCGCGCTGTCAGCGCGTTATGCTTCAGTCACGTCAATATCGTCAAACCATTCGCCGTTTCTGGTAAGAGGCTAAAATCGTGAGCTTAGATATTCGTCAATTTCCATGCCTCAACGACAATTATGGGTATCTCATATGCGACATGGCGTCGGGCGCTGTGGCGACCATTGATACGCCGGCCGCAGAAGCGATTAACCAGGAGTTGGAAAAGGCCGGCTGGCGGCTTACGCATATCTTGAACACACACCATCATTTTGATCACACAGGCGGCAATCTCGCCCTTAAAGAGCGCTGGGGCTGCAAGATTATCGGTCCCCGCGCAGAAGCGGCGCGCATTCCCGGCATCGATGAACAAGTTGGCGACGGCGACACGCTTATGCTCGGCGATTCGCGGGCGGTGGTTATCGATACGCCTGGGCACACATCAGGACACATCATTTTCCACTTTGAAGAGGACGGCGCGGCCTTTGTGGGCGATACGATATTTGCGGCGGGCTGCGGCCGCCTGTTCGAGGGGACGCCAGCGCAGATGTGGGACTCACTTCTCAAAATCGCGGACATGCCAGCCCGGACGAAACTGTATTGCGCCCATGAATATACGATGGCTAATGTCGCCTTTGCGCTTTCAGTCGATGGGGAAAACGAAGCGTTGCGCGCGCGCAAAACGGAAGTCGATCGTTTGCGTGCGGAGGGTTTACCGACAGTGCCGACGACGGTCGCCGATGAGCTTGCCACCAACCCGTTTTTGCGAGCGCGCGATGATGATTTTAAAGCGGGTCTTGGCATGAACGGCGCGAGCGATGTAGACGTCTTCGCCGAAGCGCGCCGACGCAAAGACTCGTTTTAGACGCGGATCATCATGTGCGGAAGATTTTGGGCTTCACTCACTTGGGAAGAATATCGCGCGCTGCTTGATTTACAGAGCCCACCGCCGCCCAGCAATTTTCAACCCAATTGGAATACAGCGCCGACACACAATGTGCTGATCTGCAACACGCGCAACGGCGAGCGGCGCATCGAAGAGATGAAATGGGGGCTCGTGCCGCCATGGATGAAGGAGAAGCCGAAATTCTCCACCATCAACGCCAAAAGCGAAACCTTGGAAGAAAAAGCAAGCTGGAAGGGCTCTCTCCATAAACAGCGCTGCGTCATTGCGATTAGCGGCTTTTACGAATGGCGACGAGGCCCCGGGAAAGCAAAACAAGCCTTTGCGATTAAACGCAAAGACGGCAAGCCGATGCTGCTTGCGGGACTTTGGGCGTTCAATGAGAAGGTCGACCCGGACCAACCGAGGAGCTTCACGATCATCACCTGCCCCGCCAATGAAACGATGGGCGCGGTGCATGATCGGATGCCCGTCATATTAGACCCGGGCGATCTTGACCTATGGCTTGGGCCCGCCCCCTGGGGCGATGCGCTTCGAGGACTGTTGAAGCCCTGCCCCGATGACTGGCTTACCGCTTCCCCGGTCTCCAATGATGTGGGGGCGGTGAAAAACAACGCCGAAACGTTGATTGACCCGCTGGGCCCGGCAATTTTTTAAGTCTCAAAATCAATACCTTAGGCGCGGGTTCCTCCGTACAGAATCAATTGCCCAACTCTCGCTTGACTCTTTTGTTCTCTTTTTGTTCTAATCCTTCTCCCTGTTAAAAATGGATTTGCCGGCATGCCCCGCATCGCCCCCGTCAGCGAACCGCGCCGCGCCTTTGGGCGTTTGCGGCGTCGGATCGCCGACATCGAAAAACGGACCTTTCGGGGTCCCGCCCCAATCGCGGCGCCAGTCGAGCATGGGACGATCGGACCGATGCGCCTGGCGCCCCGCGCTATTCATGAATTGCGCGTCGGCGATTATCGCGATGCGCCCGCAGCACTCGGGCTTGGTCTTGTGCTGGCAAGCGTGATGGCCGCGCGAAGCCACAAACCGCTGATTTGGATCGGCGCTACGCGCGATGCGTTCCAAGCGGGCTTTCCTTATGGCTGCGGGTTATCTGTCTACGGTGTAAATCTCGATCAAACGCTTTTTGTTCATGCGCGCGATCAAAAATCCTTGCTGTGGGCCGCCGAAGAAGCCGCACAAAACGCCAGCATCGTTCTGTGCGAATTCTGGAAGCCGCACCCCTTGCTGAACTTAACCGCGACGCGGCGCTTGCAACTCGCTGCGCAAAGCACCGGCGCAAACGTTCTTTTATTGCGTGATGCGCGCGACGAAACGCCAAGTGCGGCGCGCACGCGCTGGCGCATCGAAGCCGCGCAAAGCGCACCTGACCCTTTAGATGAGAAAGGATTAGGCCGCCCTCGGTGGGCGGCGACATTAGAGAAATGCCGCGATGGGGGTCGCGGTCGGTGGGTATTGGAATGGGATCATGACAAAAGGGAACTCAAAGAGGCCGCGCCGCATCCTCGCCGCGTGGTTTCCCCATTGGTCTACGGATCATCTCAAAAGACGGCAGCCAGCGCTTAAAAATAGCGCGACGCCAATTGTCTTCTATGAGACGGTTCAAAGCGCGCTGCGCATTCGCACGCTCGATGAGACCGCCGCGCAAGCGGGCTTTCATAGAGGCCAACCCCTTGCGGATGCACGCGCGATAGAGCCAACGCTCATCGCCATCAAGGCGGACCCGGAAAGGGAGAAAGATGCGTTCGCCCGTCTTTGCGAAGGCCTCATGCGCTACTCGCCGATTGTCTCGATCGAACAAACGAGCACTGCCTTTATCGACATCACCGGATGTGAGCGCCTGTTTGGCGGCGAAGCGGCAATCTTAAGCGACCTGCAAAAACGCATGCGCCGCCTTGGCTATGGGCTGCGCGCAAGCATCGCCGATAGTGCGGGCGCTGCGTGGGGCTTAGCGCGCTTTGGCGATGGCGGGATTACACCGCAAGGCGATAACCGCGCGGCGATCGCGCCCTTGCCTGTGGAGGCGTTGCGCTTGCCAGAGGCGTTGTCCGATCGCTTGCGCCGCTTGGGACTCAAAAAAGTCGACCAGCTTTATGACATGCCGCGCACGCCTTTAACCGCACGCTTCTCACACCTCTTACTCAAACGTCTTGGCCAAGCGTTAGGGCAAGAGCCCGAACCCCTCAATCCTATTGTTCCCGCCCCGCAATTTTACGCCGAACAAAAGCTTGCTGAGCCCATCGCCTCGATGGAGGCGATCATGGCCTGCTTAGAGCCTCTGGCTGAAGCCTTAACAGCGCAACTGGAGCAAGCCGCCGTTGGCGGGCGCCGTTTTGAGCTGGCGCTGTTTCGGGTCGATAATCACGTCACGCGCATGACTGTGCGCGCCAGTTCTCCTGCGCGCGATGGGACGCATTTAAAACGCCTTTTCGCCAATAAGCTTGATGATTTCAAAAGCGACTATGATGCGGGGTTCGGGTTCGAGCTCTTGCGTCTGAGCGCGTTTGACAGTGCGCCTATCGCTATTCGCCAACATGGTGCGCTCACAACGGCGTCTGACAGCCTGGCGCAAGACGACGCTTTCGATGCGCTGAAAGATCGTCTCAGCAATCGGTTGGGCCAAGAGAATGTTTGCCGGGTCACATTCCGCAACACGCATTTGCCCGAACGCGCCGCCGGGTTCGCCTCTGTCATCACCGCGCTGCGCAAAGAGGAAGAGACACGCGCATCGGACATTCGCGATCACGCGCGCCCGCGGCCGGTAAAACTTCTCCCGCATCCTGAACCGATTGAGGCCATTGCAGAAGTCCCTGATGGCCCGCCCTTGCAGTTTTCCTGGCGGCGCGTGCGTTATCAGGTCGCCAAAGCAAATGGGCCCGAACGCATTGCCGATGAATGGGCGCACAAACAAGCACCTAACACCACGCGCGATTACTATCGCATCGAGACCTATGACGGGCGTCGGTATTGGCTTTTTCGCGACGGGCTTTTTGAGCGCGAAACCGATCAACCGAAATGGTTCCTACACGGTTTTTTCCCATGAGCCAGTACGCCGAATTGGCCTGCATGAGCAATTTCACGTTTCTCACAGGCGCATCCCACCCCGATGAGTTGGTGTTTCAAGCGGCAAAGCTCGGCCTTGCCGCGATTAGCCTTACGGATGTGAACACGCTTGCCGGGGCCGTGCGCGGTCACATCGCGGCTAAAGAAGTGGGGCTGCGTTATGTGGTGGGCGCGCGTCTGCGCTTTGAAGACGAGACGCCCGATGTTCTGTGCTACCCCCAAGACCGCGCCGCTTATGGACGCCTTTGTAAGCTTTTGACGCGGGGAAAAATGCGCGCGCCCAAAGGCGAATGCCTCCTTCGCTGCGAAGACGCCCTTGAATTTGGCGACGGGCAACTCTTTGTCGTTGCGCCTCGTAACCCGTTTGATCGCGCGATCCGCAAGACACTCGAAACATTTCACACGACTTTTCCGGGCAATGTTTGGCTTGGCGCGGCGCGACGCTTTCGGGATGACGACCGGCGCGTATTGAACCATCTTGCCCTAACAGCGCAGAATGCACGCGTCCCGCTCTTGGCCTGCAACGACATTCTTTATCATGCGCCTGAACGCCGACGGCTTGCCGATGTGGTGCATTGCATTCGCGAACATTGCACGGTGGCGGCGGCCGGCCGCGCTTTAGAGGCCCATGCGGAACGCCATTTGAAAACGCCCCAAGAGATGGCGCGGCTTTTTAAAGATCACCCCGCCGCCATTGAACAAACACTGCGCCTGGCCGCGCGCGCGCAATTTTCCCTCGACGAGTTGCGGTATGAATATCCCGAAGAAGCCTGCGGCATGAGCGCGACCCCCCAAGAAGAACTAGAACGCCTGAGCTGGCTCGGCGCGCAAAATCGCTACCCTGACGGGATCTCGGAAAAAGTCTCGACGGCCTTACGCCACGAATTGGCGCTCATCGCACAGCTTGATTACGCCCGTTACTTCCTCACCGTTTATGACGTGGTGCGCTATGCGCGCAGCCAAGGCATTTTGTGCCAAGGCCGCGGCTCCGCCGCCAATTCGGCCGTGTGTTTTTGCCTTGGCGTCACCTCTGTGGACCCGGCGCGCATTGATCTTTTGTTTGAGCGTTTCGTTTCGGCGGACCGCAATGAGCCGCCGGACATCGATGTGGATTTCGAGCATGAGCGCCGCGAGGAGGTGATCCAATATATCTATGAAAAATATGGCCGCGATCGCGCCGGCATCGCCGCAACGGTCATCACCTATCGCACCCGCAGCGCCATCCGCGAGGTGGGCAAAGCGATGGGCCTTTCTGAAGACATCATTGGCGCGCTCGCCAAAAGCCAATGGGGCAGCAGCTCCAAAGGCGTTGATCCGGCCCAAGCCAAAGAGCAAGGCTTAGACCCTGATGAAATCACACTAAACCAAGCTCTTGAGCTCTCAAAAGAGCTGATCGGCTTTCCCCGTCATCTTTCTCAGCATACGGGCGGGTTTGTGATGACCCGCGGACCGCTTGACGAGGTGATGCCCATTGGCAATGCGGCCATGGCGGATCGCAGCTTTGTGGAATGGGACAAAGACGACTTAGATGCACTCGGCATGATTAAAGTCGATGTGTTGGGCCTTGGCATGTTGAGCTGCATCGCCAAAGCCTTTGCGCTTTTAAAAACCCATTACGGGATCAGCCACGACCTGGCGTCTATCCCCGCCGAAGACCCCGCCGTCTACGACATGATCGGCCGCGCCGATACGCTGGGCGTTTTCCAAATTGAAAGCCGCGCGCAGATGTCCATGCTGCCGCGCTTAAAGCCGCGCCGCTTTTACGATCTGGTGATTGAAGTGGCGATTGTGCGCCCCGGCCCTATTCAGGGTGATATGGTGCACCCTTATCTGCGCCGGCGCGACGGCATTGATAACGTTGAGTATCCCAGCAAAGATTTGGAAGAGGTTCTGGGGCGCACGCTCGGCGTGCCGCTTTTCCAAGAACAAGCCATGAAAATCGCCATTGTGGCGGCGGGCTTCACGCCATCAGAAGCGGACGGATTGCGCCGCGCCATGGCGACCTTCCGGCGAACCGGAACCATTCATCAGTATCACGATAAAATGGTCAAAGGCATGGCGGCGCGTGGCTATGATC
The DNA here is from genome assembly GCA_039183665.1 of Pseudomonadota bacterium. GTDB lineage: Bacteria > Pseudomonadota > Alphaproteobacteria > Caulobacterales > Parvularculaceae > Hyphococcus. The sequence continues at coordinate 13,538 of JBCDBM010000012.1, read as the reverse complement.
CAGACTTTGCCGAGCGCTGTTTCAAGCAAATTGAGGGCTTTGGCGAATATGGGTTTCCAGAAAGCCATGCGGCAAGCTTTGCGCTGCTCGTCTATGTCTCTTGCTGGCTGAAATGCCGGTATCCGGATGTGTTTTGCGCAGCGCTCGTCAATTCTCAGCCTATGGGCTTTTACGCGCCGGCGCAGATCATCCGCGATGCGCGCGAACATGGCTTTGAGATGCGCCCCGTAGACGTGAACCACTCGCAGATCGATTTAACGTTGGAGCCAAGCAAAGGCCCCAAGAATATTCATCCTCGCCACGCCAGCATGAAAGAGGAGATGCGCGGGCGCAACGCCGTGCGCTTAGGGTTTCGCCTCATCAAAGGCCTCTCGCAACAAGACGCAGCGCGCATCACGGCGATGCGCGGGAAGGGCTATGACTCCGTGCGCGATTTATGGCTGCGCACGGGGCTCTCCCATAGCGCCCTTGAAACGCTCGCCAATGCGGATGCGTTCGGCTCGCTCGGGCTCTCGCGGCGCGACGCCTCCTGGGCGGTGCAAGGGCTCGATAAAGTCAAAGGCGATGACCAGCTGCCGCTTTTTGCGGCGCAATCCGCCTTCAAGCGCGAAGAAGACGTCGCGCTCCCCACCATGCCGCTGGGGGAAGAAGTCGCCTATGATTATAAGACCATCAAAATGTCATTGAAACGCCATCCCGTATCGTTCCTACGCGGATGGTTGCGCGCGCACCGTTATGTGGCCAATGAGACCTTGTTCGAGACGCCAAAGAACACGCGCCTGTCGGTTTCAGGCCTCGTGCTGGTGCGCCAACGGCCCGGCACCGCCAAGGGCGTTATCTTCACAACGCTGGAAGATGAAACCGGCGTCGCCAATGTCATCATCTGGCCGAAAGTTTTTGAGCGCTATCGCCGCGAGGTGTTGGGCGCGCGGTTTTTGGGCGTCACTGGGTTTTTACAGCGCGAGGGCGATGTCATCCATGTGGTGGCGCGCCGGCTTATCAACCTCACGCCAAAGCTTGCGCAACTCAGCGACTATCATGGCGAGATGGATGACGGGCTCTCCCGCGCAGATGAATTTAAGCGCCCCGTGAATGCGGATTTGCGAAAGGGAAGCTTCCGCCGCCGTGCCGAGACCGCGGACCACATGGAAGCAATCCTGCCGAAAGGACGGAATTTTCATTGAGCGGAGCGCCGGAGGAAATGAAATTGGGACCTTTTATATCATATCTTTTACTATGGATTTCTAGAGTTGCCGGTGTCCTTAGGCTTGACCTCCGTCCGCAATGAACTTGAAAAAGTGGCCGTTCAGCAAACCGCCACGCTGGCAAGAATTGGCCCAAGTGCGACTTGTACGGCCTAAAGTTGTAGGTCTAAAAACTAGAGTATTTATGACATCAGCGGAGGTCTAATCAACTGCATAAACAAAATCCATTACATCCAAAGATCTTTGTGAAATCGAACACTGGGTCGCTGCCATAAATTACTATCGAATTAAGCTCGACCGCTGGAATCAACGATAGCTTCGACCCTACGGCTACTCAGTTGCACAGCCAGTTTTTGAAGAGAATCAACCTGGTTTTGCAATTCTTGAACTAAATTGGGATCGGCATTTTCATCAGCACGAACATCTGCCAAATATTTCTGCGCACGCTTTAGTTGAGACCTGACCTTCCAGTCTGCGACCACATCGTCAATTAATGAACCGATAAGTCCCCAAGCTGCCGTTACGCCAACTGCAAATGTTGGGGCCAGAATTAGAAGTATGTCCTTTGCACCTCCCGGTTCAAGTAGATTGAAGAGTGAAGCTAGGACTGCACCCGAGCCAGCCCCTGCAACAGTTGCTCCTTTGGAGATATTTTGGCTGCTATCGTCTGCCACCGTCATCTCCATTTACGGTGTTCTCGCTCACGAGGTCTTTTATTTTAGCCAAGTCCTCTTCTTTGAGATCATTTATGTTGATCTTTATTTCACTATTTCCTAGCCTGATGCTAATCTGTTTGGATTCAGCAGATTGAGAGATTTTCGCTACAAGGGAAGAAAGAATAGCTATCATCCCTGCAACTAATCCAATTATTGAGATTATTTGTTCCAATTATCCTCCCCCAAATTTAAAAGCATTTGACTCGTTCGAAATTGCAGTGTGGATGAAGTATTCTGAAATATCCGCCAAGCATCAATAAAAGACGGTATTTAATTGATTTGACAAGAACTAGGTAGGCTGGAGCGTTTCACGCATACTATAACAGGTAGCAGTTAGCAATTTTCCAAAGGCAAGGATAACCTAGAAAATAGACATCAAAGTTCAAGCCAACGATGTCCATTCTTGCCGAAAGTCAGCCGGTCACGGGCGCGTTCCTCGTTTTCCAGTTCAGGTCAACTCGGTCAGTCGTCAATGACGACCACTCCGTGTCCAAGAAATAGGGCGGCTTAGTCGCCCCATGAAGTAAGGTTGTTGAAATGTGCCGCAGGTACCGAGAATCGACCTCGCACGGTCAGCTTGGGAGTAGGCGCATGCCGCGGCTAGAGCCCCCTTTGTTCGACCAAATTTAAGTTTATCGCTTTCGCTTGGAATCGCTCAGCCCCTGCGGGAGGCCAAAAAAAGGCCGACCAGGTTGATAAGAAAAAGCACGCCAAACAGAACGGAATTACTATCAAGCCCGCCGGGTCCCGCAGCGACCCCGCCTTCATCACTCAGCGCGCCATCATAAAGCGGCATCGCCAAGGCGCTAAGGAAAAAACTCCCTAAGACGATTGAGGATATTACACCCGCGATCACTTGGCCGCCCGCGTGACTCCGGCGCCAGATCAAATACACCGCTAACAAGCCGAGCATGCAATTGGTGATAACCAGCCAAACCGCGTGAAATCTTGCATGCGGCGTCCATTCCGGGTGCACGGCATGGCTCGGATTGAAGTCAACGATCGGCGGCGCAACAATGTACAGTAGCGCGACAATCGTCAGAATTATTTGGGAGACCTTCATCGTGGGAGCCTTTACTCCGGGCCGAGCCTGATTGCGAATGCCCGCAATGAGACTTTAGCATAAGGGGCCCGGCGCCTGAATTATGCAGCGCTCTTCGATCTGCACGACGTACGAGCAGCGAGAATTCGATTCCTCGCGCAGTTTCTATTTTGATTCTCGACCAGCGTTCGTCCAGAAGGGCCAACCGAAATTTCGTCAGCAAAAACACTGGAGCGGGTAGCGAGAATCGAACTCGCGCGTTCAGCTTGGGAAGCTGACAGGCTGCCACTACATCATACCCGCAAGACGCGAGCGGACCCGCATCGTTCAGCCTGGAAAATGCGCTCTGCGCCGAAAAAATGTCAAGATCGCCCTATTTCCCAAGAATTCCTTGGGAAATACGCAAAAAGGCCCTCGACGGCGGAGGCAAATCTCACCAAAAATTTAACTATCAACCGTGCGCCCGCCATATTTTCGCCCGGGCGAACGCGCGTAACCTGGAACAAATTAACGCGCCCTAACGATGCGCATCAAGGCCGGCCAACGCGCGCGCGCAGTAAGCCGGCAACGTAAAAAGGAGGCCGCTCATGACCATACGGCTACTCACTATTCTTACCGCCCTTGCGGTCGCTATCGGCTTGGCGGTCTCGCCTGCCGCGGCAAAAAGCAAACGCGAAAAAGCCGAAGCGCTTGTGGCGGAAGCGTCCGAAACGGTCGCTTATTTCACGGATGACTCCGCCTATGAGGCGCTTTGGGAGCTCGCGCCCGACGCCAAGGCCATGGTGATCATGCCTAAATCTTGGCGCGGCGGCTTTATCTTTGGCGGCGCCGGCGGCAACGCCGTGATGGTGGCGCGCACCGATGAAGGCGGATGGTCAGAGCCGACATTTTTCACAATCGGCACGCTGTCCTTTGGCCTGCAAGCGGGCATGGAGTCATCTGAGATTATTCTCCTCGTTATGACCCAACGAGGCATGGAGCAGCTCTTGTCGACCTCTGTGAAACTCGGCGGCGATCTCTCGCTAGCGGCGGGACCAGTTGGCGGCGGCGCAAAAGCGCAAACCGTTGACGTTTTGGCCTTCGCGCGCTCACGCGGGCTTTATGGCGGCATGAGCCTTGAGGGCTCTATCCTTAAAGCGCGGCACAGTTGGAACCGGGAATATTACGGCGCCGATGTTTCGCCTGCGGACATTATCTATCGCGGCAAGGCGGCGCGGCCGCACTCGACCCTATTGCAAAGCGCAGCCTGGTCGCTGGCTCATCGCATGGCGCCAGCGAATCTCGCGCCACTACAAATCGGCGATGCGCCCGAGGACACCGTTTACGAAGACGACGAGTTTTACGGCGCCCCGCTGAACTAGGCCGAAAAAGCGCCGGCCCCCAGTCCCTTACGCAGACGTGATCGCCCGCGCCCCTTGCGCGGGCGATCTTTTTTTGGGCAAAGTGCGCCCTCTCTGGCGTAACCGCGTGAAGCAGGGGAAGCATTGCGTTCATGGCCGATCACGGCGATCCGATAACAAGAAACCGTGCGGAAAGGCCGGTCGGCAAGTTTGAACACCCAGACTGGACGGCTGACGGCGCGCCCAGGGCGCAGGTCGCCTTCGAGACTTTACAAACGCTTTGGATCAACACCGGCACGTTGTGCAACATCACGTGCGAGAACTGCTATATTGAATCATCGCCAAAAAATGATCGTCTCGCTTTTATCACCGCAGATGAGGCGCGCCCATTTTTTGAAGATGCGGCGCAACTGGGCGCGCGCCAGATCGGGTTCACCGGCGGCGAGCCCTTTATGAACCCGCATATGCTCTCACTCATCAGCGGCGCGCTTGAGCAGGGTTTGGACGCCTTGGTGTTGACCAACGCAATGCGCCCTATGATGCGCCCAGCGATCCAAGACGGGTTGTTGGCGCTCAACAAACGCTTTGGCCACAAGCTCTCCTTTCGGATCAGCATTGATCATCCGACTGCAGAGCTTCACGATCAAGAACGCGGCGCCGGCGCTTATGATAAGACGCTGTCCGGTCTTGAATGGCTGGCGCGGAACGGGTTCGCCCTGTCGGCGGCGGGACGAACGCGCTGGGGCGATGCTGCTGACGATTTACGCGCGGCTTATGCTGCGTGTTTCCAAACGCGCGATATTCCCATTAACGCTTATGATCCCGAAAGCTTGGTGCTTTTTCCCGAGATGGACGCTGTAGAGGACCCGCCGGAAATAACCGAAAGCTGCTGGGATATTTTAGGCAGCTCGCCCTCCTCGCTCATGTGCGCCACCCAACGTATGGTCGTCAAAGATAAAGGGGCCGCCGCGCCGTCTGTTCGCGCTTGCACGCTTATTCCTTATGAAAAAGCATTCGATCTAGGCCCCGACCTCCGGGCCGCCAGCAAGGCCGTTCCGCTTAATCACCGCCACTGCGCTACCTTCTGCGTCCTTGGCGGCGCCAGCTGCGCGCGCTAGACCTAGGCGATGTCTGATGAGCCCTCCAACAAGCCGACAGCCCTCGAAGAGCGGGGGGAAGATGCTGGTCGGTTGTTCTCGCCCTCTGTCGCGCGCAATCGCGAGCCCATTTTATCCGTAGTCGAACAAATCATCCCTCGTACGGGCAGATTTCTTGAAATCGCCTCGGGCACAGGCGAGCATATCGCGCACTTCGCGAAGACCTTCCCCCACATCGAATGGGTTGCCAGCGATACAGACGAGAGGGCCCAGCGGTCTATTGACGCCTGGCGACGCTCATCCGGACTCTCAAATCTGTCAGGACCGCTGGTCATTGATGCGAGGAAACCGCAGTGGGACATAGAAAATGCCCCGCCCTTCGATGGGATCGTCTGTATCAACATGATCCACATTGCGCCCTTCTCTGCCGTCGAAGGTCTTTTCGCAGGTGCGAAACGCGTTCTCGCGAGCAAAGGCGTGTTGTTTTTGTACGGGCCTTTTTCGCGCAGCGGTGCACATACGGCGCCGTCAAACGCACAATTCGACGCCAGCCTTAAATCACGCGACCCTCAATGGGGCGTTCGCGATCTGGATCTAGAAATCGCCCCATTGGCTCAATCTTATGGGCTTGATTTGGAAACAATTACCACCATGCCGGCGAACAATCTTTCCGTCGTCTTTCGGAAATCCCGATAAAGCGCGGAAACGTATTCCAAAAACATCCCCGCGATTTCAGTCGAAATTTTGTGGAAAAGTTTTGTTCGACGCCCATCGAAAAGTTAGTATCCTGATCATGCTTTTCGGCCCTGGCAGACAGTTCGTCGCGTTTACCTAGCGACGGGGTGGACGGGCTAAAAAAGTGATGTGCTAGCCGAGTGTGGCGCTCAGCTCGCTACCGGCAAGTAAAGCATGAGGTATTTTTTACGCACATCTGACGAACCTGAGCGGTTCGCCATGATCGTTGCTAACGCAGCAAATGGTCGTGGTCCGGTATCGCCGTAAGCAGCGGGCAAGCTGCTAGACGGCGCGCGACGCCAACGTCAACAAGAGAGCTTGCTCTCGCGTTAGTGAGGCGGCGCGGATCTTTCGGGCGCAAGACATTGACGATGGCGATCGTTACTGTTCAGGCGCAAGGCGGATCTAGCGATGAACGGTTTGGGCCGTAAGGCCTGACGCCAAAACATCGTTTCGGAGAGCATTCGGATTCTCACTGGATTGGGGTGTGCTCCGAACATCCTGCGTGAGCGGGCGAAAGGGGGCGGTTTTACCGCTCCCTTTTTGTTGTTTGGCGCTGATTGTTGTTTGGCGCTGAAAAACGGGCGCGACCGCGCCAATGCTGAGCGAGACGCTTGCCCGTCAGCGCTCGCCGCCCCAACTTACCCCGCGGATGGACCGAGACGACACAACGCCGATTACGGGATCCCGCGCGGGTTTGTCGGCGCATCTTTTGCATTTGCGTGCAGCAAGGAGCGCCTATCCGATGAACAGACGCGCATTTGCAACCGGCCTCATCGCCCTAACGGCGGCGCCAAATGCGGCGCACGCAAAATGGCGCGCCGCCGACGCTGATGCGCTACAGCGCGCGGCCGCACACGCGCCTTTTGGGTCAACCATCGCGCTGGCGCGCGGCGCCTATGATATTGCGGATCTCCAACTTCCTCGGTCCTTAACGCTCAAAGGGGAACCCGGGACAGTTCTTTACTCTTCTCGGCAGGTGGTGAAAGGCCTCCTAAACCCGCTTCCCGGCGCATCCCTTCGTGTACAGAATATCAAATTCAAAAATGCGGCATCGCCCGATTCCAACGGCGCGGGCATTCGTCATGACGGACGCGATCTGACAATCATCGACTGTGTATTTGAGCAGAATGAAAATGGCGTCTTGGCGACCGGCGAAGAGGCTGGCTCGATCATCATTCGGCGGTCAGCCTTTTTACGCAATGGCGCCGGCGACGGCTATTCCCATGGTATTTACGCGGCGCGCGGGGCAGTCCTAGACATAGGGGATAGCCGCTTCGAGGCGACGAAAATCGGCCATCACATTAAGTCTCTGGCGGCACGAACACGTATCGTGGATTGTGTATTGGACGACGCCAACGGGCGCACCAGCTATGCCGTAGACGCCTCACGCGGCGGCGACGTAGCGATCATCGACAGTACGCTCATTCAATCCGCCAACGGCGATAACCGATCTCTGATCAACTATGATCTCTCCCGCGGCGGTCAAGCGCGCCAGCTTTTGCTAGTGCACAATACAATCATCAATTACCGCAAAAACGGCGCGTTGCTGCGCAATGGGACCGGCCTCATCCCGACGCTAATCGACAACGACATTCGCAATGAGAGCGGCGGGCGTTTTTCCGTGCCGCACAATGACCGCTCATAAGGCCCCAACCCATCGTTGTAAGGCGCAAGGAAAGCAACGTGAATGTCTCGTCTTTAGCTTGACGCGCGCCAGCCCTCAGGTTCTAGTATCGCGTCAGCGACAGTGTTTTGGCCGACTTTCGCGATACCCAGAACGGCCAACGCGATTTGCCCCAAAACATCGTTGCACGAAAGACGGTCGCGCAATGCGCGCGCACGCACGCGACCTGACGATATTGATACAAGGAGGCCTTCGACAATGGCGACCGGCGCGGTGAAGTGGTTCAACGCAACCAAAGGATTTGGCTTTATTCAGCCAGACGAAGGCGGCAATGACGTGTTCGTTCATATTAGCGCAGTGCAGGCTTCTGGCCTGAAAGGATTAGACGAAGGACAGCGCGTGTCTTACGAACTGTCTGAACAGCGAGGTCGCGTGGCGGCGTCTGATCTCAAAGCGCTGTAACGTCGCCCGGCATCGCGCCTGGCGACCACGAGAAGACCGGTGTACTGAGTAAAAGAACAATGCAGCGACGCCATAACTTAGAGCTGGCCACGAGAGGCTTTGTGATGGCGCGTAAGACTGCGCTTGTGTGACTATGCGAAAAATTATTATCGGCATTGGCGGCGCCAGCGGCGTTATGTATGGCGTGCGCCTCCTGGATGCGCTGCGCGATATCGAAGACGTGGAAACACACTTGGTCATGACGCAAACAGCGGTCATGAATTTGGGGATCGAGACTGATCTCAGACCTGCTGACGTCATCGCCCGCGCGGATGTCCATTACAAAATCACCGACATCGCCGCGGCAATCGCAAGCGGTTCATTTCGGACCCACGGCATGATCATCGCGGCTTGCTCCATGAAAACACTGTCCGGCGTTGTTCATTCTTATGCGGATGACTTGCTGACGCGCGCCGCAGACGTATGCTTGAAGGAAAAACGAAAACTCATTTTGATGCCGCGTGAGACGCCACTGCATCTGGGCCATTGCAAACTCTTGGTGGAAGCAGCGCAGCTTGGCGCAATTATCGCCCCGCCGATGCCGGCGCTTTATACAAAGCCGGCTTCGATCGATGAGATGATCGACCAGACCGCAGGCCGCGTGTTGGATCTTCTCGATTTCGATTGCCCCTTTGTGGAGCGATGGCGCGGACCAAATCCCTCTGAAGCGATCGACAAGGACTGAACCGGGCCAAGGCGCCGCCGAGCGATTGTGGAAAATCGCCCTCGGGGCGACGCCTTTCCTCGCTAGACCTTACAGCGCGTCTGCGGTTTAATACGCGCGCTGAACACAACACTGATTGTTGCGTACCAGACTTCTCGAAGAAAGCTGCTTGAAACGCGCCGCCGGCAAGCGGGTGATGCGGAGGATATACCCCGCAGCGTTTAGCAGCGCCGTACCGGGGCATTGCGGCGGCGGGACATTGCAGCGCGGGGACATTGCGTCTGTGCGCGAACGGCGTGAAGATTCTTCGTCGCGTTATCGCCGCCTAGAACACTGAAGCCAATAAACGAAACGAAGAACGACACACGGAAGTAGGGAGGAATACGCATGACTGACTCACCAGCCCGCCGCCGCGCTTCGGCCGAAAAAGCGTCGGATCGCCCGATCGGGCCAGCAGATATGGCGGAGATCGGCAATCGCAATTACGAAGCCGCTCAACGCGCGGCCGCCGCCTATTGGGACGGCGCCGCGAAAATCTATCAAGAATGGGCGGATTTTTTCAGCGATCGCATCCGTAAGGACGTTGAAAGCGCACAAGCGCTGATGGCGTCATCATCGCGGGAAGAGGCGTTCCACGCCCAAGCGGACTTCTTCGAAACAGCGATTCGCGATTACGCCGACGGCGCATCGCGGTTCATGAACTTAACCGCTGACGTCGCAAAGGATGCGATGTCGCCGGTGGGAAAACGCGCCGAAGAGCTTCTGCAAGTTATCGATAATGAAACTGAAGCCGCCAAGGACGCAGAACCGGCTAAACCGGACGCCCAAACCGCGCGCAACCAAACCACCCGGGCCGCATAAATTAGGCGGCGGCGCTAACAGCGTCCAAGCGTTTCGTGACCACGGCGGCCAGCGCGCGCATCTCTTCTGCGGCGCGGCTAGAAGGCGCTGTCTCGACAACGCCGCGGCCAGACGCCAAGCTTTCAGAAAATGCCGCGCGGTTGCCAAGCTCCGCCGGCGCTAGCGGCAGCCCGTGGCGTTTAATTTCGGCCCGGATCATATCGGCGATACGCGCGCGGGGCGGCGCTCTATTAATGACAAAAAGCGGTTCCTTGCGCACATCGCCTATGAGCCGAGCCGTCGGCATGGTCGCCTCAAGATCAAGCGGCGAAAGCTGCATGGGCGTCAAGACGAGATCAGCGGCGCGAATAGCCTGTTTCACCGTCGTATCAAGGCTCGGCGCCGTATCCACAATGATGACATCTGCGAATCGTTCACCGCGGCGGATCGTTGACGCAACGCCATAACCGGCAACGGTCTCCACCGCGAAGCGCCCGTCGTCATCGCCCCGATCCATGCGCCGCAACGCCCATTCTGAGAAACTCGCCTGCTCATCCGTATCCACGCCCAATACGGTCAACCCGTCGGCCAACAAAGCGGCGGTCAGTTGGCACGCAAGGGTCGATTTCCCGGAGCCCCCTTTGCGTTGCGCGATCGTCACCACGAAAGACATGGCGCACCTCGTTGTGTCTATGAAAGCCAGAATTCCAGAGTGTTTTGACGCCGAAAGCATCAGCTACGCAGCGATTGCATAACGATTCGACCTGGCCGACCAGGGACAGATGTCAACGGGTATCAAAAACGGCGCGTCAACCGGAATGTCACGAAATCATCATTTCGAAGCGCATGGATTATGTCGTCCGATTCCGTGCCCATAAGCACGCGCGATTCGATCTCAGCCGTCCAATTCTCGCCGATTTCCTTACTGGCCTCGATCGTCACGCGGATCGATTCATCATCGGTGTCAAAAGCAAACCCGGCGAGCGCGGAAAGTCGTTGCTCCTCACTCAACGTCACCCGCATCGCGCCATACGCGTCGTGGTCGTTGAGCGTAAGCGGGGCGGATAAGGCGGGTCCAAACGGCTCGTCAATGTTCTCAACCTCGCGACCGTCATATTGATATTCTAACAAGAACCCAACATCCGCGTCCGTCCCCAAAACATCCGGGAACGTATATTCGACACCGCCAACGAACGCGAAAAAGGACTCGTCATATCCGTTTCGGAATAGACCTTCGAATTTCCCCTGCCAGTTTCCGCGGGTGTACAGAAAGTCGACCGACCCCTGTTTGATCTTGTCATAAATAGGGATGAGCCCATCGCCCAGAACGCTGAATCCAATTCTGGGCTCGCGGGAGTTGCCTTCAAAATAGGCCAAACCGAACTCTACGTCGGCAATTTTATGATCGTACCGGAAAGCGTATTCTGGCGCGTATCGTCCGCCATCTTCGTCAAAGACTGGGTTATCCGTATCAAAGGGCAGGAAAAACCGTAACCGACCGTCAGAGCCCGGAAACGTGCGATCGCGAAACCCGGTCATCGCATACATGTTCAGCGTTCCAAACCGGGTGTCGAAAGCAATGTTTATCATGGGCTGGCCGAGCTTGTCTTCATCGTCGATATCTTCAACTTGGTCCCGTTGATTGATGATATCGATGAGGTGGTGCGATTCAGCCCGTCCCCAAAAGACTTGGGTTGCGCCCAGCGTCACCGAAACGACGCTATTGGGCTGATAGCGGTAATAAAACTCACGCAGATCCCAATGGGTGCGCTCGGCGTCGCGCCCGTCCACCCGCAAGAACGGCGTCGCCTGAAAATTGTGAACGCCATTTTCAGAGCGCCAAGACACGTCCGGAATAATCGCGAATGACGGGTCCCAGTGGTTAAACTGGTCTTCAAAAATGGCGTCGTTTTGAAAATAGCGCATCTCGCCCTGGAGGTCGCCGCCGAAATTCCATTCACCGGCATGCGCCGACGTGGCGGCCAGTAAATACGCCCAAAGAAAAACAAGCAGTCTCACCATCGCCCTCCCGTGACGGGCGATCGCTATCGGGGGCGCGTTAAAAAAAGCTCATCGATAACGCTATCATTGACGGCTGTTCGGGTACGGACTGATGGCGCTAAATCCTGGCGACCGCCTCATTAACGATGTTTTCGGGCGGGGCATCAGTTGCGACGTCGTTTGAGGTCGAAAAATGGTCGCCCAAGAAATATGGCCATAAAAGCAAGGCCAAAAAGCCTTTCCAAAATCCGAACTTTAAGAACCCAACTGTGAACAACCAGCCAATAAACCAAGCCGCCCCAAGCGGGCCTTGATGTTCGACCTTTACCGTTTTCGCCATCACGCGCTCTCCCTAATTTTCTAAATCGTAATCAAAAGCGGCAGCGCATAAATTGATCAGAATCAGCATTGGCGTGTCAGACGTTATTTCCATATGGACGCGCCTGAGCCCGGCAAACCGAGCGCAGACCACATTTCATCAACGCGCTTTATGACATCATCATCCATGCGGATTTCCCTGCCCCATTCGCGATTTGTTTCGGGCGGCAGCTTGTCTGTAGCGTCCAAGCCGATTTTGGAGCCCAGGCCCGATTGCGGGCTCGCAAAGTCCAGATAATCGATGGGCGTGTTCTCAACGATCGTGATATCGCGCGCGGGGTCCATTTTTGTAGAGACCGCCCACATCACGTCTTTCCAATCCCGCGCATCGATGTCGTCGCCCACGATGATGAGCCACTTTGTGTACATGAATTGCCGCAGGAAGCTCCAGGCGCCCATCATCACGCGCTTGGCGTGGCCGGGATACGCCTTCTTCATGGATATAACGGCGATACGGTAGCTGCACCCCTCCGGCGGCAGCCAGAAATCCAGGATCTCAGGAAATTGCTGTTGCAGGAGCGGAATGAAAACCTCGTTGAGCGCCTCACCAAGCACGCTCGGCTCGTCCGGCGGTCGGCCCGTAAACGTCGACAGATAAATGGGATCTTTGCGCATCGTGACGGCTGTCGCCGTGAAGACCGGGAACGGCTCTACCGAATTGTAGTACCCGGTATGATCGCCGTATGGCCCCTCATCGGCGTAGTCCTCGAGCGATACCGTCCCCTCGATAACGATCTCGGCTTCCGCCGGCACTTTGAGCGGCTGGGTCTTACATGCGACGAGCTCTACTTTTTTATCTCGAAGTATGCCCGCAAAGCGATACTCGGAAAGCGTATCGGGAATGGGGGTTACAGCGGCAAGTATGACCCCCGGGTCGGCCCCAAGCACTACCGCGGCGGGCAGTGGTTCTGGGCGCGTCGCCTTCCAGCGCTGATGGTGCTGCGCGCCGCCGCGATGTTTCAGCCAGCGCATGATCGCCTTGTCGCGCCCCAAACGCTGCATGCGATAAATGCCGAGATTAAAATCATCGTCGCGCGCGCCGCTTGGCCCCTTGGTGACGATCAGCGGCCAGGTGATGAGCGGCGCCGGTTCGCCGGGCCAACAGGTTTGTACCGGCAGCGCCGTCAAATCGATGGCGTCGCCCAGCTGGACAATCTCTTGGCAAGGCGCGCCGCTCCGGCGGGTCGAGGGCTGCATAGCCAGCACGGTTTTGGCGAGGGGGAGCATGGCGGCTGCTTCCTTCAACCCCCCTGGCGGGTCTGGCTGACGCAGAAAAGCGAGCGTTTCGCCGATGCGGCGCAACCTTTTGCGATCGTCCTCTTGGGGCGCTTCATTTTTCCCCAGGCTCACCCCCATCGACACGCGCTTAACCGTGCCGAAGAGATTGACAAG
>JBCDBM010000011.1:0-25685 GCA_039183665.1 Pseudomonadota bacterium | reverse complement strand
GGATTTGGCCCGCGGCGCGGCGGCGCCAGCGACATGCATCGCGGCCTTGATATTTTCACGCAGTCGCCGAAACCGGTTCATGCCGGGGGCGACGGGATTGTTCAGGAAATCCGCAAGCGCACTGGATTCGGTCGGTCAATACTTATCCGCCACAATGAGCGCGTCCAAACGCGATACGCCCACCTCTCCGCCTATGCGGCCGGGCTTAAAGTCGGCGACCGCATCTGGCGCGGTGAGATCATCGGGCGGACGGGCGAAAGCGGGAACGCCACTGCCGTCCACCTCCATTATGAGATCATCGTCGACGGCGCGGCGCGCGATCCTCTGTCCGTAGGGAGCTAAGGCTTTGGCGCGCGCGCCATAGCGTGATAAGCACAACGCGCTGCGCTCGCTCCAACCGTTGAAAGCCGAAACTTGGTCAACAAAAAGCGCGGACCCCGCGAAGGGTCCCCCCTGCCCACTAAAAAAGAAATTGTCGACTACATAGCGAAAAGCGACGGTGCGGCAACGCGCCGAGATCTTGCGCGCGCCTTTGGCGTCAAAGGCGATGACCGCGCAAAATTACGGGCTATGCTGCGCGAGATGGATGACGCGGGCGACATTGATCTGAAAAGCGGAAAGCGCCTTGCTGCCGTCGGCGCACTCCCGCCTGTAGCGCCGCTGGACATCATGTCGGTTGACGAAGATGGCGGCCTCTTGTGCATGCCGGTGAATTGGCGCGGCGATGGTGATCCGCCGATGATCACTCTTTCTGCTCGCGCTGCGGCGAAACAAAAACCGCCCCCCGGTGTGGGCGATCGTGTTCTTGCGCGCCTAAAGCCCCAAGGGGACGACGGTTACGAGGCAGAGGTTATCCGCGCTATTGGCAAAGGCGCCCACCGATTTCTCGCGGTGTTCCGCAAAGAGACGCGGCACCAGAAAAGCGCTGGCCGCGCTGACCCAGTGGAACGGCGCGCGCGCAATAGTTTCACCATAGACCGGGGCGACGAACGCGGCGCTAAAGACGGCGACCTCGTTTGGGTCGAGACAAAAAACGCGCGCGGCTATGGACCGCAAAGAGGACGCGTGGTCGACATCGCCGGCCATATAGACGACGCCGGCGCCTATTCCGTCCTCGCGCTCGCTAATCGTGGCATCCCCACGGATTTTCCGCAAAGCGTCTTAGCGGAGGCTGGCAAAGCGCACGCACCGGACATGGCGGATCGCGAAGATTTGCGCGAGACGCCGCTTATCACCATAGATCCGGACGATGCGAAAGACCATGACGACGCGGTATTCGCTGAACCCGACCCTGACCCAGGGAACCAAGGCGGCTATCGCATTTTGGTGGCGATCGCAGATGTGAGCTATTTTGTCCGTACGGGAAGTGCATTGGATAAAGAAGCCCAGAGGCGCGGTAACTCCGTCTACTTGCCGGACCGGGTTGTACCGATGTTGCCGGAGCGCTTGTCGAATGATTTGTGTTCACTGCGCGAAGGCGAAGACCGACCCGCTATGGTCGCAGAAATGGTTTTGAACAATCGCGGCGTCAAAACGCGCCATCGATTTTTTCGCGCCATGATTCGCTCCGCCGCGAAGCTTTCTTACACGCAAGCTCAGGCCATTCGAGACGAGCGCCTTGAAGCATCCAGCGATATTTCGACTTTAGTCGGTCATCTCTTTTCCGCTTACGCGCTTCGAAAAGAAGAACGCGCGAAGCGCGCCCCGTTGGATTTGGATTTGCCCGAGCGCCGTGTTCTGATTGATGATACCGGGCGCGTTAAGGGGGTCGTCAAACGCGACCGCTTCGACGCACACAGGGTGATTGAAGAATATATGATCCTCGCCAATATTGCGGCGGCTGAGTTTCTAGAGCGCGCACGCTTACCGCTCATCTACCGTGTCCATGATCAGCCCGATCCTGATCACCTTGATGGCATGCGCGACTATCTAAAAACTCTAGGCTATTCGCTTATCAATAGCGACGCTGTTCGCCCTGTGCATTTCAACCAGCTTTTGAAGATAGCGGCGGATCGAGAACAAAAAGAAATGATCTCCGAAGTCGTGCTACGCGCCCAACGCCAGGCAATCTACGCGTCGGAAAATGTCGGGCACTTCGGCCTCAATCTGCCGAGATATGCGCATTTCACTTCGCCCATTCGTCGCTATGCGGACTTAACCGTTCATCGCGCGATCACTAAAGCGGCGAGACTTGGCAAAGACGGCCAATCGGAAAAGGAAGCCGCTGCACTCGACGACATTGCGGAGCAAATCTCAAATTATGAACGCCGCGCCATCGCCGCAGAGCGCGAAGCGACGGACCGCTATTTGGCGGACTATTTGGCTGCCCATGAGGGCGCAGAATTTGACGGGCGTATCCGAGGCGTCACCAAATTCGGGTTGTTTGTGTCCCTGGACGAAACAGGCGCAGACGGATTTATCCCCATTCGTTTGTTAGGACATGAACGCTATCGCTTTGAGGATGAGATGCACCGTTTGGTTGGCGAGCAAAGCGGAGGCGTTTATCGGTTGGGCCAAGTGGTGCGTGTGCAACTTGCCGAAGCAACGCCTCTGACCGGGGGATTGCGCTTCAATATGTTGAGCGCACCCTTGCCGCCTGAAAAAAAGCGTAAACAGAAATCCTCAAAACACAAAACCTCCGTAACGAACAAACCGCGTAAAACCTCAGCGGCGCGCTCTAAACCAAAAAGACGCGGCAAAAAGAACAACGCAAAGCCGCGAGCGGATTAACCATACGTGAAACTTCGTCAACGGAATTAACCTTGAAGCAATGACAAAAATCTAGATTGGCGGCCCGTTTGCACATAAGCCGCCATGACCACTGTAACTGTTGATCGCGTAAAACAAGAAACTGAAGTGCAGACCTCGAAGCCGCTGATCTTTGGCGCGCTTGCCGTCGCGCTAATCGCGGTGCTGCACCCTACCGCTTACGACATGGTCAGGATCTGGTCGTCGTCTTCTTCGTACCATCATGGCTTTCTAGTCGCACCACTGACGCTTGCACTTATCGCGCTCCATGGAGGCCGTCCAGTTGCGCGCGGCGGGGTGGTCGCATCTTACGCCCTCGCCGCTCTCGGCGCTGCTTTTTGGGTGCTTGGAAAAGCCAGCGGAATAGCGGGCGTTGAACAAGTCGGTTTTGTTACGCTCGTTGTCGCAAGCGTGGGCATCGTTTTTGGCGATAGAACGCTGCGCCGATGGGCCCCGGCGCTTGGGTTTTGTTACTTCATGATCCCCGTCGGCGAAGGGCTCACAGAATCGCTGCAAATCGCAACCGCCAATATTGTTGTCGCCCTGCTGTCATTCGCGCAGGTTCCGGTATCGGTCGACGGATTTCTGATCAGAACGCCCGCCGGCGCCTTTGAAATTGCGGAAGCCTGTGCGGGATTACGGATCTTTGCCGCAGCGGGCATGATATCGTATGTCCTCGCCCTTGTTTCGTTCCGCAGCTGGCCAAAGCGCATTGCGTTCTTTGCCGTTGCTGGCGTGTTCGCCATCGCTGTAAATGGCGTTCGAGCCTTCTTAGTTATCCTCGCGGCGGGCCTACCTGGCGATCGGCTCGACATGGGCGCGGACCATGTGCTCTTTAGCTTGCTCTTCTATGCATCGGCCTTTTTCTTCCTCGTCGCCCTTGGCAAGCGCTTTGCCGACGCACCGCCCGAACCCGACACGGCGCCTTCAGCGGAATTGAGCAACAAGCTGGAGTGGCGAGAGGCCGCGCCATTCTTGGCCGTAGTTTTAGGTCTCGCCGTGTTTAACGCGGCCGTGATCGAACGTCCGATTGCCCGCGCTATCCCGACATCTTTGTCTCTCCTGGATGCGCCGGGTTGGAAAATCCTGCCGCCCCCGCAAAATTGGACCCCGTCAATTTCAAGCGCGGACCGGCTCGCCGGCGCGACTTATACGACGCGCGATAAGACCGTATACGTTGTTTTATCCTATCATACCCATGATCGACGGGGCGCAGAAATCGTCTCAACGGAAAACCGCGCCTTTGACGGCGCCGACTGGCGACGTATTGCAGGCGTCACCGCCCGATTTTCGCTGGGGAACACGGCGAACTCGCCGGTCGACATTCTCGCGGGCCCTGAACACCGTCGTCTTGCCGCCTACACGCTCTACTGGCTAGGCGGCGCCGCCTATCCAACTCCGTGGCGCATGAAAGCGGCCCAGCTTCGACATCGGCTAACCGGCCGCAACCCGCCAGGCGGAACGATCACCGTCGCCGCGTCATACCGAAGCGAGCCGGCCGAGGCCCTTGATCAGATCGAGCGTTTTTTGAGCGACATTGAGCCAGTCCAGGCTTGGTTCGCGCGCAACCAGCCTTGAACGCGCCATGTGCGGGATCGCAGGCATTGTCGATTTACGCGGCGATCGGGATGTCGATCGAGACGCTCTAACCCGCATGACCGCCGCGCTCAGCCATCGCGGCCCCGATGATGAAAGTTATTTTATTGCGCCAGGCGTTGGGTTTGGCCATCGACGTCTTGCGATCATCGATATAGACGGCGGCAAACAACCGGTAACCACCCAGGCGCGTGGTTGTGTCTTATCATTCAACGGCGAAGTTTATAATTTCAAAAATCTCCGCCAAGACCTTGTTGTTTCCGGTCTAACGCCGCGCAGCTGCAGCGATAGCGAAGTGCTCGCCGAGGGGTTGGCGCGTCACGGCGCATCGTTTCTTGATCGCGTGCGCGGCGTGTTCGCGTTTTCCTTTTGGGATCCGGGTGCGCGGCGCTTGACCTTAGGCCGTGATCGCCTTGGCGAAAAACCACTCTACTACATGACAACCGATGACGGCTTTTTGTTATTCGCATCGGAAATTTCCGCCCTCGTCGAATCGAAAAAAACCGATCACCGTCTTTCTCCAAAAAGCATCGCAGACTACTTTTTCTACGGTTACATACCCGACCCCAGCACCATCTATGAAGGCGTGTATAAGCTGCCGCCAGGCTGTCTGTTGACGGCTGGGCCTGGCTGCGCGCCCAAAGTTGAAAAGTACTGGCAACCGGAGTTCAATCCCGATACGGACCTCTCGTATCAGGAGCGGTTGGAGGAATTTCTGCCGGTCTTAGACGACGCCGTACAATCGCAAATGATCTCGGATGCGCCGATTTGCGCTTTCTTATCGGGCGGACTGGACAGCGCAAGCATCGTCTCCTCTATGGCGGAGACCGGCGCGTCAGTGACCACTTGCACCATTGGATTTTCTGAACGCGGCCACGATGAGCGCGGCGCTGCTCGGGTCACGGCGGAAAAATTCTCGACGCAACACTTTGACGACTGCGCAACACTCGACGCTGCGACGCTCATCGATGACGTGGCCCGTGCTTTTGGCGAACCGTTCGCCGACTCGTCGGCGCTGCCGTCTTTTCTCGCAGCCAAGCTAGCGCGCCAGCACGGGAAGGTGGTGCTAACGGGCGACGGCGGCGACGAGGTCTTTGCTGGTTATCGCCGCTACCGATTATTTCGCGCCGAAGAGCGCTTGCGGCGGCTGGCGCCGCCTGCCGCGCGTCAAGTTGTTTTCGGCAATTTGGGCGCCGCCTATCCAAAACTCGATTGGGCGCCCCAACCAATTCGGTTGAAAACGACGCTGGAAGCGCTCGCCGTATCAAGCGCCCAAGGATACGCCGCCGCTTGCGCATCTAACCTGCCCGTGCGCGCTGCGGATATCCTAAGCGAAGAATTGAAAGAAGTTTTGGGCAGCTACCATCCTGGTTCTGTCGTCGCAACGGCCTTCGACGAAGCTGACGGTGACGACGCGCTTTTGAAAGCGCAATACGCAGATATGACAACGTGGCTGCCGGGGCGGATGCTGACCAAACTGGACCGCATGTCTATGGCCCATGGACTTGAAGCGCGCGCGCCCCTGCTAGATCCAGAACTCTTTAGATGGGCCGCCGCGTTGCCGAGCGGTTTTAAACTCCGCGGCGGCGTTGGAAAAAGGATCTTTAAAGCCGCCCTTGCGCCGCGCTTGGGCAAAACCATAACCAGCCGCCCGAAACGAGGGTTTGACGCGCCCGTATCCAGATGGTTGCGCGGCGGCGCGCCCGAACTCATCGCGCGGTTAAGTCCAGGGGGCGGATGGCGCCCCTGGCGCGACAGCGGCGTCATCAACGAAAACGCCGTGCAGAAAATGCTGCGCGACCACAAACGCGGCGCGCGCGACTGCGGCCAAGAACTCTGGAGCGTTTTGATGTTTGACGCGTTTCTTCGCAATCAGTAGACGGCGTTCTTTCCCAAAATCTGTTGCTTGATCTTTCGCCCCACGCTTCGCAGGCGCATTTTCGGATTGCGACGCTCCACACACACCGTCGAGAGGGCCGGCCCGACCAGCCCGAGACGACGCTTGTGTTCTGCGTCGCCCCCGAGAAAGTCATACACATCAAACCCGGCCGCCAAATAGTACTCGCACGCGAGCGCATGAGAGAGGTATCCTGGCGCCAACCGGTTATCGTCTTCAAATCGGAATCCGCTTTGATAGGCGCTAACACGATTGCCGAAAATAAAATTGTACAAAACGCCAATCGTCTCGCCACCCGCGCGGATTTCGATGAGATGGGTCTGTTCAGGCGCCCCACGGATCAGGCGCTCATGAAAGGCGACAAATGCGGGGTTCGAGAACGCCCCGTCCACGCCACGACGACGCCAGCCAGCTTGATGCAACGCGATGAGGCGCGAGAAGGCTGTCTGTCGCGCCGCTGTTGTTTCAGCCAACGCGAAGTCTAGCGGACCGCGCTCCTCATAAAGCCGTTGCGATCGTTGAACTTTATGGCGCAGTGATTTGCTTAGTGATGAGACTAAATCCGTTTGCCCCTGACGCAGCGTTTTCAGATCGCACTGATAGGTGGGCTGCCGCACCAATTCTCGCACGGTCAATCCGAGATCAGAAGCAACGGCCTTGATATCAGCCGCCAGGACATCGGTGATATTTTGGAAAACGAACTGATCGCATTGCGAGAGGGCGTTGATGGCCGCGTGTATCGCTTCGATGCGCCTAGCGTTGTTTTGATCCGCAATAAGAAAATCATTGTATTCGATATAGATCGCATCCAGGGCAGGATCGCACAGCCCATGCAACCGCGATTCTTGGACGCTGATGAGGGGTGCGCCGATGCGAGCGGCCCCGAAGATCCCGATGAGCTCTACCTGACCGGCACTTTCATAGCGAATACACCATAACTCGGCCGCGCCGCCTCCTTCCGCGAGCCAAGCTGACATCCACGCTGGCGAGATAAAAAAATTGGCGTTTGAAGACCGATGGAACAACGCCCGCCAATGGGCTTCGATGTCCTTGAAGGTATGGATCCGATCGACGCTAATTGGCATGGCGCTCGAGCACTGACTGGTAGAGCGCATGGTGACGCGCGATCATTTTTTTTGCGTCGAACTCATCGCGCGCCCTTTTTCGGTTGGCGGCGCCGAGTGCAGCGCGCAAATTCGGGCTCTCAATGAGTTGCGATAAAGCGCTTGCATAAAGCCCGTCGTCCCCCAGCGGCATGACGAAGCGTTTATTTTCAGCACTGACTATAGTTGCGATATCGCCCACATCAGTCGCCACGATGGGCAGCCCTGAGGCCATCGCTTCGAGCAACGTCAACGGCGCTTGTTCTGTATCAGAGGATAACGCGAAAACATCGAAATCTTTGTACAGATTTTCTGGGGTTGGTGTCGCGCCGATGAATTGAATACGATCAGCAAGGTTCCTGTCTATCGCCAACCTTCGCAACTGATCGCGTACAGGACCGTCGCCCACGATAACTAGGCGGGCGTCCGCAGCGCTCGTGACAGAGGAGAAGGCGCTGATTAAGCGCATGAAGTTTTTTTCAGGACGCAGAGCGCCGATGGTCCCGACGACCACCCCGGACTGCCGCGCCGTCCGTGTTTGTTGGAACCGGTCGAAATGCACACCGTTAGGAATATGCTGAAGCGCGGACGGCGGAATGCGCCAGCGTTCGTGCGCGACAGTCTCTAAAGCGCGCGAAGGAACAACGGTTTTTCCTTTACTCAAAATCAATCGACGCGCCCAGACTCGCCGCCGGTGTTGGCGTGTGATGTTCTCGTAAGGACCAAAGCCGTCTTCAAAGTGTATTCGGGCGTGGGCGCGCGTTACTGGCCATGCGGCCGCCGCCTCAATCGCCCCCCAATTATAGGTGCACAGAAGATCTGGATCTGTTTTTTTGAAAAGTGCTTTGAACTTGGCTCGGTTTTGCAACAAAGCGACTGCGGAGTCGCCAATATTTAGTCCATAAAACGTGAACCTTGAAGCGTCGTTGAGCAGCGCCTGAGCAGAAAAGTCCTCACTTAGCGAGACGACATGCCATGCATAACGCGCGCCCAAGCCATTCGCGATGGACGCAAACCGCGCTTGCTGCCCGCCATAGCCAAATGACGGAAAGACATGCAGAAGTCTTGGCCTGCGATCGCGTGGGTTTAGTTCGGTTGGCTCCATAGCCGAACTTTGCGCGCGTTCGGCGCCGCGCGCAAAGTCAACGCCGCCAGAACGAGGCGACGGCAAAAAAGTGGAGCTAAGCCGCCTTTTCGTAGAGCGACTTGCCGGAAGCGGCCAAGTCGCGGAAGAGCTGCGGCGGCGCGAACCGGGCGCCGTACTTTTGCGCCAACGCATCCGCGCGCTGCACAAAAATATCGACCCCCATGGTGTCAATGTGGCTCATCGGTCCGCCGGTCCAAGGGGCAAAGCCAAAGCCAAAGATCGCTCCGATATCGGCGGATTGCGGGTCTGGGACGATTCCGTCAGCGAAACACTTCGACGCCGGAATAAGTTGCGCGAACAGAATGCGCTCTTTCGCTTCTTCTAGCGAGGGTTGGTCGGCCGCATGGGGGTAATGTTCCGCCAAGTCCGGCCATAGGAACTTCTCGCCATTCTCCGGGTATTGATAAAATCCGCCGCCAGACTTTCGACCAAGGCGACCCAGATCGTTGACCATGTGGTCTAAGAACTCCTCAACGCCCGTCGGCTGATAGTCATCACCCTCTTCTTGGCGCGCTGAATCCATGATCCGATAACCAAGCTCCAGCGACGTCTCATCCGTCAACGCCAAGGGGCCAACAGGCATCGACAAAAACTTAGCCGCATTCTCAATGAGCGCTGGGTTAACGCCTTCCTTCACCATGAGCATGGCTTCATTCAAGTAAGGCATCACGACGCCGTTCACGTAGAAACCGCGCGCATCCTTAACGACAATGGGCGTTTTTTTAATGAGCCGAACATAATCCAGCGAGGCGGCCAGTGCTTTGTCGCCAGATTGTTCACCAACAATAATCTCAACCAAAGGCATTTTGTCGACCGGCGAGAAGAAGTGCACGCCGATGAACTGGTCCGGACGCTCCGAGTTTTTCGCAAGGTTAGTGATCGGAATTGTCGATGTATTTGACGCGAAGACGATGTCTTTGCCGATGACGGCTTCGGTCTTCTTGATAACATCTGCTTTGATGCCGGGATCTTCGAAAACGGCTTCGATGATCAAGTCGACATCTGCAAGATCATTATAGTCCGTTGTCGGCGTTATGCGTGCGAGCAGCTCGTCGCCTTTTTCTTTGGCAAGCTTGCCGCGAGAAACGCCCTTCTCCACCAGCTTAATGGAATACGCTTTACCTTTCTCCGCATAGTCCAATTCGCGATCCAGCAATACAACCTCTGCGCCAGCTTTTGCTGTTACATAGGCGATTCCTGCCCCCATCATGCCCGCGCCCAAGACGCCGATTTTCTTTAGCGGCGTGTCGGGTACGCCCTTTGGACGTTGCTCGCCTTTATCGGCAGCCTGTTTATTAACGAACAGGGTACGGATCATGTTCTGCGCCTGCGGGTCCGTCAAAAGTTTCGTAAAGTATTTTGACTCGATCCGGATCGCTGTATCAAAGGGAACGATTGAGCCCTCGTAGAGGCAAGACAGGATATATTGAACAGCCGGGTAGTTGTGATTGGTCTCGCGCTGACCCATGGCGTTGGCTGCCATAAAGAACTGCACGGAACGCGGGTCCATGGCCCCGCCGCCGCCGGGAATTTTGAAACCTTTTTTGTCCCACGGCTGTGACGTTTTTGGGTTTGCTTTCACCCAGTCTTTGGCTTTTTGAACAATTTCGTCGGCCGGTACGACTTCCTGGATTATGCCTTGGGCTTTGGCCGTATTCGGATCAATGGGCTTGCCTTGCGTATTGAGCATGGCCGCGTTTTGAATGCCCGCCAATCGCATGGTGCGCTGGGTGCCGCCGGCGCCCGGCAGAAGACCCACTTGCACTTCCGGCGTACCGAGTTGAATTTTCGGATTGTCTGCAGCGACGCGATAATGGCAGGCCAGAACCAGCTCTAAACCGCCGCCAAGAGCAAGGCCGTTCACCGCAGCGGCGACCGGCTTTGCGTGGGCAGTTCCTTTGGTGAGTTCTTTCGCTGTACGTCCACTCGTTTCCAATTTGCGGAACATTCGATTGAGCGTGAACGAATTCTCAAAGTTGTCTTTCATAGTGCTCGCAGCGTCGCCTGACACTGAGCCCCCGGCCAACATGGTGAGATCGGCGCCAGCGATGAAGCCCGATTTCTTTCCGGAGGTGATCACTAGACCTTTAATGTCATCATTGTCGCAAAACTCGTCCACGAACTGGCCGAATTCTCTCATCAACGCAGCGTCCCAGACATTCATCGACTTGCCTGGCAAATCGATGGTCAAAAGAGCGATGCCGTCGCTATCAATGTCGACGGTGAATGTTTCGTATGCCATTGGTTTCATCTCCCTCTTGTTTTTAGTTGACGCGTTCGATGATGGTCGCGGTGCCCATGCCGGCGCCGATGCACAAGGTGACGAGCGCCGTCTCTTTGCCAGAGCGCTCAAGCTCATCAACCATCGTGCCCAAAATCATCGCGCCGGTTGCGCCAAGCGGGTGACCCATGGCGATCGCCCCGCCATTGACGTTAATTTCGCTATGGTCAATGTCGAGCGCTTGCATGAAGCGCAGCACCACCGCGGCGAACGCTTCGTTCAGTTCCCAAAGATCGATGTCGGATTTGGTCATGCCGGCGCGCGCCAACACTTTTTCCGCGGCAAATTCCGGACCCGTCAACATGATCGTGGGCTCGGAACCAATCGACGCCATCGCCTTGATCCGTGCACGGGGTTTCTTGCCGAGCTTTTGGCCGGCTTCTTCGTTTCCAATAAGAACGGCCGCTGAGCCGTCAACAATACCGGACGAGTTACCGGCATGGTGGACGTGGTTGATATTTTCCAACTCGCCGTAGCGCTGCAGCGCCACCGCATCAAAACCATATTGGGCGCCCATGGCTGCGAACGATGGTTTTAGCGCAGCAAGGGACTGCATATCGGCTTCCCCGCGGACTGTCTCATCATGATCGAGCACGACCTCGCCGATCACGTCTTTGACAGGCATAATCGATTTTTCGAACCGATTTTCTGACCATGACTTCGCCGCACGTTTTTGGCTTTCCACCGCATAGGCGTCGCAGTCGTCGCGCGAAAAACCATACTTTGTCGCGATCAAGTCTGCGGAAATGCCTTGGGGTACAAAATAGGTCGAGAACGCCGCTGCAGGATCGGTCGCCCAAGCGCCGCCGTCCGCTCCCATAGGCACGCGGGACATGTGCTCAACGCCTCCGCCGATCGCCAGGTCTGCTTCGCCGGATTTCACCTTCGCCGCAGCAATATTGACGGCCTCAAGGCCGGAGGCGCAGAAGCGGTTGACTTGAATGCCGGACGTCGTTTGCGGATAGCCAGCAGTGAGAACCGCGGTGCGCGTCACAACGGCGCCAAGCTCACCCACGGGCATCACGCAACCAAAGGCAACATCTTCAATTTCGTCATGGATGTTGTTGCGCTCGCGAATGCCGGCGAGCGTCTGACTAGCGAGCTCTACGGGCGTGATTTCATGCAAAGACCCATCGGATTTGCCCTTGCCGCGGGGCGTTCTCAACGCGTCATAAACATAGGCTTCGGTCATTTTCGGCAGTCCTCTCCTAATCGAGGCGTCGGCCCGCTCATCCACACGGCCGAGGCGCATTAAACCGTACTGCGGCTATTGCTACGCCCCGCCTGGCGCCCGAGCAACATTGCAATGCAGCAGGAACTGTATTCCGTGCAGGGCGGGCGGATTTCTGGCGACAGCGCATGACTTGACGACGCGCAGACGGGCGACGAAGCGCCTCTTTTTCGACAGGTCAAACGCAAAGAGCGCGCCGATTGGCGCGCCCTTAAAGCCTGAATTAACTTGGATATTAGCGTTTGGAGAACTGGAACGAACGACGCGCTTTGCGGCGGCCATATTTCTTGCGTTCAACAACGCGTGAGTCGCGCGTCAAGAACCCGTCCTTTTTGAGCGCTGGGCGCAGACCGGGCTCGTAGTAGGTGAGCGCTTTGGCGATACCGTGGCGAACGGCGCCGGCCTGGCCGGATGGGCCGGAGCCTGTCACCGTGCAGACAACGTCGAACTGGTCCAAGCGCTCAACGGCGACCAGCGGCTGTTTGATGATCATCTGCAGCACCGCGCGGCCGAAATACTCGGTGTGGTCTTTTTTGTTCACTGTGATGCGGCCCGCGCCGGGCTTAATCCAAACGCGCGCAACGGCGGTTTTGCGTTTGCCCGTGGCGTAAGAGCGGCCCAGGGAATCGATCTTCGGTTCCGGCGGCGTCGTGTCTTCGACTTCTACGCCTTCAACGCCCGCTTCAGCGGCGATGTCTTTTAAATCTTCCAGCGTCGTGGTGCTCATCTGCTTACGCCGTCCTTACGTTTTTGGAATTCATGGCCGCAACGTCGAGTTTCTCGGGCGATTGCGCTTCATGGGGATGCTCTGGGCCCGCATAGATTTTGAGGTTCGTCATCTGCGCGCGCGCCAGCGGCGATTCTTTGGGCATCATGCGCTCAACGGCTTTCATGAGCACGCGCTCCGGGTGCTTGCCGCCCAGGATCTTATCCATGGTGCGCTCTTTGATGCCGCCCGGATGGCCCGTATGCCAATAGAACTTCTTATCCGTGAGCTTGCGGCCCGTGAACACGACTTTGTCCGCATTCACCACGACGATGTTATCGCCGCAATTCACATGGGGTGTGTAGGTCGGCTTGTGCTTGCCGCGAAGGCGGGTTGCGATGACGCTTGCGAGCCGGCCGACGACCAGCCCTTCCGCATCAATCAAAACCCATTTGCGCTCGGCCTCAGCCGGCTTCATGGAGTAGGTTTTCATGTGGCGTTCCTAATCAGCCAAAAATCTCGATGGGACGTCGCGTATCGGCCCGCCCTAGCCTCCTCGCCCATCGCAGAAATACCGCGCGCGCAAAGAACCGCGGGGAGTATCGGAATGACTCTAAGCCGTCAAGAGGTTCCAAGAAATTGTTTTAAATGAGGGGGTTGAGTGTGTGGTATTATAATGCCTCAATAGTCATAACTCTATCTTCTCCTTGACCCCTCCTCCATTCCCCAACACAGTGCGCCGCGTTTACGCGTCAACGGAGACCTCATTCCATGCGCCGTTTGCCCCTCGCCTTTGCCGGCGCTTTGTTGCTGGCCGCCTGTGCTCAAGAACCAGTAGAAGATCCTGTCGAGGCGTTGGAAATGATTGAGCCCGCGAGCGTCATCATCTCCGACCAGTTGCCAGGGCTGGAGGCTGCGCCCGCGGGCATTGGGTTTTGGACGCATCCCAATGTGGCCTTCAACGGGTTGATGATTGTCGCCTCGCAAAACGGACTCGTCTCATACGACATTGAAAACGGCGAGGAGATTTCGCGGATCGCCGACATCAATGCGCGTGCGCTGGGGGTGAGCTATTTCGGCCAGGGCCGGCTCGCTAAGGGCGCAGCGGCGATTTACGACGCGGACGCCGAGCAGTTCGCGATCTACGCGATCGACAACTTGAATCGTCTGTTCGACCTTTCTGGCGATCCGATCCCGGTGCGGGGGAATGTGCGCGGCGCCTGTTTTGGCCGCGCCCAGGGCGCCGACACGCCCACCCTCTTTGTGGTGCAAAATGGCGAGATCGTTGTGTTCAATTTGGAGATGACGGTATTGGGCGCGTCGGTTTCGAGCCAAACGGTGATCGCGACACCGGACGACATCTCTTTTTGCGCGGTCGATCTAGATGGGCGCATTTTCGCTGGGAGCGAAGACGGACGGATTTTTCGCGTCGATGGCGAGGACGCATTTGATGAGCCTTTCGCTGAAGTTCCGGTCGTAACGCTCGGAGGATTATCGATCGTCGCCAGCGCGCCGGCGCCCAATGCAGAAACCCGACCGTCGACGTCCGGTTACATTTTTGCGCTTGATAACGCCAATGGACGCGTGAGCCTAGTGGATCGCGAGACAGGCGCTTTAGCGGGCGTTTTCGTTATTACCGCTAATGATGAGTTGCCGGGCGTTGATAACGCGGTGAGCTTTGGCGTGTCCGGCGCCAATTTAGGCGGTCTCTATCGCAACGGGTTTGTTGGTATTGGCGTTGCCCCTGCCGATGAGAGCGAAAGTGCGGGGGTCCGCATCGCGCCTATGAATGGCATTTACAATGCGTTGGACCTCGCGATCGGCGCGCCGGAAAATCCGCGCGGGGACGAACCGGAAACCGATGGTCTCGATCTCGACTTCTCGCCGGCCCTGTCGTCAGGCAACTAACGCCGGCTCTGATCGAGTTCGCGGCGCGGCGCCGTGCGCTGTGTAGAGCGCCGCGGAAAACACAACAAGCGCACCGGCTTGATGCAACAGCCCCAGCGATAAGGGCGTCGCTGCGACGACGGTCCAAATGCCAAGACAAACTTGGCCTAAAATAGCGATGGCGAGGATGCGCGCCCGCGGCTCCAGCGCTGTGCTACGCGCTTTAACGTAAAGCCAAAGCCCTGCCGCGGTGACGATGTAAGCGCCGATACGGTGATTGAACTGCACGGCGGCGATCGTTTCGAACATATCGTTGAGCCCCGGCGCGCCGACGAAGTAGCCGGCGGGGAAAAAGCGCCCGTCCATGAGCGGCCAGGTGTTGAACGTGAACCCGGCGCGCAGCCCGGCGACGAACGCACCCAGGATAATCTGTGCAAAGACGAGACCCGCGATGACGACGCTCGGCGCAAAGAGCTGGGGCGCCATTGGGGCGGCGCGTTTGCCGCGCAGATCGAGCGCCAGCCAAAGCATCAACCCAAACAATATGATTGCTAGCCCCAAATGCGCCGCCAAGCGGTATTGTGAAACGTCGACCCGGTCCGCCAGCCCCGATTGAACCATGAACCACCCCAGCGCCCCTTGAAGACCGCCAAGGATGAAGAGCCCGCCGAGCTTCACGCCCAGGCCCCGCGTCACCGCGCCCGTCGCCAGGAAGAAAACGAGGGGGATGAAAAACGCCACGCCGATAAGCCGGCCCAATTGGCGATGCCCCCACTCCCACCAGTAGATAACCTTAAAGGCGTCCAGCGACATGCCGTAATTGACGAATTCATATTCGGGGATCGTTTTGTATTTCTCGAATTCAACGAGCCACGCCGCCTCGCTCAGCGGCGGAATAGCGCCCGTGACGGGCTTCCACTCTGTAATTGATAACCCAGAGTCCGTAAGCCGTGTGGCGCCGCCGACAATCACCATCGCAGCGACAAGCCCGCACATGAAAAGCAGCCAAATGGCGATGCGCTGGGCGGCTTTTTCAGACGTCGCGCCCGCATTGGCCTGGACCGCGGTTTCGCTCCCGGTAATATCTATTGCAGCCATGGGCGTCATTTAGGCGATATTGCAGGCCATCGCACGCGACCCGGCGTCGCGCCCTTGCCAAAACGCGGCGGCCCCGCCAGAACCGGCCCCATGACGCCTCGCATCAAAAAGCTCGTCGGCACTGTAGTCATCGTGCCAGTCTTGTTCGTCTATTTCTTCGCGGCGGCGGTTTTGGGCGCGCTTCTGCCCCATAACATCTTGCTGCAGCTGGTTTACTTTATAGCGGCCGGATTGGCTTGGATCTTTCCAATGAAATGGGCGATGCAATGGATGAGCGCCGAGCCAAAAGAGGCCGCCGCGCCGACGGACCCCGTCTAAGGCTGGCGCCAAGATTGCAAGTTAAGGGAGAGATCACGTCACCCTACGCAATTGACAGGCGACAACCGTGTTTGAGAGAGGCGCAAATCTGTATCGCGAAAGACGCGCCGTCGCGGTTCGTCTGCTCCTCGCTGGTCAACCCGCCATTGACGCTGAAGTTTACTGTCTCGGCGATGAGCGCCTCTCGGACCTCTTGAACGACCAACGCGCCTTTATTCCGGTTTCGACGCCCGAAGGCGATATGATGGTTTCGAAATCGCACGTGGTCTCACTGGTGGAGCTCGATGCGGCCCCCGAGCCCGAACGCGAAGAAAAAGCCGAGCCGGAACAATCGACCAAGTTTGACCCCTATGCGATTTTGCGCATCGACCCGTCCGCCAGCGCGGAAGAAATTCGCGCCGCTTACCGCGCGCGCATCAAAGCGGTGCATCCAGACGCCATCGCGTCTATCGGATTGGATGAGGATTTCGCCAAAGCGGCCCATAGAGCGACGCAACGGCTCAATTACGCCTATCAGAAAATCGTGCGCGAGCGCGGCGACAACGAAGCGCGCGAAACCTGCGATGCGTAACTCTTAATAGCGGACCAGCGCCCCACCCCAGGCAAGGCCGGCGCCGAGCGCCGTCAACAACAAAAGTTGGCCGCGCTGGATGCGTCCGTCTTTGATCGCCGCATCGAGCGCCAACGGAATTGAGGCTGCAGACGTGTTTGCATGCTGATCAATGGTTACAATGACTTTCTCGCGATCCAAATTGAGCTTGTGTGCGCAGGCGTCGATGATGCGGATGTTGGCTTGATGGGGGATGAACCAGTCCACGTCGTCAAGCTCAGTGTCAGCCTCAGCCAACACTTGCGTCGCCGCATCACACATATTCGCAACCGCATTCTTGAAGACTTCTTTGCCGTTCATAACGGGCGATCCGAGCTCGCCCGTCGTTCCAGGGCCGCCGGTGGAATAAAGGATATCGGCCAAGCGTCCGTCGGCAGACAGCTTTGACGCGATGACGCCGTTTTTTTCGCCGTTGGCCTTTTGGCCGCTTAGGATACACGCGCCCGCGCCGTCGCCGAATAGCGCACATGTCGAGCGCTCCTCCCAGTCAATCAATCCGGACAGGCGTTCTCCGCCAATAACGAGCGCATGGTTGACTTCGCCGCTTCGAACGAATTTCGCAGCGAGATCTAATCCATATACGAATCCTGCACAGGCGGCGACCACATCAAAGGCTGTACACGGAGGTATATTGAGTTTCTCCTGAACATAGACGGCGGTCGATGGAAAAACTTTGTCCGGCGTCACCGTGCCGACGATGATCAACCCAATATCGTTAGGCTCCAGCGCCGCGCTATTCAGCGCGTTTTTGGCGGCCTCAACCATCAGATCAGAAGTCGCCTGACCGTCGGCGGCGAAGTGCCGTTGGGTTACGCCGCTTCGCTGGCGTATCCATTCATCTGATGTGTCCGCCAAACGCTCGACATCGTGATTAGTCAGTATGCGTTCGGGTAAATAAGCGCCGACGCCCGTTATTACTGCGTCTAGCTGGTCCATCGCTCGCACGGCTCCTCGCCCCGGGGCGCTATGTTCGCCCTTTTTTTGACGGAGATTATAGCGCGCGCCTTAACGGGGCCTCAAGGCATGAAGACATCGACCAAAATTGCTGCGCCCGCGAAAATGACATACGCGCCAAAAATTTTGGAAAGCACTGTTGCGCTCGCGGCGTGAGCAACGCGCGCACCTAGCGGCGCCGCAAAGGCCGCGCACACAGCCATTGCCGCAAATGCGCCAAGATTAACATAGCCGAGAGATGTCGGCGGCAGGCCCTCAACGCCTAATCCCGAGACGATAAACCCTAAGGCCCCGGGAATGGCGACCGCGACGCCAAAACCCGCCGACGTGCCAATCGATTGATGAATGGGGCGGCCGGACAACGTCATAATCACGATACCAAGGGCGCCGCCGCCAGTCCCCATTAAGCTTGCGAATAAACCGGTGCCGAAACCGACCGGAACGCGCAACCGCGCGTCTGAAAGATGGTCCTTACGCGCCTCGCGTTTACGCCGATCAAACAGCCGCTGCCACCCGACAAAAAAGGCGCCGCCGGCGAACACCAAAGCCAGCAATTCAGCGGGCGCCCAACGCGCTGTCGCCCCGCCAATGGCGGCGCCAAGAGCGATCCACGGTCGCCAGCCTTTAAGCAGCGCTTTATCTACATGCCCTGCTTTTTGATGCGTTATCAGTGAACGGATTGATATAATTATAATCAGCGCGAGAGAGGTGCCAATAGCCGATTTTAAGCTTGGTGCGTCAGCGACGCCGATCGATTTGAACAAAAGGAACAGCGTCGGGACAGTGATAACACCGCCGCCGACACCAAACAGCCCGCCAGCAAAACCAGCCGCAGCGCCCGCCGCCAAAACGCTCAAAATGATCGTGGCGTTTTCAACAAACATTACGCGTCCGTTGACATTAGGCGGGTTGTCGAAGCTGTAGAGCGACGTCCAACACATCGTCGCGCATCAGTGGCGCGGATTCGGACAAATGCCGCCGCCAAGCACGCGCGCCCGGCGCCCCATGAAAAAGGCCAAGCATATGACGCGTAATTGTGTGGGGCCGAATGCCTTTTCGGAATTGCGCCTTTACGTACTTTGACATCGCCGCGACCACCGCTTCGCGCGTCGGGGTTGGTGTGTCACACCCAAAAAATGCAGCATCGACACCGGCAAGAAGAAATGGATCCCCATAGGCGGCCCTTCCCAACATCACGCCGTCAAAATCGTCGGCGAGCGAACGCACATCAGCTAAGGTTTCGATGCCGCCATTGAGGATGATCGAAAGCTCAGGCCGCGCCGCTTTTAGTCGGCGCACCAGATCATAATCGAGCGGCGGGATGGTGCGGTTTTCCTTAGGAGACAGCCCATTGAGCCATGCTTTGCGGGCATGGACGATAAAAACCCGGACGCCTGTCTCGGCGACCTTATCGACGAAATCGAACAGGCTCAATTCCGGATCCTGATCATCCACGCCGATACGGCTTTTGACGGTAACCGGGACCGCGACCGCTGCGCGCATCGCGGCGACGCACTCCGCAACGAGTTCCGGCTCTTTCATCAAACACGCGCCAAACGCGCCCGATTGAACACGGTCCGAAGGGCACCCGACGTTCAAATTGATCTCATCATAACCGAAATCTTCGCCGATGCGCGCTGCTTCGGCGAGCGCCGCGGGCTCCGATCCGCCTAGCTGCAACGCGACCGGGTGCTCGCAGGGGTCAAAGCCAAGCAGATAGTCGCGGTCGCCATGGATCGCCGCGACGGAGGTTACCATCTCCGTATAAAGCCGCGCGTGACGCGAAAACAATCGATGAAAATACCGGCAATGACGGTCCGTGCCGTCCATCATCGGCGCAACGCAGAATTTATGAGAATGAGGATTGCTCATTTTATCAATATTATCAGATAATTACACTATGCAGCGCACCGATTATCACAGATCGCCTCGCGCGCTCGTAGACCTTGATCAAGCAGAACCCTAAAGGAAGCGGCTACGGATAAAACAAAATCCCGCTGTCAGCGAGTCTCATTTTCGACAGCCCCCACCAGGTCGCGATTGGGTGTCGGGCGTCAATTGAGGAGCCGCGCGCGTTGACGCATGATCGTCCTTATTGTCGACGACGCCACAGCAATATGCATATCGATGGCGCGCTTGCTCGCACAACGCCGTGTAGTTAGCCAGCGCGCGACGGCGCGAAAACGACTATGGACGCCCCTCGCCAAACGACTTGGCGCCGCGCCAGATAAGATGAAAGATGGTCAGCGGTAGCAGACGAAAACTCCAGTTGTCGCTACAATTGACGTCAGGATAATCCCAACAGACGTTCGGCATTACCGGAGAACATCATTTGCAGGTCGTCTTCAGGGAACGGCGCCGTGTTCAACATCTTTACCGCTTTCTCCGTCGACCCATACGGATAATCCACTGCAAACATTATTTTCTCTGGACCCAATACGTCGTGACAAAGCTTCAACGCGGCGTGGTCGTAGAAGCCCGATGTTGTAACGTAGAAGTTCTCGCGAAAATAATCGCTCGGCAATCGCTTAGCGATACCCGGTGGAAGTCCCAGCGCGCTCGACGCTTGTGTATATGCATCCATGCGGTTCAACCAAAATGGGATTCCCTCTCCCATGTGTCCAAGGATGACTTTCAAACCAGGAAATTGGTCGAACACGCCGGAATACATCAGCCTAACCGCGTGGGTCGACGTTTCTATGCCGAATCCCCAATGGACATGACCAATATTGAAATCCGCGCCCATCATAGACTCGCGAAGTTTTGCGCCGACCGCGCGAGGGTGAATGTACAGCGGTAAATTCAGCGACTCCAATGCTTCAAACATTGGCCAATTCTTTTTCGCGTCCAGATATTCGTCATGCGTGTGAGAGTTTGAGAGCGCCAGTTTCATGCCGTACTCGTTGACACAGCGCTCAAGCTCTTTTGCGGACCATTTCGGATCCTGTGCAACGATTGTCGCCATGCCAATATAGCGATCTGGATGCGCAATAAGCGCCGCGCCCAACTGATCATTGGCGCGTTGTGCGATCGATACGGCATCGTCTTTTTCGAATACGTTGATGCCTGGTGCGCTCAAACCCAAAACCTGCATATCGATTCCGTTCGCATCCATTATCGATAAGCGTTCGCCTTCAAGGTCCATGAGCCTGTCTAGAATCCGTTGCAAGCCAGGATGTTTTATATTCAGTAGAAGCGCCATCTCCTGAACGAAGGCCGGATCGGCGTAACCCGAATCCGCGAGGCGTTGATATCCGTCAATTGTCTCCGTCGTGAAGAAGGCTTCTTCCATCGCAATGCGTTTAAACTGTCGCGTAGCAGTCGATTCTGCGTCCGCCTCGCCCGCAGCGGCAACATCTGAAACTGTCGCTGCGAGCCCGAGCGAACCAGCTGCTGTGAGGAACTCTCTCCTGGAACTGACCATCCGACAATCTCCCTTTTTTTTCGCCTATTGCCCGCGTAACGCGAGTGTTCAGCCGCGTATCTCCAACGGCAGTGTTCGTAAACGCTCACCGGTCGCCGCGAATACGGCGTTTGCTATCGCCGGCGCAATAGGCGGCAAGCCCGGCTCGCCTACACCCGAAGGCTCATCATCGCTTTCGATAAGATGAACCTCGATTTCTGGTGATTCATTTATGCGCAAAACTGGATAATCGTGAAAGTTGCTTTGAACGACCGCGCCATTGTCAAAGTCAATTTTCCCGTATAGGGCCGCGGTTATGCCGAAAATAATACCACTTTCCATCTGTGCACGTACGATATCTGGATTGACGACAACACCGCAATCGACGGCGCAGATTACTCTGCGCACACTGATTAATCCATCTTCAACAGAAATTTCCGCCACTTGGGCAACGCGCGTCCCATACGTGTTGTGAACTGCAAATCCCCGATACCGGCCAGCGGGCGGAGGCCTACGCCATCCGGATTTTGCAGCGGCGAGTTCGACGACCGCCTTTAGGCGGGGGTTTTTTTGCGCATTGCGCAGCCGCATATCCACCGGGTCTATCCCGAGATCGATCGCTATCTCGTCGACAAGTGTTTCTTTAGCGAATGCATTCGACGAATGGCCAACGGATCGCCAAAATCCGACAGCTTGCCCGGCGTCGACGCTGACATGGCGCACTTCCATGTTCGGGAAATCGTAGTCTTCGACTAAACCTTCAGTGCTCGTTGGATCAACAACGATGTTCTCGAAAACGCCGTAAAGACGCTTGCTTGCCCAATCAGCAACACTTAGCGGGACAGCGCCAGCGGTAACCGCATCAATGACGAGGTCGGTCAAATAGGGGCGAATATTCGCCCCCGCCCGTTCGGCCAGCCAGGCGGAGATTTCCCCGCTCTCATTCACGCCGGCCGTCGTCTTCACCACCGATGCGGGGCGATAATAATCGTGCTGTATGTCGTCCTCACGGCTCCACATGACCTGCACGGGCAGCCCCGTCGCCGCAGCGAGCTGCACCGTCTCTGCAACATTGTCGATATAAGCGCGCCGGCCAAACCCTCCTCCTAGAAAGGTCGGATGAACGCGCACATTTTCTTTTGGCAGTCCTGAATAGCGCGCAGCACAATCGCGCGCGATCTGATTGCTCTGTATGCCAACCCATATGTCGCACTTACCGTTTTCAATTCGCGCGGCGCAGTTTAGCGGTTCCATCATTGCGTGCGCTAAATAGGGAAAGTGATACGTCGCGGCGTAGGTCTTTTCCGCGCGCTTTAAAGCGCGCGCGCCTTTTCCCCTCTTCTCCCCTTTTTTGCCTTTCTTTTTTTTGAGCGCCATCGCCATTTCATGCGTAAGATCGGCGGTATCTAAATGAGAGAGAAATGGTTTTTCCCAATTGATTTTGAGAGCGTCCGCTGCTCGACGCGCATTCCAGTAAGTATCCGCAACGACGGCGACACCGTGATCAAGCTTCTCGATTGCCTCAACGCCCTTCATTGAGCGCACAGTCGCTTCATTACCGTATGTGGGCGCGCCGCCAAAAACCGGGCAGCGTTTGATGACGGCTTTTCGCATGCCCGGAATATCGACGTCGATTCCAAACTCAGCTGTGCCTGTCGCCTTCGCGAGCGCGTCAAGCCGTGCATTGTGCTTCCCGATGTAAACGAATTCAGACTGCGCTTTTAAGGGGGCATCTTGAATCAATTCGATCGAGGATGCACGCTTCACGAAAGCGCCGAATTCATGGTCGCGGTCTAAGGCGCGTATTTTTCCGTCCGTCAATTGGACTGCGGATAAATCGATATCTAGGTCGATCGATGCGGCTTTGCGAAGGAGTTCCCGCAGGTTCGCCGCCGTTTGGCGAATGGGCCGATAAAACGCCTTCATTGCGGTGCTGCCGGCCGTAACTTCAATGCCCATTTCCGGATTGACGAAGTCTTTGTGCACAGGGGAATGATCAATAGATATGCGCTCTGGAGGCGTACTCAGTTCTTCTGCGATGAGGGTGGTTAAGCCGGTCCACACGCCCTGTCCCATTTCACGCGACGGGACGTAAAAATGGATCGTACTGTCAGGCCGAACCTGTAAGAACGCGCTGGGCACCAACGCACCGTCTACAACAGCGTCCGGCAAATTAGTTTCTCTGTCGCGAGACAGATTGACCCCGACGACAAGACCCCCGCCCACAACACCTGCGGCGATCAACAGTTTCCTGCGCGAGATATGGTCGGCGATCGTCACAGCCGACCGTCGTTCGAAGATTCAGGCTCAGATCTCGCATGCACCGTGATTGATGCCGCCGCATCCTTAATTGCCTGTTTAATGCGTTTATAGGTGCCGCACCGGCATATATTCCCAGACATCGCCACATCTATTTCGTCATCAGTAGGATCGGGGTTTTCCTTAAGAAGCGCCGACGCAGAGATAATTTGCCCGGGCTGACAGTAACCGCATTGCGGGACATTAGCCTCGACCCAAGCCTTTTGCACAGGATGCAGATTGTCTGGCGTCCCTAGTCCCTCGATCGTCGTCACAGCTGCGCCTTCTACCGCCGATACCGGCAAAATACACGTCCGCGCAGAGGCCCCGTTTACGAGCATCGAGCACGCGCCGCACAGCCCCGCGCCGCAGCCGAACTTCGATCCCTTCAGTTTGAAATGATCCCGAACGATCCAAAGGAGCGGCGTGTCATCCGCGTCTTCGACGCTGACCGGGTCGCCGTTTAGAATAAAATTGATCATGCCGACATTGATCCTTACTCGGCTATGTCTATGGTCCGCGCGACATATTTTGCCTTGGCGCGCTGACTATTAGGGAACAAATCCGCATTCGAAGCGATCAGTTGAAACTCACCCCGCCGTCGCACAGGAGAACCTGGCCAGTCATAAAATCACTGTCGTCGCTTGCAAGAAAAATGGCCGTGCCGACCAAATCATCGGCCGTTGGCGTCCGCTTCAAGGAACGCATTTGCAACAGAATTTCTTCAATCGGTACGCCGACATTTTCTTGCATCATCTTGCCGGCGCTGGTTTGCGTAAATCCAGGCGCCAACGTGTTCACGTTGATGCCTGCGCCGCCAAGTGCACGCGCCAACGAGCGCGTCAGCGCGATTACGGCGCCTTTCGAGGCGACATAGTGGGGCGACATCGGCGCGCCTTCAAAAACGGTCGACGATGCAGTGTTAATAATCTTGCCCCGATTGTTTTTCATCATCACAGGACAAACAGCCTGAATACAATTGAATGGGCCGCCGGTATTTACCTCCATGACCGAGTTCCATTCACTCGCGCTAATGTCCATGAAACTCGTCGTAAGGCCCTTGAATTTCGCTGCGTTGTTCACAAGCACATCAACGCCGCCAAATTCGTCGATGGTGGCTCCCACAAGTGCTGCGCAGTCTTCGCGATCTGTTACGTTCGTTTTAACAAAAATTGCTTCGCCGCCATTTTCTTCCAGTTTACTGACGACATCGGAACCATCCTGAATATCAGCGATTACAACCTTCGCGCCCTCACGGCTATAGCCCTGAGCGATTGCGGCGCCAATCCCGTCCAAATCGCCTGCGCCGGTTATGATCGCAGTCTTATTTTCTAATCGCATAATTCTTCTCGACTGTTTGTATTAACCCGACTTTACGTTCCCTGTTCGGTTGTTTGACTTTACGCGAACGCACTTCTTGCTCGTCAAACAGCTATTAGACGTGCCGACTTTTTGACTGCTATCAGCCAACAGGAAAAACGCCGTGCGGATCAAGCGTTGTCTTTAACTGGCTCCGCAAATCCGCCAATCCACCCTCTGTGTACGGTTGAAGCGCCATGGGCCGATACCCCGTGCTTGTATTGGTGACGCCAAAACCTTGCGCCGCCAATCCAAAAACGAGTTCTTGCGCGCAGGCCTCTGCGGCCGCTAAACTATCACCATCTGTGCGATCGACAGGTAGATTGATCCGCTTCGTTAAAGAGCGCCAAGCAACCGCATATTCCGCAAGATAATCGAACCCATGCTTGCTTAGAATCGACGCGGAAACGCCATGAAGGCGCATCGCGTCCGCCCCAGCAATGGGCGCGGTCACGCCGAGACTGATAACGTCATTGCCAGACCAGTTGGCGATGTTGTCCATGCCTTGCACCGGCTCGCCGCGCATCATCTTTTCGCGATTGCGCCAAACAACATCATCGGGCCTATCTTCTCGGAGATAGATTTTGGCGCCGGGAATCATGTTGAAGGCCGGTTCAATCATCGACCAGACTGCCTCGACGTTTTGCGGCATGCCGTACAGCGCGCCGTACAAATTCCATTGACCCAAACCATAGGTTTCGGCGGCGGCCGCGGCGTCAATTCCGGCCTCTGTCGAAAATTCGGAACGGCTCGCATAAGGCGCGATATCTTGCAACGGACTGGAGATCATGACGGTGTTGCCGATCACCATGTTGACTTTCATAGGCGCCATAATCTCAACGGCCATGGCCAAATTTTCCATGGACGGCATTGTGATCATGAAGGGTTTGTAGCCCGGCGGTGGCGGCGCGGGCATGAGCCAAATTCCAACCTTAGTAATGACGCCAAGATCGGATTGCGTGAAAAGGGTGTCAATGTAAGGGCCAAATCCGAACTTATATAATTGCCAGCTATTGTTGTTAGGCAATGCCCCCATGCCAGTACGGATC
>JBCDBM010000010.1:0-27654 GCA_039183665.1 Pseudomonadota bacterium | reverse complement strand
CGTCGGTTGGCCGCCCAAAAATAGCGCGCGGTCATAGGCTAGAGTATCGCCAAGGTTCTCGACCCTTATGCTCGCAGACCAGGATTCGTGAACATACTCAGCGCCCGCGTCCCAAACGCCCTGCTCCGGCAAAACAGCATCGGGAAGACCGAAAGCGCTTGAGTCAACCGTGCGCTCATCTTGATACTCATACCCAAGATTAAATCGGACAGTTCCGCCAGCGATCGTAATCGGTGGTTCGTAAGCGACAAATGCGCTCGCGAACACATCGGGTACGCCCTTTTGTTTGACGTTGAACGTAGACGAGTTCGGGTTTTGCCGATTTCGCGCATCTTGGATGGTGAGGTTCCCGTTGACGAACAACCCCTCCAAAAGCGTCGCATTGAGATCAATCTGCCAGCCGTCAGTTGAGTCTTCTCCATCGAAGAAGAATTCCGGCACGTCAATATTGAAGTTCGGATCAGAGGGGTTGTCCTCAAACTCCGGGTTATTGTAGCGCAAATTCGTGCGCGCCGTTTCAAAGTAGGTGATGCCGCCAGAAAATCTCCCATCGGGATCCTGAACTTTCAAACCAACTTCAAAGTTCGTGCTTTCCGAATCTGGTCGGTCGCTCACGCCATTCAGCGTTCCTGCGAAACTGAAACTCGTACGACCTTCGCCGTAGCCGACAAACACCGCCGCCCATTCGACGGGTTTAACCGTAAGACCAAGATTGAATA
Source organism: Pseudomonadota bacterium (assembly GCA_039183665.1). Classification (GTDB taxonomy): domain Bacteria; phylum Pseudomonadota; class Alphaproteobacteria; order Caulobacterales; family Parvularculaceae; genus Hyphococcus. The sequence goes on along the minus strand of JBCDBM010000010.1, from coordinate 26,935 downwards.
CAACGCCGCTGCCAGTTTGATCCACCGGGTCTTGCCCTGGGTTTAGCTCGGTTGGGCCAGAGTCAAAATCCTGCGTGATTTCGTTCCAACCAACGCCCGCGCGCGCGATCAACCAGGGCGCGATATATGTCACATTCTGAACGCCGACGCCGACCGTTTTTAGGTCCTTTTCGAAATTGGTCGACACAAAGAAATCGTAGTCTTCGAATGATCCGTCTGGGAAATTCGGATTTCGAATATCCAAGATGTACGGAATTGGATTATCAGCAGACCGACTATTGTCCGGATCGTACAGGCTCGCACGATCAACATCGATAGTGATATCTTGATAGTAAGCGGTCAGCAGAGTCTCCGAGTCCATCCCGAAGAGCGTTTTTTCATATTGGACATCGATGAAGTTATCCCAACTGGTTTCCTCGACATTGAAGCGCCGATATTCCTGGCGACGCGCCGCAAACGGATACAAAACCCCATCAACGACCAAGGGCGCTCGCGGCGGTTGGTTCACGATACCGCTGCGCTCCCAATAGACGTAATTGAACGCGCCGGTTTGGCGAACATAGTTGCTTGAGTATGTCCGAAACTGCGTCGAGGGCGTTACGGTTAGCCCCGGTAACGGGCTCAATTCCCAACGCAATTTTAATCGCAACTCTTCACCATCGTTTGGTCGCGATAAGGGGGAGATGAGCGATGCGCCGTTTAGATCGAATGGCTCAAGACCGTCTTCGGGCGACAAGCTTGCCGCAAGTTGCTCGATTTGATCCGGCGTCAATTGCTGGCTAGCGGCGGGGTCGTTTGGCAGATTGGCTGCGGTGACTTCACCGGCCGATAAACCTGAGGGAGTGGTGCTTGCCGCATTAAAGATCCGAACCGGATAACCGATCGAATCGACTTGCACCTCATCATCAATATACGCCGCCGAAAAAGTGACTACATTATCTTCGGAGAATTTCGCTCGGAGCGATCCATAAATTTCATTTCTGTCATTAGAAAGATCGCGGTAGCCGTCCTCACGCAGGATCGCGCCGACAAGTCGATAGGCCAACTTGTCGTTTAAGGGACCCGTTGCATCGACAACAACGCCGTAATTATCGTAAGAGCCTGCGCGTCCTTCAATCGAGTATCCTGCCTCAAATTGCGGCTTTTTCTCGATGAGGTTGATAATGCCGCCTGCGGATCCTTGTCCGTATACTGTGGCGTTGGCGCCTTGAAGCACTTCAACGCGCTCCACATTCGTCAACGATCGCGTTGGCGCGTAATTTTCCGGCCCCAGGTTGGCGCCGCCATAGAGCCCGTCATAAGCGAAGCTTACCGGCAATCCGCGCGATTGAAGGAAATCGCCAATCCCGAAATTGTTGCCCGCTTGATTGAGCCCGCTCGCGTTTCGCAGCACCTCTTGCAAGTCGGTTGCGGCCTGAACATCGATCAATTCGCGATCGATGACGGTCACGGTTGCTGGTGTGTCGATGAGCGGCAAACTCGATTTTGTGGTCGTCGACGAATCCAACGGCACCGTGAAGAATTTTGTCCCGTAAACAGTGACTTGATCGATCGCGGGATTGTCGATTTGAGACACCTCAGCGACGCCTTCGTCCTGCGCCGCCGCTGGCGCCGCAACCAAAAGCGCGAGCAACGATGCGCCGCCAAGCAGCGTCCCTGATCGCCGCATATGTGATGATTTCATGATATACCCCTTGCCTAGATGCGAATGATAATGATTCTTATTCGCGTTTCCAAGACCAAATGCGGCGAAAGTCGCCGGCTGTCAAGGAAAACGCTTGGGGGGAAGATGGCGTGAACGCTCAAAACCCGGCCAATTAATCGCCAGCCGGGTAGGAACTCAGGCGGAACACCCGCGAAAAAACTCGTATCTCATCGCCGCGGCGCGGCTCGGCGGGAAACGCCGACGTCGTTTGGTCGCATCGAGATCGATCTATCGTTTATTCGCCGCCAAAGTCGCGACAAGCGTCATCGCATTACGTTTTATGGATAGCATCGACGCAATAGAACTTGCGTAAAAGCTGTCTGATTGTTTTTTGGGGCGTGGTCTCGGCGCCCTGCTCTTTCTTCTTGGCTCGCACGCTGTTTACTTATTTGTATACAGAATTTTGGCATCTTAGAGCTTTCGCTTTTTGCGATACACTGGCGTATCTCACGCATAAGGCATGGAGCGTTCAATGAGCCTGTCGATATCAACACCAGTCGCCAGATCGCCATAGACGAAACCGCGCTGTTCATACGCCAATCGTTGGAGACAAAACGCATCGAACACGAAATCGGGCGCGCAGCTGGAAAGCGCTGCGCCTTGTAGCGCTAAGGCAAGATCCTGCGCGAAGGCGCGCGCACGCGCTTCATGAAGCGCCCCTGGGGTAAAATAGGACTTGAGATGGTCAACATGGGCATCAAAAGCTCGATGCCGACCCAGAGAGTTTTCAAGCACTGAAAGTACGGCTTCCAGGCTGTCGGGCTCTCGGCCGACGGCGCGAAGCAAATCAAGCGCGATAACGTTGCCCGAGCCCTCCCAAATTGCATTCAACGGGGACTGCCGGAATAGGCGCGGCATCGGGCCTTCTTCCACATAGCCAGCGCCGCCCAAGCATTCGAGCGCTTCGTAAACAAATCCAGGTTGGCGCTTGCACACCCAGTACTTTGCTGCGGGCGTCGCCAACCGCATGAAGGCAGCCGCTGTCGCATCGCTTGTCATTGAATCGATGCTTGCGCCCACTCTCAACGCAAGCGCGAGGGCCGCTTCGTATTCAATGATGAGATCAGCGAGCACAGCGCGCATGGCTGGCTGGTCCACAAGGGCTTTCTGAAAAACGTGCCTTTGCGCGGCATGCCAAAGCGCCTGTGACAACGCCGCGCGCATGCCGCCCGTCGACCCAAGGATGCAATCATATCGGGTGAGCTGGACCATATCGATGATCGTGCGAACACCGCGTCCTTCGTCGCCGATCCGCTGCGCCCACGCCCTATGATATTCTATTTCAGAGGATGCATTTGATTTATCGCCCATCTTGTCTTTGAGCCGCATGACATGAATGTTGTTTCGGCGCCCATCGGGCGTCCAACGCGGCGCGAGGAAACAAGTGAGGCCGTTCTCCGTATAGGCAAGCGTCAAAAAGGCATCAGACATGGGCGCGGAGCAAAACCATTTGTGCCCGGTCAATAGGTAACCGTCATTGCCGTCTTCTTCCGCACGCGTTGTATTTGCGCGAACATCCGATCCCCCCTGCTTTTCAGTCATCGCCATGCCAATGGTAACGCCGGATTTTTGCGCTGCGGGGACAAATGCTGGATCGTATGATTGTGCTTTGATTTTCTCTACCCAGTGCGCGCCGACATCGGCATGGGCGGTTAACGGCGCAACGGAGGCGTAAGACATCGACATCGGGCAGGTCACGCCAGCATCGGCCTGGTTGAGCAAAATCATCAGGGCGCCATGCAAAACATGGCCGGCCGCATCAACCGACCAGGGGGCGCCCGAGACCCCGCCACCGATCCCGAGTTCCATCAAGCGGTGGTAGGCGGGGTGAAACTCTATCTCATCCAAGCGCTGTCCAAACCGGTCGAAGGATTTGAGTTGTGGCGGATTTTCATTCGCCTGTCGCGCCCATGTTTGCGTTTCCGCGGCGCCGCAGCGCTCGCCAAAGTGCTGGAGACGGGCGTTGTAGACACCGCCGCTAAAGGCTTCCAAAGCGCCTTGCAGAGCGCGATCCGTCTGAAACAAGTTGATATTTTCCAGCGCAGTCGGCTGGTTGGTAACGGTATGCGTCTCTAAATCAGTCTGCGGTCTGAAATGTGTCACCGGCGATATTCCTTCAGAAACGGAAACTCAGCCAATCATAGTCGGGCCGCCGCATCTCATCAAAGCGACGATGCGAGGCGTGCTTTCGTTTGGCTTCAACCAGCCGCGAACCGCGAGTTGTGCGCTGTCCCTGCGACCGAGCGGTGTCGACCGTTGCCCCGCATTGATAGCAGAATTCTATCGAAAAACCGCTTCCGCGTATGTTGTTCTCAGCGACGATCGTGACAGAATTTAAGGGCAGAGTTGTATAAGGAGGTAAGCGTGATAGGGCGCCGTTATTTGCTGGCGAGTGTGCATGACGATCCTACGGAGATATTGGAGGCCTCCCTCACCAAATTGATCGCTCATGAAGAAGATAGCGCGGTTATTTTGGGCGTAGTCCCTAAACTGAGCGAAGACATCATCAACTCTAAAGCGGCGTCATCGGCGAAACGAGCAGAACAAGAAGCGCTCGACGCGCTCAATCAAAAGCTCAGTGTGCTCAAGACGCATATAAAATGCCCGGCCGATATCGATCTTGCATCGGGCGAAATGGCGACCGAAACCATAAACGCGGCGATATTGCGCAAAGCCGAAATCGTGGTGAAACTTGCAGATCATTCCGCAGAGAATTCGTCGCCGGCGCTTGGATCAGTCGACAAGAGGTTGATCCGTCGCTGCCCCGCACCAACGTTGATCTTGCGCCAAGCGCTTAGAGCCTCGCCTAAGATTGTTGTCGCGCTCGATAACCCCGACAATGCGATTAATCCGGAGGATGCCTATGAGATGTCCGCGGAGATACTGCAGCGCTCCGTCGATCTCGCAGAACGGCTTGACGTTGGGCAGATCACGCTTCTCCATATGGGGTGGCTCGTTGGCATGAATTATCTCACTGGCCCCTGGTCTCGGATGACGGGGGAAGAAGTGGCGGAAACTGTATCTGCGCACAACGAAAAATTGTCGACCTGGTTGGAAGGCGTTGCAAAACGCGCTGGCGCCAAGTTCGCAGCAACCGGTATTCAATTCGCAACCCATGTCGCAACGGGATTTGGCGGCAAAGCGCTCGCCGAAGCAGCAGATGATCTGGATGCAGACATTCTTGTGATCGGCAGTGCGAATCGTCGCGGTTTGCAAGGGCTGTTTTTCGGGAATACGGCGGAAGGCGTCATCGACCATACGAAATCCGCATTGTATGTCGTCAAGCCAAGTGACTTTCACGAGCTGATTTGAGGAATTTGGCGGCGCCAAGCAGCTCAAACCTCAGCGCGCTTTTGCGGTGATGTCGCTGATTAAAGTAATCCCAGTTCTGGGCAGCGCCTAGCTATGCACGCACGCGATTAAGCACGATGACCGGGATGAGACCGACAGCCACAATAATCAACGCTGCAGTTGACGCTTCGGTGAGGCGTTCGTCACTGGCCAGGCGATAAACCCGGGTGGCAAGCGTTTCGAAATTGAACGGACGCAAGATAAGCGTCGCCGGCAATTCGCGCATCACGTCAATGAATACAAGCGCGGCGCCGGCGGCAAGGCTCGGCCGCAACAACGGCGCATGGATCTCACGCAGAACGCGAGAGGGTTTAGCGCCCAGCGAACGCGCGGCGGCGTCTAATGAACCGGATATTTTTTCCATCCCGCCGCTGACGCTGTTGTACGAAACCGTCAGAAAACGCACCACCATTGCATAGACCAAGAGGGCGATGGTGCCGGTCAGCAGCAACCCGTGATCCAGGCCGAAGAGGTTTCGAGAAAACCGCGTCAGCGTTTGGTCAAAGGCGCCGAGCGGACTGAGCAATCCGACCGCAAGCAAGGTACCGGGCAACGCATACCCCAAGGTCGCAACACGAATGCCCGATTTGACGACCGAATTGCCCAGTGTCTTCGTTTGCAATTGCCTATTGGCATAGACGAGCAAAAGAGCCAGCCCGACAGCAATGAGCGATGCAATGGATGCAGCAACAACGCTGTTTTGCGTAAACGAAGCCAAGGTCGCGAGTGTTTGGCCGTCGCCTTCAGTGATCGCGTAGTTGAGCAATACCCCGGCTGGGATAACAAAACCGAACGCGATTGGCAGGAGGCAAGCGATGAGGGCAAGACCGCCTTTCATGGGCGAGAGTTTGAAAGGCGGCGGCGCCGCCGATAACCGATCGGAGCTCACGACTTGGCCACGTCGGCTGAACGCTTCGAAGGAAAGTAGAACGACGACAAATACAAGCATGACGCCAGCAAGCTGCATTGCCGCGACTCGATCGCCCATCGCCAACCAGGTTCTAAAAATACCGGTGCTTAAAGTCGGGACGGCGAAATATTCAGCAACGCCAAAGTCGGCCAACGTTTCCATCATAACGAGCGCTAACCCGCCCGCGATTGCTGGACGCGCGCCAGGCAGCACAACGCGGAAAAAAGCGCGCCGGGGCGACAGCCCCAAGGTTCGCGCGGCCTGGAATTGGCTGCGGCTTTGCGCAGCGAAGGCGGCGCGCGATAACAAATATATATACGGGTAAAGAACGAAGCTCAGCATAAGAGCCGCGCCTGGCAAGCTGCGGATCTGCGGAAACCAGTAATCGCCCGCGCCGACGCCGAACACCTCTCTTATCGTTGTTTGAACGGGCCCGGAGAACGCTAAAATATCCGTATACAAATAGGCAACGATATAGGCGGGCGCAGAGAGCGGCAACACAAGCAACCAAGACACCGTGCGCCGGCCGGGAAACTCTGCGGCGGTGACAAGCCAGGCGACGCTAACGCCAATGGTTGTGGACAGAATGGCGACTAAGGCCATCAACAAGGCCGTGTTGCCCACATAGTCCGGCATTGTTGTGCGCCAGATATGGCTCGACAGATCGATGCCGTCGATAAACAACGCCGAAAGCACCGCCACAATGGGAACCGCCGTAAGCGCGGCGGTAACGACCGCCGCCGCCGTCCAACCGTTGATCGCGCTAAAGCGCGCCATCGCGCGTCCCCTTCTTACTTTGCATTTGTGGATGGTTTTATATTAGGAGTTAGTCGCAAATCTATAGGGGCAGTTTCCGTGAGTCTAGAATTCGTCAATGTTCAGCATAGCTATGACGACGAAATCACCCTGAAAAACATCACCCTCACGGCAAATCCAGGCGACATCACGTGCTTGTTGGGGCCGTCAGGATGCGGAAAGACGACGCTTCTGAGACTGGCGGCCGGCATCTTGGAGATTCAAAAGGGGGAAATTCGCCTTGATGGCGAAATCTTAGCGAAGCCGGGCGCCTCGCCGCCGCCGGAAGCTCGCCCCGTCGGGCTCATTTTTCAAGAAGGCGCCTTGTTCCCCCACATGAGTGTTGCGCGCAACGTGTCGTTCGGCATCGAAGCCCATGAAGACAAAGCAGCGATCGTGTCGGACCTTTTGCAGCGGGTCGGCATGGCCGAATTTGGCGCGCGCTATCCCCACACGCTGTCGGGCGGCCAGCAGCAGCGCGTGGCCCTGGCGCGCGCGCTGGCGCCGGCGCCGCGCGTGCTGTTGTTCGATGAACCCTTCGCAAGCGTCGACGTTGTTCGCCGGCGGGCTCTTCGTGAAGACACCCGCCGGGCGCTTAAAAGCCGCGACGCGATTGCGATCATCGTGACCCACGACCCTGAGGAGTCCATGGAAATCGCTGACCATATTGCGGTGATGGAAGACGGTGAGATCATTCAGCATGGCGCGCCCGAGGCGCTATATGATGCGCCCGCCTCAGCGAGCGTCGGCGCGCTCATCAGCGAGAGCCAAATTATCGCCGGCCGGCGCAATGGGGATATGATCGAAACCGCATTCGGGACTTGGCCTGCGGCGCTGTTTCGATCTCCCCTGCCCGAGACGGCAAAACTCGACTTGTTGATGCGACCGGACGCGGTGCAGCTGGCGCCGGGGGAAACGGCATCCAGGATTATCGATAGTCGACGCACCGGACGCGCCCAGCGCATCACCGTCGAAGCCCCTGGCGGTACGCGCCTCATCGTGGAAACGAGCAACAATGAGGGATTTGAAGCGGGTCAATCCGTGCAGGTGCAGCCAAGATCCCAAGCGATCATCGCTTTTCCTGCGGATTCGGCCTGATCGCCCTTGAGTTGCGAAATACAAAATGATAATCGTTCGCAACAAATCGCGCAATGCGCGTCGCAAACTCATCTCTATCGGTTCAACGCACAAGGGGCGTCAATTAATGCGTGCTTTCAAACTAGCGTCGGTCTTCATTTCAGCTGTTGTGGTCTCAGGTCTTTCGGTGATGCAAAGCGCCGCGCAAGACGCCGGCGCGGTCAACCTATATTCGTCGCGCCACTATGATACGGATTTGGCGCTCTACGACGAATTCACCGAAAAAACGGGGATCAAAGTCAACCGGCTGGAAGCTGGCGCTGACGCCCTTATCGAACGCATTAAAAGCGAGGGCGAATTTAGTCCGGCGGACGTTTTGATAACGGTCGACGCCGGGCGGTTGGTTCGGGCCGAAGAAGCCGGCTTATTGGCGTCAATCTCGTCAGAGGTTTTAGAAGATCGCTTGCCTGCGCATTTGCGCCATCCAGAAGGCCTGTGGTTCAGCCTTTCAAAGCGCGCGCGGGTCATCATTTACAACAAGGCAGCGGGAAGGCCCGAAAAACTTGATACGTATGCGGATTTAGCGGATCCGGCCAACGAAGGAAAAGTCTGCATTCGGTCGTCTTCGAACATTTATAACATATCGCTGTTAGCCTCGATCATTGCGCATGAGGGCGCGGAGAGCGCAGAAGGTTGGGCTGCGGGCGTCGTGGCCAATTTTGCGCGCAACCCCCAGGGCAATGATACAAGCCAGATAAGATCTGTCGCCACCGGGGAATGCGCTGTCGCGGTCGTCAACTCTTATTACCTCGCGCGTTTCGCGAGTTCTGACGACCCTGCATTGCAAAGCGTTTACGACGCCGTTGGCATTATCTTTCCCGATCAAGAAGGACGCGGAACGCACATCAATATCAGCGGCGCGGGTGTCCTCAATTACGCGCCGAACCGAGAGAACGCGATCCGTTTCATTGAGTATCTGACCGAGGAAGCGGCGCAGCAATATTTCGCCAACGGCAATAATGAGTATCCAGTGGTGGATGACGTTGCGCCCTCTTCAGCGGTGGAGGCGCTTGGCGCGTTTGTTGAGGACGATCTCAACGTCGCCGAACTCGGAGCCAATCAAGCTCTAGCGGTTGAAATCTTTGATCGCGTTGGGTGGCCGTAGACTCTCAACGCTTGTTCGGCTGTGCGGAAAATTATGCGCAGCCTCGCTTGTTTGATCATTTTTTGGATTGCTGCGCGCTTAGGGTTTCGCCCACATGCGCAGAAGGTTGGCGATCGTCTTGTCGAGCGTTAGCAGTTCGGCCGACTGCGCGGGAAGCGTTCCGCTCAAGGATACCCGCAGATTTTGTAGATCGAACAGCAGCTCTCTTTGTGCAACATCTGCGATCACGCTTTCGATCCAACCGGCGCACACCAGACGCGCACCGCGCTTGACTTGCGCCACCTCGTGAATGGACGATGAGGGATAAAGAACAAGATCGCCCGCATTGCCTTTGAGCGACTGGGCAGCGCCGGCGCTGTGCACGATTAACTCGCCGCCATCATACTGATCAGGATCCGATAGAAATAACGTGAACGATAAGTCTGTGCGCAACCGCGCGCCTCCCTTTCGCATCAGCGCATTGTCAATATGCGGACCGTAGCGACCGCCGGCATGCGTGCGGCTGATCAGGAGATTAGAGAATTGCCTAGGGCGCGCGGCAGCAGCCAACACAGGGTTTTTGGAAAGCGCCTGAATGATCGTTTCTTGAAGCGCCCGACCCTTTGCGGAATTCAGGTCAAGCTGCTCATTGTGCTTCACCCCGCTCGCGGTTTTTCCGGCGGTTTTTTTTCCATCGCGCCAGGCAAAATTGGAGACATCTTTGCGAAGGCGGTGCAAATCGTCGTTTTCGAGGACGCCGCTAATTGTCAAAAGCATGGGCAGCACTTAAGAGTGAATTGCATTAGGAGCCAAAGGCCATACAGTCAGGCAACGCAATTTTAAAGAGGCGACAATGAAAACGACAGTCAAGCGATGGGCAAGTTTAGGTCTTGGAACCGCTTTTTTAGGAACGGGGCTCGTCGCCTGCGGACCGGCAGGTCAAGGCGACGATGGGGCGGCGCCAGCGTCGGAAACGCATAGCGAAGAATCCCATGATGGCCACTCCCATGATGACCATTCGCATGGTGAAGGCGAAGGGGGTGAAGGTGAAGGGGGTGAAGGCGGCGAAGGCGAAGGCGGTGAAGCTGGCCCGGATATGGAAACCCTCGCCCTGCCTGAACGGCTGGCTTTTATGGCGGGGCATGTGGAGGCTGGCTTAGCGCTTTATCGGGCGGGCGAGCCTGAAATGGCGGCGCCGCATTTGCTGCACCCTGTCTCTGAAACCCATGAAGCTGAACGCGCTGGCCTGGACGCGCTGGGCTTTGACGCCTCCTTGTTTGAAGCCGTCTCGAAAGCTCTAGAAGAAGGCCGCCCTGCCGAAGAAATCGAGCCGCAGCTAGCGGCCGCCGAAGCAAACCTTGCAAGTGTGGCTGAAAAAGCCGGCGGCGACCCAGCGGAGACCATTCGTTTCTTGATGGATACGCTTGTCGCCGAATACACCATCGCAATTACCGATGGCGTGGTGACAGACGCAAACGAATATCAAGATGCTTATGGTTTTGCGATTGTTGCGCGCGACCGCGTGGCGCTAATGGAATCGCCGGACCCCGCCTTGCTGCCCGAAATCGAAATGCTCATCGGCTTATGGCCGGAAGCGCCAATTCCGCCCGAAACGCCGTCGCCAGTCGGACAAGTCACCGCGCAGGCGTCAAAAGTCGTCTTGGCGTTGCCGGCAAATTAGGGTCGCCCCAGATTTGTATTACCGAGCCCGCAGACCGCGGGCTCGGAGCCTCAAACCGTCGACGGCTCGGTAGAGTAGAGCGCCGGTAACGACCGTCGAAAGCCTCGCCCTCGCGTCCTCTGTGCATTTCCCGATAGGGACAACGCTCGCGGCGCGGGGTCGCAATATGGCGCAAATAAAATCGGCATGTTCGCCGGCGCTGCTTTACGCACGACCATATTCCCTTTCATCGATAATGGTCTGATGAGCCAAGCTTCCGGCCATTTGATCGCGCTCCACAAAAACGTCCCGCGGAGGCATGTAAATTTGCCCAAAAGGAGAACTGCGCCAAGTACGCGGCGACAACTTAAAGCGGTCGATCACCGCGGCCGGGTGGATTTACGCGCCGTTCTTCAAACAAGAGTGAACGTACACTGACGCGCAAGCGTGTAGAGCGGTTTCAGACCTTTCGCGCTAAAAGGTTTTAAAAGGTGCATACTGATTGAGTATTGTTCGTTGACAGATATTTATCGGCGATGCGCGTCAGCGAGAGGATAGCGTGCTCATCAAAGAACTGCAGCATGAACCAAGCGCTTGCCGCGTCTACGCAATCCGCCAACATATATCTGGTATTGCGAACGCGTTGGCGCGCGCGCAAAAAACGCAGGATCATCACCCCTAAGCGAACGTCAAAGCGCCATGAGGAATTTCCACGTTTTCTCTTGGATTGCGGGAATGCGCGTTCGCGATAGACGGATCACTAATTTTGCGGCATCGTTGTCGCCAAATTGAAACAAGTGAAGATAGAAAATGGACGATCGAGACATCATCATCCCTGAGACGATTTCAGACGCGGCCAAACAGGCCTTGCAAGAATTGGCGGCTGCTCAAATCTATAAAACTGTCATGCCAAAGCTTGACGACGAAGACGCGTGGCGCGCTGTCAGTAATTTGTATGACGACTCCCAAAAGGAGGCCGCCCAGGCGGCGCTCAATAACACCGGCGTAGGTGTGACCGAGACTACACTTGCCGATATCCCTGTGTTGGATATTCGACCCCCGGGCTGGACTGATAATGGCCGCGTTCTGCTCTACGTCCATGGCGGCGCCTATGTTGTCAACAGCGCACGCTCCTCGCTCATGCTATCTGCGCCGATGAGCGTTACATCCGGGCTGCGCACGATCTCCGTTGACTATACGCTGGCGCCATTCGCCAATTGGCGCGTTATGCAAGACCAAGTCATCGCCGTTTTTGAAGGGTTGCTGGCGCAAGGGATTGAAGCGCGGAACATTGCCATGCTCGGCGAGTCCGCGGGCGGCGGACTGCTGACATCGTCCATACTGACCTTACGAGATCGGGGTGTTGGCGTACCCGCCTGCGTCGCACTATGGTCCCCTTGGGTTGATCTCAGCAATACGGGCGATACGTATCAAACTTTAGCTGAAGCGGATCCAATGCTTAGCTACACGACGCTCGGCGATGCGGCCGTGGCGTATGCCGACGGGCTCGAATTGCGCGACCCGCGCATATCACCGGTTTACGCCAGCTTTGATAAGGGTTTTCCGCCAACGTTAATCCAAGTCGGGACAAAAGAGATATTTCTCAGCGAGGCCGTGCGACTTTATCAGAAGCTGGACGCTGTCGGTCAAACGACAAAGCTGGATGTTTTTGAAGGCATGTGGCACGTCTTCCAAATGCAATCGAGCCCCGAGGCTGACCTTGCGATGGCTAAGTCCGCCAAGTTTATCTCCGAGCAGTTCTCCTCGAGCTAGGACATTGACGCACGCGCATCCTTAGGGCGCCGTGCTGCTGCCATGCGCCATTGTCATTCCATGCCGAGATTTGGTATCCTAGTGAGTGAGCCTCGTCGCAGCGTGATAGCGAGAAAAACACGATGAGCCAGCAAGCATACTCTTCAGAACGCTACACATCCTTTAGCGCTTTTTATCCGTATTATTTGTCCGAACATGCGGATCCGCGATGTCGGACCATGCACTTTATCGGAACAAGCCTAACATTTGTTGTTCTGGCGGCGGCAATCTTTGTGCACCCGCTTTATCTAATTGGCGTCCCTATTGCCGGCTATGGATTCGCTTGGATCGGGCATTTCTTTTTGGAGAAAAACAAGCCCGCTACGTTTAAGTACCCGCTATGGTCGTTGATCGGCGATTACACGATGTACTTCAGTTGGCTTAGCGGCCGATTGCCAAAACAACTTGCGCAAGCCGGCGTCAGATAAAGACAGCCCGCGCAAGCGAGTTATCGCCTACAAACGCGCGCATCCCATTACGCGTTGGGCGTCGCCAGCTAAGACAGATCAAGAGACGGCGGTTCGAGTACGCCTGGCAAAGCATCATAATCTGCATCAAGAGCGATTCCGAAGTTGCTTTTAACAGCGTCCATATAAGAAGGGTCATCGGACAAGGTCTCGCTTTCTCTTTTCTCACCCGTCACATGGCTCAGCGAGAAATTCATCAACGATACGCGGCCGGATGAATTGAGAATATTGGCGATACGCGCTTTCGTAAAAATTGACTCAGGGTGGGTCGACGCGAAGTGATTTCCCATTTCCAAATCTGCTTCGCCCACATGCTCAAGATCGAAGCTGTAATTGTTGCTCCATTCGCCTGCTTCAAACGTCTGCAACATGACCCCAAAGGGCGGCGCTTCGACTAATCGAAACTGAACCCCATCCTGATCGGCAGGGGTATCCAAGGCGAACGGCATGGGTGCGCGTAGTCCGTTGCCGCCAAATCCGACGTCGGCCAGCCACGCCGCGCCGTCGATTTGCACGATGATCGCCACATGGGCTCGGGGCGATGCGGCGTCGCTAACGTGAACCCGCGCTAGGACGAAACGCGCGTCAAAGCCCATCGCTGTCAGTGCAAGGAAGAACAAACCGTTTAATTCGAAGCAATAACCGCCACGCTTCTGACCCAGCAACTTTTCGATCAAGGCGTGGGCGCGAATATCGATTTTGCGCCCCAGCAAGACGTCAAAGTTCTCAAACGGAATAGTACATGTCTGGGCTCGGTGAAGGGTATCGAGACCTTTGGGCGTCTGGGAAACACCCCCCTTAAGGCCAATGCGATTGAGATAGGCTTGTAGGGGAAAATCAGTCAATGTGACCATCCCTTGGCGATTGCCGACACTCGCTCGATCGAGAACAGCGCATTATTCAATCGCATACACGTTCTCAGTTCCCGCAGCGAAATCATAGATGACAATCTCGCTGTCTGCGTTGCGCGTGACGCCAACATAGGACCACGGGATCGCCGTAAACCGCGCCCGTCGAGACCCATAGATTCGATGAAAGATTGGCGTGGTTTTGTATTCCTCAATATATCCGTCGAGCTGTCGGCCTAGCGGGTGTTGGCCAGGACCATGTAATCGCGCGTCGAAACTATGTTTGAACCCGAATAACGCTTGCTTCGTAAACAACCATGCTTCGCCCTGGGTGATCAGCGTTATATCCTCCGGCTCGAACTCAGGCCCGGAATAGCGCAGATCAAATGAACTATACCCTTCAATGGGGAAATTGAACGCATACCGATAGACTGAACTGTCGATATGGACGCGCTTCCCGAGCGCAATTTGTTCTTCCGAAAACGCGATCGCGGCGGTTTTCGCTTCGGGACTCGGCGTTTTAGCGAATGCATAAGCGATATAATTTGAGTGCAAAAAGACGGTCGTCACCGCGGCGATCGCAATCCATTTGACATCGTCGACCCGGGCTTTCGCCAGGATCAAAATGAATGCCGCAATGAAGTATGGGACGATTGCGTTATTGATCACCGCCTTATGGTAAAGAATCAAACCAACGGTGAGGCTCGCGCACATGAAAGCGAAAGCAGCCCACGCATTGTGTTTTCGACGCCACAAAATATAGGCGGCAACGCCTAAAATCAAAGCGGTGACAACGCCGCGGGTGTTGAACGCCGAGAGCGCGCGATACTCAGAAAACGCGACCAAAAAACCGCCGAATTGTGAGATAAGCTCAGGATAGTCAAACCGGGCGGTGGCGCCAAAAAAAACGATCCCGAACAAAAGCAATCCGATGTTCTCCAGACCAATCTGGAGAACCCCGCGGCGGGGCAGGTCGAGTAAATCGCGCACCAATATAGCGCCAATACCGAACGCCAAAAGGGACGTTGCAATCGTTGGGCTGATAACGATGAGCGCCTTTGCGAAGAGCCGCTCACGTAGGGTAATCGCCGCCACGCCGAAGAGATACGCAACACCCACAAAGAATATTGGCAATGCGGTGATTTCGAATCTTGATCCGAAGTACCCGCTCGTAGCGAACGCGCAAGCCGGCGCAAAAAGCGCAAGCGCAGGAAGTTCCAGCCGCAGGGCGAAGAAAATCAACGCCCCAGTAAAGGCTAGGAAAGCGATGGCGCGATAGGCATCCAGTGTTTGCGGGCTAAAGCCAAACAGCTCGAAAAAACCGGCCAAGGTCAATATGTGAAACCGCGGCAGGATGAAGACATCCTCCGTGTTCGGAATAACTGCTTCTAAATAGGGCTGTCCATTCTGACCAAATTCAGAGAGTTGGCCGGCCCAAGGAACCTGCCAGATATCGTCAATGTGGTAAAAAGTGAGGCTCGGGTGAAGGATCGCCGTCAAGCCTAACGCTGTTGCAATCGCAACCAACGCAACAGCAAACGGATGGTCTTGGACGATTTCTCTAGCGTTGATCGACATCGCCATCAATGATCGAGCGGAACTCATCATAGTCGCGTATATATTCGCTCTCATCATAAAGGCCCGAACTCAACACGACAGCCGATGAGTTCGGTTCCTGAAACCAGAGCTTCAACCAGCTTTGCGGCGTCAACAAAACCCCTCGGCTTGGCTCGCTAAGGGTGTCGCGAATGATCCCATCTTTAGTCTCGATTTCCACGTCAATCCGCCCGCTGGCGCAAACGATCCACTGCGTTTGCTCTCGATGCGCATGATTGCAACGCATCCCTCCAGTCGGCACATCATAAATCAGGAACATTCGATGGGGTGCGAATGGCAACTCTTCGTCTGCGGAATAAACGGAAAGACATCCCGAGGGGTCTGGGATTTTTGTCCCCGTATAGACGCCCGATTGCGGTTCGGGAACGTGAAAACGTCTGCCTTCGACACGGCTCGCAATGCGAAGATTCTGGTGCCCCAATAGACTCGCGCCCCCTCTATTCTTGATTGTTGTCGCCTGTTCCCAAGATCAGTTTAGAGCCGATAAAGTTAATGGGTGTCAACACGACGATGACCGCAAGAACCCCGACGCGGGGCGATACGCCGTTTCGAGTAAGAAACGCGAGGAACAATGCGCCGCTGGTCGCTGAAACAATCTGAAACACCGCAAATCCTGCGAATTTTCTCCGTGTTCCTGCGGCGCCAAAAACGAATCGGCTATTGGCGAAATACGAAATAACCACCCCGGTCCCGTAAGAAACGAGATAGCTCGCTATGGGCGGCAAGACGAATAACAACCCCTGATAAAGCGCGAGGGTGGCGATCGTATTGGCGCCGCCGACGCCGAGAAATTTCGCAAACGCGAAGAGATCTGTTTTAGGCGCTTTCATGATCTATGATGTCGCGAATAATCGTCTCTGGCGTTCCGTTCACGAGATCTAGGACACGCCATAGATATTCGCCGAGGATCAATAGCGCCGCGAACACCAACGCAAATAAAAACGCGATCACCGCAATGAGGGACGCGCCCCCCGCGCCAGCAAGCGCGTTGACGCCTGCAGCGATCGCAATGAGACACGAAATGGCGATCCCGGCTGTGCACGAGACGCGCATGACCCCGGGCGCAAGCGTGAAAAGGTTGTTCACCATGAGGTTGTACTTCTTAGAAAACGTCCAACCTGATTTCCCTTGTTGGCGTGCTTGGCGCACATAGTCGAGAACGACGGGCTCAATCCCAAGCCACACTAAAAACGTTTGCGTATTCACGTTTTTGGGCATCGCCATGAGCGCCGAGAACAGCGACTTATCAGCCAAGAAAAGGTCGAATCCACCCTGTGGATAATTCTTCAGAGAAAGCCGCCGCACCAGGATGAGATAGATGTTCGCGAAGAATTTCTCGAGTGCGCTGTCTTCGCGGTCGGCCCGCTGCGAAATCACGAGCGAAGCGCCCTCGCCCCACGCGGTCACCATTTTGCCGACCTGATCCAACGGATCTTGAAGATCGGCGGCGAGATACGTAACCGCGTCCCCCTTGGCGTGAGGCAAAGCGGCCTTACACGCGGCGATCGTCCCGAAATTGCGTGTCAGCCGGATGAGCCGGCAATCGGGATTATCTTTGACATAAGCTCTGATTAAGGCGGCGCTGTCATCCTGGGATCCATCGTCCACAAAGATAATATCGAGCGCCAACGCATCCGCGGCCTTGGCGGTCCGAAACGCGTCCAAAGCGGAGAACAAAGCCGGAAGATCGGCCGCATTCGAATAAACCGGGATGATGATGGATAAGCGTTTCGACGTCATTTTACTCTCAGCATCCATGCGCGCCGTGATAGTAAAGCCGACGCCGGCCCTCTCCTTGAGAGCCCGCTCAGCGGACCCGCTCATATTGACATAGCACCATTGCGCCCCCTAATCGCCTAAGCCTTAAGCCAAGAGCAACCCACTTCATATGTCGGAATTCGTTCCTCTCAACGATGTCAGCAGGGATCTCCGATCCATTGAAAGCGCGCTGCAGGACTTATTTTCTCGCTTTGTTGCCGGGCGCTCATTGGTTATGGGCGAAGCGGTCGAGGCTTTTGAATCCAGATTTGCAAAATGGAATGATTCGGAATGTTGCGTGGGCTGCGCAAATGGAACCGATGCGCTTGAGCTCGCCTTTCGCGCGCTTAAAGCGAATGACGGCGCAAAAATCGCCATGACCGCGAATGCCGGCGGCTACGCCGCCCATGCCGCTGCAGCATGCGGGGCGAACCCTGTTTATGTGGACGTTGATCCCGATACCATGCTCATGGATCCACGCGATTTCGAACGCGTTGCGGCCGAGACGGATGTTGTCTGCGTCACCCACTTATATGGCAGGCTCGCAGCGATGGACGCCATCGTCTCGATCGCCCGCGCCCACAATGTGCGCGTGGTTGAGGACTGCGCGCAAGCGCACGGCGCGCAACGCAACGGTGTAAAAGCCGGCGCATTTGGCGATATTGGCTGTTTTTCTTTTTACCCGACGAAGAATTTGGGCGCACTCGGCGACGGCGGCGCGATCGTGACGGACGATCAAGACTTGGCGAACGCCGTTCGCCGCTTACGCCAATATGGGTGGACGGATCGTTTTCGCGCCGAACTTCCCGGCGGGCGCAATTCGCGCTTAGACGCGTTGCAAGCTGATGTGCTGTCGTTGCGCCTCACCCAGCTGAACGATCGCAATGCGCGTCGGCGCGCCATCGGTCTTCGCTTAGCGGCCGCATGCGCGAGCGTCGGTCGACGACTTTCGCCGCAGCGTCCCGGGACGGGCGATCAGGATCATGTCTATCATTTGTTTGTGGTTCAGACAGACGATCGCGAGGCCGCGCAAGCGCATATGAAAGAGCGCAATATTGGCGTTGGCGTCCATTACCCGCATTTGGATATCGCGCAGCCTGCGCTTTCAACCTTTACTGAGGAGCGTCCGCTGCCAAACAGCCTCGCGGTCTCGAATAGGATCTTAACGCTGCCTTGTTTTCCAGAGCTTGACGAAACTGAAATCCAGCGCGTGGAAGACTCCATTGGGAGTTTCCGGTGACATCAGGCGGCGACAAAAATATCGTCATTGTCGGCGGCGGTGTTGCCGGCCTCTTCACCGCATTGAGATTCTTGGACCGCGGGTACAACCCCATCATTGTCGACCAAGCCGACGCGCCGGCAAAGTTTTGGCGCTCTTATGAATGCGAAACGCCTGTCGGGCGCCAAACATTCGACAAAGGCCTTCGCATATTGATGACGTCGGGCAGGGAAAATGTGGACGCGCTTTACTATGACGCGTTCAAAACTCTCGACTGGCGAGAGGTTAACACGTTCATCAACGAAGGCGCGGTATTCAACGGCGCTCTGTATAAAGAGAATTCATGCATCGA
Source organism: Pseudomonadota bacterium (assembly GCA_039183665.1). Taxonomy (GTDB): domain Bacteria; phylum Pseudomonadota; class Alphaproteobacteria; order Caulobacterales; family Parvularculaceae; genus Hyphococcus. The sequence goes on along the minus strand of JBCDBM010000010.1, from coordinate 8,220 downwards.
CGTCCGCAGCCTCGGGGATGATATCTGCGCGGCAATTATCAGCGAACTCCGGGAGCGCGGTAGGTGCGATGCGCCAGACTGCCCCAACGCGTTGGAAAAAATAGAGACGGATTACGGGCCCACATTGCGCGCCCATGTTTTTGAACCGGTTCTCAAGCGCTATTTTGGCCGCCCTCTTGAAGACCTCGCCCCAAATGCGCACCGGCTCCTCATTCCGAAGCGTTTCATCGTTGCGTCTGAAGACATTGAAACGCTTCGCGAGAAAAATGACCTAGCGTCAAAAGTCGCCCACCTTTCCGTACGCGGTATGAAAGACCCCTTTGGTCGGCGCTTTTTATACCCTTCACGCGGCAGCGGCGAGTGGATTGACGCCATGACCTCAGCAATTCTCGAACGGGGCGGCAAATTTTTGCTCAATAGATCCATCGCGAGTCTTGAGGTGACCAAGGGCGCGGTTGACCGTCTTGACTTTACTGAAGGCGACGGCATTGACGTGTCCCACCTATTTTGGACGGCGCCGCCAGCGCTATTCTTGAAAGCAGCGGGCGTTTCGCTGGCAGGCGCGCCACCGGAATTCTTATCGATCACAACCGCAAATATCATATTGGACCGGCCTTTGCCCCATGACCTGATATATATTGCGGATTACGACGTACACGGCTCCTTTTACAGAACGATGTTCTATAGTAATTTTCGCAAAGCGGAACGAACACCCGAAACGCCGGCAATCGCGATTGAGCTCATCGGCGAGGTAGGAGAAGACTTTGAGGCCAAGACTGAAAAAGCTCTGTCGCAGTTACGGCGCATGGGCGGCGTTCAAGACAGTGCAACACCGCTTTTCATCGACTATGTGAACCATAAAAACGCATTGCCGCGACCGACCGTTCAGTTCCAAAAAAACGCGGGGAATGCGCAAGCCAAAGCGCGCGACTTGTTTGACAATGTGGCCTTTGCGGGACGCGCATCTGGCGCGGCGATATTCTTGGACAGTGTCGCATCCACTAGCTACGAGGCCGTTGATGACGCGATCGAGAGTTGGTTTTGATGCCAATCATTGCAGAGCGCTACAATGATGCGACCGACCGCCAGGCTTGGACGCAATTACTGCAAAAGGCCGCGCGACGGAATATTCTCACCCGTCGTGACTTTCTCGATTACCACGGCGACCGGTTAGAGGATTTTTCGCTGGTGTTTCGGGATGGACCCGGTGGCCCCATGCAGGGTCTGCTGCCGGGTGCGATACATCCCCAAGACCCCTCGCGCGTGACATGTCATGGAGGTTCTAGTCTTGGGGGGATGATCTTTAAGAAACCAGCGTCGCCTCAACAAACCGCGGACGCTTTTCAAGCCGCCGCTCTTGTGTGGCGCGAACACGGCGTAGCCTCCCTCAGCTATAAAACGACGCCTTCTTTTTTTGATACGCAGCCTGATGAAACGGATATAGCCATCGTCTCTCAATGCGCGTCGACAACGGCGAAAAAATTGTGGCAGGCGATCGATACACAAAAGCCGCTGAATTTCTCGAGCGGATTAGACAGAGAAGCCCGCTCAGCCAGCAAAAAGGGTTTCACCGCACAATGGTCGGTCGAAGGCGACGCGCTAGACGCTATGTATAAAATGGTTCGCGAGAATCTTGCTGATCGCCATGAAGCAGAACCACTGCATAGCTTGGCAGAGGTCAAGACACTGCACCACACATTAGGTCCGGCGTCTGTCGTCTTGCTGGTTCGCGACGCCAACAATGCGCCTGCCGCAGCTGCATGGATGCTGCGCTATGCGGAGGACGCATGGCATCCCCAGTATATCGCATCGACACCCGTTGGCCGGCGCAGCAATGCGGTCAAGCTATTGTTGATGACCGCGCTGGAACGATGCCGCGACGAAAAAGTTCGTTGGCTGTCCCTAGGCACATCTTCTGGCGACGGCGCTTTTGGGGTCGACGATACGCTGTTCCAGTTTAAGCGGCGATTCGGGGCCGGCGCTTTTATTCAGCATTTCTTTGAGATTGAAATCGACGCCCTCATAGCTTCGTCATAATCGCGCAACACAAGCCACACGTCGCAGATCACTGCGCGCGCCCACAGTGGGCTCGCGAAACGGTGAGTGAGTGTGAATGGGCATCCAACGCTTTGTTTCTTAGTATGGCAGGCACAAGTTAGGCCCCGAGGGAATGCCCAACCATGATATCACGTCAATCAACAAGGACGCCGTTAGGCGTAGTCTCGCCGAGCATGCGCGTTTTGTCGTTTACGATCGCGTTGCTCTTTGTTTCCGCCACGACGGCGCTCGCTGGCAAACCGGAGGTTTTTACACCGCGCTTCTCGTCATTGGCGGTTAGCGGATATGACGCCGTCGCCTATTTCGAACAAGGCGAGGCGGTCAAAGGCTCGAACGCGTTTAGTTATGACTACAATGGCGCCACCTGGCGGTTCTCGTCGGCAGAAAATCTTGACGCGTTCCAGTCGGACCCAGAAGCGTACGCTCCGCAATATGGCGGATACTGCGCGTGGGCGGTTTCGCAAAACTACACAGCAAGCGCGGATCCCAAGAGTTGGGCGATCCATAATGGCAAACTGTATTTGAACTACAATGACGATGTCCAAGCCGACTGGATGGAAGATCCCGATGGTTTTATCGCGCTCGCGGACGCCAATTGGCCAAGCGTCTTAGATTGATAAAGCCAATGTGCGTATCTCGCCCCGTCCTCCGCGTAAAAGGGGACGGGGTTCAGTGAAACCTATTTGATCGCAAGGCCCGCCATAGGCGCGCCTAGTCGATCGAGCGCTTACATCGGCAGAATTTTAATGCTGCGAATAAACAGATGCGCGCCCTCAGCTTGGACACCGACGCGCCCAGACGTTATGGGCGCCAATTGTCGTTTCTCCGGATCGAAAACGCGAAAATCATGCTGCACCAGCACCTCTTCGCCATTGATGATGTGGCGCGCCTTCGCCCCGGTGACGATAATCTCTGCCACGTTCCACTCTGTTTCCGAATCGAGAGCGAGATCGAGCGTGAACCCATAAGGCTGCCCGTATAACGCGCCGCGCGCCAAAAGGGTTTCGCTTTCCCCGAGCGGTGCAGGGTGGCCTTCCGCATCGAAAGAAGCGATGGCGTGTGTGCCGATAAGGCGGCTGCCGCCTGCTTGGCCGAGACGCATTTGGAACTCGACGCCCCGCATGAAGCCGCCAAAGCTCCCTTCTTCGCGTTCTGCTTTTGATTGTGGCGGACCGGATACCGGCGTGAAATAGCTCGCCGACGCGCCATAACGCGTCATCGTTGTATCGGCCGGGTCATCCGCATTGGGACCGTCGAACACATGATACATGAAGCCAGAGTTCTTCGGCGAATCAAGTCGGTTGAACTGCGCAGTCCCCCATTTGTATTCGACCTTAAAATGATAATTCTCGTAGCTTTGCTTTGTCATCAACAACGCGTCTTCAACGTATGTTGGGTCTTCGCCATAGACTTCGATTAAACCGTCGTCAGTCAGCGTGAAGATCTCTTGGTCGTCAACGGGGAAAAGACCGTCGCGACTTATCCACACTTCAAGACCGTCGCCCCACTCCCCATCGAACAGTGCAATCCAGTCGTCTTGCGCGGCCGACGGGTCCGCGGCGGACGCCGTTGCCGAGGCGTAAATGGCGCTAAGCAATACCGCAGCCGTTTTTCCTATCGTTGCTCGCGATCGCGAGGCGAAGCTACGAAACGGCGTGCGCCATTGGGCGGCTAGCGGGCGTGTGTCATGAGCCATCATATTGTTCCTTTTCCCTAGAACTCCCTGTTTTTATCTGACAATGTTTTTAGTGGAAACGCACCGCAAACCGAAGCGTAGCAATACCGATTCCCGCCGATCAAACGCGTTTCGATCGGATTATTCGGATATGACTGTTATACGCGCTGCGTTGAATGCCGAGATCCACATGGCCGACGGAGAGCGCCTTAAAACCAACACCACACGCCATAGCAGGCATTGAACACGATGCGCATGGCAAAATACATGACGATATCGAAGCTGATCAGCACGGCCATGAGGGGCGCAGCAAAATAAACGAGCATCATCATAAAACCCGCTCGGGTCATGCGCGGACCTGGAAGCGTGTGACCGCTGATTGTTTGCGTTTTTTTGCGAAGCATCGCTTTAGTCTGTGAATGAGTTCGCTTCGAAAAACCAGCCCTCGCGGTCTCGAGGACCAGGCGCTCAGACCATCTCAAAGCGCGCGTCTTTATGCAGCCCTAGACGCCGCGCAGGCGCCATTCCCGCTCGCGGAAAATGTTCAAGCGCAATGGGAGCCTGAAACCGGCGCCTTCCGATCAGAATGGGAGTCGGTCTTTGCCGGGGCGGCGTTTGCCGCCTATCAGCAGTCTTACGCATACGGGGAAGCCGTCAACGCGGCGGGCGGGAAGATCCTGCGGGCCCGAATTATCTCTGACGACTCGCTGGTCGGCTTCGCGCAGGCGGTTCGCCATATGACGTATCCGTTTCTTCCGGCGATCCATGTGATGCGCGGGCCTGTATGGGCGCGTCCGGACCTTTCGCGCGTTGTCAAACTTGCCGCCGCACAGGCCCTGCATCAAAGCGCGCCAGCAAAAGGACCGCACGCTGTTCTTATCACCCCAGCGGAAGGGGATGACTTCGAAGGCTCTGACTTCAAACAGATCTACACGGGCTCACATACCTCGCTGTTGGATCTTTCGCGCGACGAAGAGGCCTTGCGCGCGGGCCTTGACGGCAAATGGCGCAATCGGCTGAACGCGGCCGAGAAAGCCGACATCACCGTGATGCGCCTTGGGCGCGATCGCGCAAAATATGCGTGGCTCCTCGATAAAGATGCGACGCTCATGCGATCGATTGGCCACCGGTCATCGAATGTGGTGCTGGTGCCCGCTTACCAATCAATAGCCGGCAAGAAGAGCGTACTGGCCTTTGAAGCCAAGAGCGGCGCTGAGAGAATCGGCGGAATGTTGTTTGTCATTCATGGCGATGGAGCCACGTATCACATCGGCTGGTCGAATGAGACCGGGAAATCGCTCAACGCACAAAACCGTATCATGTGGCTAGCCATCCGTGAGCTGAAGAAATTGGGCGTCAGAACGCTTGATCTGGGCGGTGTCGATACCCAGAATATGCCCGGTGTCGCGCGCTTCAAACTTGGTCTTGGCGGCGCGGTTGTCTCGACCTCGGGCTCGTGGACCAGAGGGCCGAAATGGGGCTAGCGGACCTGGGTTAGCGCGGCGAGCGTAAACGCCTAACGATTGATGGTCACGGGTTTTCTGTTTCCTCGCCCGCGCTTGCGCATCACATATCCCGCCAGGCGGCCCGTCATAATATGGGCGAGGATCATCGTGGCCGGGATCAACCCCAAACTCATGATCGAGTAGATCATGTACCAAGTGATCCCGTTGCCTTGCGCCGTGTAATTTACGTCAGTGAATATGATGAGGCCGGCTAGAACGAGTAGGCCGCATGGTAAACACACAATAAGCGTCAGTATAGAGATGATAGAAAGACTGATTTTTCGCAGAGGCCACAACCACGCCGCAAGCAGGAGCGGTCCCCAATGGATTGCGAGTAGCACAGCGGCAATGCCGTATTCTACATCCAGTTTCATAAGCCCGCTCCGCAATCGCACTATGCGAAGATTAAGTTTCACGCGCAGCGCCTAATTGTCTCTTAATAAACTGTTCTTGCTTCCGAATTAACGTACTGAGGCAACTGCAGTAAATCATAGCGAGGCGCTGTGGCCCCGATCGCAGAAATTATAGACAAATTGTATTTAGGCGCCGTTGGATTGGGCGTCATGGTCGGCGTGCTTTATGTCATTTACTATCGCGATGCGCACTTTTGGCGTCATTTGGCGCAACAGTATGCTCGACCGTGGACAACGCCGTTGCAAAAAAAGCGTTTCCAACATGCGGTTGCCTATGGCGATGGATTTGGTTCAAAGTCTTACAATGGCTTGCTAACGATCGGCTTGCATGAAACTGGGGTCGCCTTACGGGTTACGCCGCCCTTTTCGTATTTTCACGAACCGATTTTTATACCGTACAAAGATATTCGCGGATGGGATCAGTCATGGTATTTGAATGCGAGCACGCTTGAGTTGGAGTTTGAACGCGCGCCCAAAGTCAAATTGGTCATGCCTGCCGAACAAGTGCAGTGGATTCAATCTGAATCCCAAAACGCCATGGAGATTTCCACGAGTTCATCTCCCCATAACGACAAACCGACATTGTGGTATTTCATCCTCCTGTTCCAGCTCATAGCAGGGATACTGCTGGTTCTTTATCTCATATCGCTTGGCTACATTTCTTTTTGACGCCGCCGGGTGACTGTCCGGTCGGCGGACCGCGGCGCGCTGATCAACGCCTGAAAATTAGTGCATGAAGCCCCTGTCGGTGACTAACGATAAGTTTGTCGTGGCGTTTTCGCGCTCGATGCGTTGTGGTCCACGAGAACCGATCAATGCTATGGAGCGCGAAAGATGACGGAAATTCTCAAATCGCTCTGGATCCATGCGAATCAGGACGTTGTTTTCTGCTACTTCGTCGAGAACGAGAAAGTAATCGCATGGTCCGGCTTAGAAGCGACAATGGACGCAAAACCTGGGGGCGCTTATCAATTAGATCTGGGCCTCGGCGGCCTTATCCAGGGGCAATTTCTGGAGATCCGAGCACCCGACTTTATTTCTTGGGAAATCTATCCCAAAGTCGAACACGCGCCGCCGACAACAGTCACTGTCTCGCTACGCGCTGAAGTAGGCGGATGTCTGGTCGAGTTGCGGCAGACGGCCTTACCAGAGGCGGTGCTGTCGGGCGCGTCACGCGCCTGGGACTATCACCTCGCCCGCCTTTCAGTCGCCGCGGCGGGCGGATCGCCAGGGGAAGACTTGATCTGCAAACGCACGTTAGAATCATTGATTGACGCGTAAACAGCGAATTGGAGCGTGCTGACCGGTCAACGCTATGGATAAATGGACTGAACTCCGAACAGCCTACCATGTAGCGAAATTTGGCACCGTGAGCGAAGCGGCCAGCGCGCTTGGGATTCACCGAGCGACCGTCAACCGCCATATAGATCTGTTGGAAGAAGCGCTTGGGGCGCGCGTTTTTATCCGCAATAGCAGAGGCTATCTCCTTACTGATGTCGGTCAGGAAGTGTTAGAGGTCGCCGAGAAAGCGCAGGGTCTGATTAAGGATCTGTCCGGTCGCATTCATCGCGGTCAAAATGAAATCGGCAAAGAAATTTCTATCACCGTCCCTGCGCCGATCACAAAAGTCGTATGGGAACCAATCCAGCAGTTTCGTCGTGACCATCCAAATTACCGCGTCGACGTCATCGCTAGCCAAGAGCAGCTAAAGCTTGAATATGGGGAAGCGCACATTGCCATTAGGCTTGGGGACGAGCCAGAACACCCAGATTACGTAGTGAAGCCCCTGGGCAGCATGGGCATGAATCTGTACGCTCATCAGTCTTACATAGAACGCAAGGGAAGACCCAAAGACGAGCATGATTTTGCCGGCCACGAGTTTATCACCTCCTCAAACATAGGCGCGCGCTGGTCGTTTAGAGACTGGCTTGAGCAGTACATCGAGCCGGCGCAAATTGTCGTGACGTCAAACGATACAACAGTGCTTATTCAAGCTATGCGTCGGGGGCTGGGCATGGGCGTCATGGATGAATTCGAGGCCGCGAATGAACAGGAGCTTGAAGCGCTCCTGCCGCAAAATCCAGAATGGGCCATAGACATGTGGCTTGTAACCCATGTGGATTTGCATAGAACGGAAAAAGTTCAAGCGCTTTGGAAACAGCTCATGGCGTCGGTGCCCGACTTAGTGGCGCGACCAAAGACCTAATAAAAAATCGGGGCCATTTGGGGTATCGCCCAGGGCGCCAAAAGTTGGGTATGCTGAGCACTCACAAACGGTTTAACGGCGTCCTCAAATTCATGCCAATGGGGGTTTGTCCGAAGATCTGCGCGAGCCGCGAGCAATTGAGACGGATTTTCGTACCAGCGCAAGATCAGGATTTTGTACTGCTCGCCGAGCAGCGTTCGGAAGCCTCCAAGTAAACCGCCCGGCATTTCCGACGTCGCCGCCGGCGCAAGCTGGCGATACACATCCCAATAATCAGGCATGGCGCCCGGATGTAAACTGATTACCTGTTCTTCGACGATCGCATCAGGGTGTTCACTAAGCCTTAGAATAGGCGCGTCGCCT